>PASJ01000067.1 GCA_002711925.1 Pseudobdellovibrionaceae bacterium | reverse complement strand
TTGGTATTGACTTAGGAACAACAAATTCTAGTGTCTATTATATTGATCTACTCGAAAAGTCAGGTCAGCCTCAATTCTTTAAACTAAAACAATGGGAAAGACCTGGGGAAACTTGTGAAAAATCAACTTTACCGTCATTTTGTTATTTACCAAGTAAAGGGTCATTTAAAAAGGGTCAGTTTAATCTAGACTTTTATAACTGTGATGAAAAATCACCGGTGTCATATGTTGTTGGTAGTTGTGCTAGGCAACAACAAGAGTTTTTTCCGGAACGGGTTATTCATTCAGCAAAATCCTGGTTGTGTCATAAGGGTATTGACCCTTCAGCTCCTGTTCTCCCTTGGGACTCTGATATCTTGATTGGGAGTGAAAAGTTGTCTCCTGTGGAGGTCACTTCTTATTTTATCCGTCATATAAAAGACCAATGGAATTTTCAGTTTGCTTCTTCGGTTAGTGATTATTGTCTTGAAAAGCAAGTTTTAGTTATAACAGTTCCGGCTTCTTTTGATGAAGTTTCTAGTCAACTTACCTTAGATGCAGCTAAGTTAGCTGGACTCGATCCTACTAAAATATATTTACTTGAAGAACCACAAGCCGCACTTTATTCGTGGATCTACGAGAATCATATAAAAGAAGAATGCAATAACAGTTGTAGAAAATTAATTGACAAAGCTCTTGTGAAAAAAAAGTCACCTCTTAATATTATTGTTTGTGACATTGGAGGTGGAACAAGTGATTTTACTTTGATGGAGATGACTTCTTGTCATAAAAGCTCGTATGGTTATTCCATTACACGTAAAAAAGTTAGCGAGCATCTTCTTCTAGGTGGAGATAATATTGATCTAAAAATTGCTTCTATGATTGAACAACAACATCAAAATTTATCTGGTAAGCATTTTTCTTCTCGTCAGTGGATAGATCTTTTATCTAAATGTAGGTCAATAAAAGAAAAAATTTTTTCTGATTTATCAATAGAGGATGATTCTCAAGTACTCACGAGAAAATATCATTTATCACTTTCTACTAAAGAGGGAGGAAGTGGATTTTTTGAAAAAGTATTGTCTTTTTCACTTTCTGGTAAAGACCTACTAGGTTCTGTTTTAGAGGGGTTTTTCCCCGAGTGTGAAAAAAATCAAAGAGCCCATAAGAATAAAACGGGATTAAAAGAGTGGGGTTTACCTTATGCTTTTGATGGAGCAATAACTAGACATTTGTCAGAATTTATTGGACTTAATCATGTCGATGGAATACTTTTTGCTGGAGGAACCCTTATACCCAATCTTTTGCAAAATCGTATAGTTAAAATTATCCAAAATTGGCAAAAATCGAAGCCTTTAGTTTTAAATAGCTGCGATCTCAATCTTATGGTTGCCAAAGGAGCAAGTCTTTTTGCTGCAAATTTAGTACAAAAAGATGATTTATGGATTAAGGGAGGTTATCCTAGAAACTTATATTTAGAATTTACTCAACAAAATAAAAAGCATCAAGAATCAAGTTCTTTATTGTGTATAGTATCTAAGGGTTACTCTTCCTATGAACCTATCGACATCAAAAACTTGAATTTTAAACTTCTTTTAAATCAGAAAGTCTCGTTTGCAGTTTTTTACTCAAATACAAGAGAAAATGACCTGCCCGGTGATGTTATTTCCTACACCAGTGAAGATATAAAACCACTGTCATTTCTTAATGCCACAATGGAAGCTAAAGAAAAGGAAACAAAGTTTTGTCACATAAATTTACAGTCTCTTTTAACACCTAATGGACTATTGCAGATTTTTTGCATTGATAGTAATAGTTTAGATCTTAATAAAAAGCCAAATAAATGGCAGCTTTCATTTAACGTTCAAGATACGGCCCCAAGAAAAAAACAACTTGCAAATGTTAATCCTTCTAGTGAGCTTTTGGAAAATCAAATCAGTGAAACGCTGCAGCAGATTAAAGAAGTTTTTCTTTCAAAAAAAGATAAATCTTTTTCTGATACAAGTTCTCAAAAGCTAATTTTAAATATGGAAAAAACACTATCTTCTGAAAAGAGCGAATGGGATATCAAATTATTAAGGTATTTGTGGCAAAACAGTCTTTTTGGCCTAAAAACTAAAAGAACTAAGTCAGCAAAACACGAGGCTTTTTGGTTGAATTTGTCCGGTTATTTTTTGCGTCCAGGTTTTGGGGGCCGAGATGATTCAAATTATGTTCAGTCTCTTTGGGAAATTTTTTTACAAGGAATGCTAAATCCTAATGATGGATTTGTTAAAAACCAATGGTGGATTTTTTGGCGAAGAGTTTCAGGAGGGCTTACGAAAAGACAGCAAGAAGTTATTTATAATAAAATTTACCCTTCTATCCGAAAGGGTGATGCAACACCTGAAATGATAATGGCTATCTCTTCACTCGAGTTGATTGATGTGAAGAAGAAAATTGTTCTTGCTAAGCAAATATTAAATCAAGTTCTAGGTAGTTCTAGGCTTTATTTAGAGCAAAAATTTTGGGCTCTTACTCGACTTTCATCGAGAACACCGTTATATTCAGGGCCTGAAAATATAGTTCCGCCAAAAATTGTTGAGGAGTGGTTTGACTTATTAGAAAAAGTAGGTTGGCAGAAGTTTGATAAAATAAGCAGTTATCTTGTTCGTTTTTATTTAAGCTCTACTCGACTTATAAATGAAAGAAGTTTGGATATTTCTAGCCAAAGACGAGAACAAGTAATCAAACTGCTTTTGGAAAAAGGTGTTGATAAAAATAAGCTTAAGACTCTCAAAGAATGTTTACCAATAGATTTAAAGGATCAATCTACTTTATTTGGTGAATCTTTGCCAGGTGGACTGGTTCTCGAAGATGAATAGGCGAGTTAAGCGATAATAAAAAATAAAGTAAGTATTGGAATTTTAGGTCACTATTTTTGTTGAATATATTTTGGTACATCCAAGAATTAAAATCGGTGCAAGGTCGGTTATATTTTGGAAAGAGATCTATTTACCCTTAGCCTGAAATTTGAAGGTTAAAATACGAATGATAGTAATTTTGGGTTTCGGGTAAATTAGGTGGGCGAAATTTTTATTTTCTTATCTAGCTGGCTTTTCGTTCTCGCCAAAACTTTCTTGGTCTTCTCTTGTTGTTACTTCGTTTATTTTCAAAATCTTTTACTTTTCTACTTTTTGAAGTTGTTCTTTTTATTTCAGAAACAAATTGATCTAGTCTTTTTTGAGGTAAGCCAATATATTCTGGTCCTGATATTTTTTTCTTACTATTTACAAGTGTGATAAGTTTACAGATCAAGTCTTCAGAATTATGATCTTCTAGTATCTTTTCAATAAGTACTTTACTTTCTGGACTAATTTTTGTTGTCTTAATTTCTTCGTTTAAATTTTCGAGTGCTATCTTTTCTACTTTTTCTTTGTTGGGTATTTCGGCTAACTTAATATTCTTCATATCAACATGTCTAAGGAAACTATTGCTTCTCCACTCTGACTTTGTTGTAAATGTAAAAGCTTCCCCTTTTTTTCCTGCTCTTCCTGTTCTTCCGATCCTGTGGGTATAGCGGTCATAATTTTCTGGTAAGTCATAGTTAAAAACATGTGACAGGTCATCGATATCTAGCCCCCTTGAAGCGATATCTGTCGCAATCAGGATATTGTATGATCCGTCTTTAAAGTTATTCACTGCTCTTTTTCTATCTTGTTGACTTAGGTCTCCATGAAGAGCTTTTGCTTTAAAGTTTTTATTTATAAAGTGGTTTTGTAAAACTTCAGTATCACCTTTTGTGCGACAAAAAATTATTGCTTTGTGAGGGTTGTTCATCTCAAATAATCGAATGATAGCATTTTTTTTCTCTTCATTCTTTATAACAAAAAAATGTTGTTCAATTAATGGTGATGATTTTTCTCTCTCGTTATCCATTCTAATTGATATTGGGTTAACTTGTTCCATCTTAGCAAGCTTTATAATAGCTTGTGGAAAGGTTGCGGAAAAAAAGACAGTTTGTCTTTTTTCAGGGATAAATTTCAGTATACTCTTTATATCGTCAATAAAGCCCATATTGAGCATTTCATCAGCTTCATCAAAAACTACTGTTTCAGGGCTAAATTTATTGATTTTTTTTGTTTCTAGAAGGTCTAAAAGTCGACCTGGTGTTGCAACAACAACCTGTGCCCCTTTTCTTATTGATTCTATTTGACTTGTATATGACTCTTTTCCCACAACGCATGCGATATTAATTTTTGTTTGTCTCGAATACTGTTTAAAAACATTTGTGACTTGTTGTGCTAATTCTCTTGTTGGTGTGAGAACTAGAGTGTGAGTGGATTTTTGATTTTTGATTTTGTCTAAAGCAGGTAAAGCAAATGCTAGAGTTTTTCCGCTTCCTGTTTTCGCTTGAGCTATCAAGTCTTTTCCTTGCATAAGGACTGGGATAGATTCTGCTTGAATCTTTGTGGGGGATTTAATTTCTGATCGTTCTAAAGCTTCTACTAAGTGTTTTGCTAGACCGAGACTGTGGAAATCATTTGCACGTGATACTTCTTCTTTTGCTTGTGGTTTTCTTGTCGACATTTGTTACCTGTTGAAAATATTGGATAAAAATAAAAAGGAAAATAGAAAGAATAAATTCCTTGGTGTTTCTAGTAGAAATTTAATTTGTTTTATCTATGTAAAAAATATTATACCAGAGAATAGGAAGAAAAAATAGGTAAAACGCATATATTGTGCAACTATTTTCTGATTTTTTTTTTGGATGATTTTATTTTGTATAAGTACACGTATATGTTGCTATTTTTACTAAGATGTTTTTAAAACAGGATTAATTATTCTTACCTCTTTTCGTGGAGTATGTATGAAGTCTATTGTTTCTTGGAATGTTAATGGTATGAGATCCATATTTAAAAAAGGCTTTTTAGATTGGCTAAGTGAAGAAAATCCAGATATTTTATGCTTACAAGAAACAAAGCTTCAGGAAAATCAGGTTCCAGAAGAATTAATTTCCCCTTATAAGTACAAGACTTATTGGCATTGTGCTGAAAAAAAAGGATATAGTGGTACTGTCGTTTTTTCAAAAATGAAAGTTTCAACTGTTTCTCATTTAAAGCTAAAAAAGTTTGATAATGAAGGGCGTTTACAGCAGTTAGATTTTCCCAAATTTACTTTAATTAATACCTATTTTCCAAATAGCCAAGAGAAGGGTAAACGTTTGGAATATAAGTTGGACTTTTGTGATGCTGTTTTGAAATTATGTAATAAAATAACAAGGGCAGGTAAACCACTAGTAATATGTGGTGATTTTAATATTGCTCATAAAGAAATTGATTTGGCAAATCCAAAACAAAATGAACAAAATCCAGGGTTTCTCCCCGAAGAAAGGGCTTGGCTTGATGATTTTGTTACAAAAGGTTATGTGGATTCTTTCCGAATTTTTAATAAGGAGGCTGGTCAATACACATGGTGGTCTTATCGAACAAGAGCAAGAGAAAGAAATGTTGGTTGGAGGATCGATCATCATTTTGTCAATTCAGCTATGGCAAAAAAAGTTAAAGATTGCGTAATTTTAAAAGACGTGATGGGATCTGATCACTGTCCTATTAAGCTATACGTTTCTTTTTGATCTGATGATTTAGACCTTGTGAATAACGTTTGTTACAACACCCCATATAATTAAATCTTCTTCTTCTCTTAATGTTAGAGGTTGGTAATTTTTGTTCTCGGGAGCTAAGATAACCTGTTTACCATTGCGAAAGAATCTTTTTACAGTGAGCTCTCCATTTATTGCTGCAACTATTATTTTTCCACTACTTGGGGTTAAGCTTTTATCGACAACAAGGATATCACCATCAAATATTCCGGCATCTTTCATTGACTCACCAGCTACCCTTAAGAAAAAGGTAGCATTTGGATGCTTTATAAGGTGCTCGTTAAGGTCGAGTTTTTGAGCAAGGTGATCATCTGCTGGAGAAGGAAACCCTGCAGATACTCTGCTGCTGAAAAGAGGTATCCTATATCCTTTATTCTTCACAAACTTTAAAATAGAGTCAGTCATACTTACAGGGAGGCGTAATGGTTTTGTTTCCTCTCCATATTTCCCTTTTCCTTTAGGACGACCAGCTCCTGGGCGATGTCCTCCGCGTGGCATAAATCAAAATCCTTTTTTATATGTTAGTCATGCCAATTGATTATTTTCTAGAAAATATCAATTAGATTTTTGTACGCATTTCAAATGTGTTAACTACAAGAAGCTTTTATATCTGTCAAATAAGAAAAATTTGTTCTTGATAAAGTCTTGATTTTTGTTCACAAACCATATTTTTTCTTAGGAGAAGGCTTTGTCTTTAGTTTTTGCTTTGGTCGATTGTAATAATTTTTATGTTTCTTGTGAGCGTTTATTTGATCCAGCCTTGGAAGGGCGTCCCGTTGTTGTCTTATCGAATAATGATGGTTGTATTGTTGCTCGATCTAATGAAGCTAAGCGACTTAATATTCCTATGGCAGCTCCCATATACCAGTACAAGAAAGTCATCGAAAAGCATAAAGTTCATGTTTTGTCATCAAACTACTCTCTTTATGGTGAGTTATCAAAACGAATTATGGATTTACTTTTGAGTTTTTCTCCAGATATGGAAGTGTACTCTATTGATGAGGCTTTTTTGCGCTTAGATTCACTTTTTGCTATAAGTTCCTTCGATTATGCTTTGAAAATTAAAAAAACTATCATGAAGCACCTTGGGTTGCCTGTTTCTATTGGTCTAGGTCCAACAAAAACTTTAGCTAAGGTTGCAAATTATATGGCAAAAAATCATAGCGTGTCAGGTGTTTATTCCGTTCTAGAATGGAAAGATCAAGAGGAAGTACTTAGAGGTTTTCCTCTAACAAAGCTTTGGGGTGTTGCAAAGCGGAGCTCACTAAAGCTAAATAAAATAGGAATTTATGATGCGCTTCAGTTGCGTCGTGCCGAGCCTTCTTTTATTAGGAAACATTTAACTCTCACAGGAGAAAGGCTGTGTCTAGAGATTAAAGGAAATTCTTGTCTTCCACTTGAAGATCTTAGGGATAAAAAAAGTATTGGCTCGTCTCGTTCTTTTCCTAAAGATCTGAAGTTACTTTCAGAAATTGAGGTGGTCTTAGCCAATTGTATTTTTCGTGTTTGCGAGAAACTAAGACTACAAAAAAATTTTTGTCAATCTTTTCATCTTTTTCTACAAACGAGTCCTTTTCGGAAAGGACAAAAGTATTATTGTGGAAGAACTCAGGGGTCTTTGCGTTATGCAACAAATGATACTCGCATTATTCTTACTGCAGCGCGTGGACTTTTGCTAGAAATTTATCGTCCGTCACTTTTTTATCATAAGGTAGGAATTGTCCTTTTAGGCTTGAGTCCATCTACGTTTGTAGAGCAAACTTTGTTTGAAACTGTTGATCACAATAAGGCCATTAAGCTTATGGAAACAGTTGATCGAATAAACAGTCGAGAAGGACAAGGAAAATTATTCATTGCTCGCCAAAAAAATAAAGACTCAATTCAGCGAACTGGTAAAAGAAAATCTCCAAGCTATACTGGTTCATGGTTCGAGTTAGCTAAGGTTCGTTGTTAAAAAGTGGGTTGTTTTGTTTAGCTAAATAAAGCCTACTTTATTTTATGAAAGTTCGATATTTATATTCTTTTAGTTTTTAAAATATTTTGAGTAATTAACTTGAATCTTTTGGAATAAAGTTTAGTTTTTAAAATATTTATTGCCTCTAAATTAAGAGTTTACAGCTACACATGATATAAGTAGTATTGTTTTTTGAACAAAAGGGTATATTCAAAAAATGAGTTTTTGAAGGATTTAAATGAATAAAAGAATTATTTTTATCTTTATTTCATGTTTTTCTTTTCTAAAAACAAATCTCATCTACTCTCAAGCTTCTCTTCACAGTGGAAGTCTAGAAATTTTAACATGTGTAGTATCTTTTCTTGAAATAAAAGACAGGCTGTCTTCTCGAAGAGTCTGCCGTGACTTTAATCTATGTCAAGATTTTTGTTTTTCAGGCGGAGATAAGCTTTCTTGTTCAGAAGCTTTAGAGTTGAAGTTTTTAAGGATGCCGAGTGTACGAAATCACCGAGAAGGACTCATTCCAGCTGTCAAAATAAAAATTAATTTGCCCCGGTGTCTTAGCGATACAGTTTCTTGGCCAGCAACTTTTTCTGCATTAACTTGCTTACCTTCACTAAAGTTTTTAGAACTAAATCTCCAAAGGTCTATTTTTAATGAAGAACTAGGGGCTTGTTTGGCTAAAACTTTTAAGCAAATGGAGGCTTTGGAGGATGTTACAATTAATTTATATAGAACAAAAATTTCGGTCACTATTTTAAAAGAAGTTTTATTAGCCTTGTCTTCAAAAGAAAATCTTTCAAAGCTCTCTCTTGATTTAGGTTGTAATAACTTGAAAAATTCAGGGATTTTTTCAATTATTGAAGGCTTGAAGAGCTTTAAAACACTAACCTTTTTGAATCTTGGATTATACAAGAATAATTTAGGTGATAGAGGGGCAGAAGCTTTAGTTTTATATTTGGAAGAGTCGTGTTCTCTGCTTGAAATGGTGCTGAATCTTTCTGGCAATCATTTGAAGGCAGAGCTTTTACCTCAAAGCACATTCCATAAAAAAGTCAAGGATGTAAAGGATAAAACAAGGAAAGATTACTTTTGATATATAATTTTTATTAAGTTAGAAGTATCTATAGCTTTGATTATATGATCAATTGTAGTGTGTTCGCTTACAGTCATGTCTCTTTCCATTTTTTTAAACCATGTTGTTTGTCTTTTGGCGTATTGTCTGGTTGCTGCTAATATGGACTGTAAGGTTAGTATAGAGAAAGGCTTCTTAGGACAATGATCTTTAAGTTGCTGGTAGCCAATTGTGTTCATAGGTTTACATGATTTCAAACAGCCTGATTTTAAAAGTTGCTTTACTTCATCTTCAAAGCCAGATTCAATCATTTGATTTGCTCTTTGTTCTATCCGATTATGAAGTTCTTTGCGGCTAATATCTATAGCTATTGTGAACTGGGGAAGAAACGTGTTCTTTGTTTTTTGTTCAGCCAATTGATCGAATGTTTTACCTGTAATATAAAAAACTTCTAGAGCTCGAGCAAGTCGGTAATGATCATTTGGATGGATCATTTTAGCCCTTTTCGGATCTTTTTCATAGAGTAAAGTTGTTAGTTTTTGTTTAGAGTAAGTTTTCAATCTTTCTCGAAGTTCTTTGTGGCTCGGAAGGTCATGAAAATTTTGACGGCAAAGAGCTCGGTAATAAAGTCCTGTACCAACAACAAGTATTGGTAGCTTTTTTCTAAGCCAGATTTGTTCAATAGTCTTTTTTGCTTTTTGAGCGTATTGATTAGCATCAAATTCTTCGTGCCATCGGAGGATATCAATCATGTGGTGTGGGATTAAAACTTGATCTTCCTGGCTTGGTTTAGCACTTCCAATGTTAAAATCTTTGTAAATTTGAACCGAGTCGCATGCAATAATTTCACCGTTATAGTGCTCAGCTAATTTCATCGATAATGCTGATTTACCACTAGCGGTTGGACCCATTATGACAAGATAAGGAGGAACGGATTTTTCTTCTTCTTGTTTAAGATTGTTCATGTTTTTTCATAAGTTGAAAGAAGTATAAGATATTTAGTTAAATTTATTATATGAATATTCTTATTGTCCAAAGTATTAAGAGTACAAAGAATTTTTCCAAAGCTACCAAAAAAATTGTATTGCTGTCAATACAAAGCTTGAAATTACAGGCTTTTAAGTTAATCTTTAGATTCTGTCAAACCATTTACTAATTTCTTTGTGAGGAAAAACTTTAAAAACATTACGACCATGAGGGCAGTTGTGAAAGAAATCAACTGATTTAGCTTCCATGATTAGGTTATTAATTCTTTCTTCGGAAAGCTCTTCTCCAGCTCTAACTGCTGAGTGACAAGCAATAGTCGATAATGTGTGAGTTAAAGGACTTTCGCATGACTTTTCTTCATTAAGGTCTCCAAGGCTTTCAAAAAGCCCATCTAAAGGTCTATCAATTAAAATTGTCGGGATCCCAATAATCTCTATTTCAGTTTCACTAATTTCTTCAAAGTTAAAACCTAACGTACTTAGTTCATTTTTTTTCAGTCTTAGGTTTTCAACTATTTCTGGACTAAGTTTAATCAGTTCAGGTACTAGAAGAGGGTGATTTTGAGTACAAAATGAACGATCTTTTGATAGCTTTTCGAAAAGAATTCTTTCATGCAAGGCATGTTGATCAACTGCAATGAGGTTTTTTGGATGACTGAAAAGAATATAGCATTTGGCTATTGTCCCTAGGTAAGTCAAGTTTTGCCAGTCTATAGGACTATTTTGGGTATGAGTTGTCGCTAGATTTCCCTGTTGGTTACTTTGATTTTCTGTTTTAGGGTAGCTTGTCGTAGAAAGGGGTGCGTATGTTTTTAATCCTGATTTTATGCTACCCTTACCTGCAGGAAAAATCTTATATGGGTCTACGTGTTCTTTTAAAATTTTTGGCAGAGCTTCTTTTGATGCATAGTTATCTGATGTAGCTTTTGTGTCAATAAATTCTGTTGAGTCAATTTGTAAAATAGATTTGTCATGATGGTTGACCCAAGAACCCGTTCTTAATGATTCTCGTATGGCATGAGCAATCGAACCTTGAATTTCTTTACTGTACTGAAATCGAAGCTCTGTTTTACAAGGGTGAACATTTACATCAACGAGAGATGGGTCAATATTTAAATAGGCAACAACTTGTGGGTAACAACCCTTTAGTAGGTGGGTATGATAGCCTCTTAGAATTCCGTAACGGATGGTTTTATCTTTTACCCACCTTCCATTAACAAAAGTAAAAATTGACTTAGAGGTTGCTTTTTCTTCTCCTGGAGGTGATATAATAGCTTCAAAAGAGCCATAAGAATCCTCGTTGCAGACGTATAAAAATTTTTCTACGTTTGTACCAATAACGGCTTCTGCTCTTGCTATTAGAGCTTTTTTACCTAAGTATTTGTTTTTTTCACCATTGAGGCCTTTTTCTAATTTACTGACATGAAATTTTTCTTTCCCGTTATGGCTTAAGGTAAAACCATGATAAGGCTTTGCAAGAGACAGCGCATGGATATACTCTAAACAATGACTAAATTCGGTTTGTCCCGTTTTGAGAAATTTTTGTCGTACGGGAACATTATAGAACAAATCATCAACATAAATACTTGTACCTTCTGGATGATCCCATATTTGGGGAAGCGGTTTTTGTCCTTCTTTTACTTCTAGCTTGAAGCTTTCTTTTTTCTTTTTATCATAACTTAAAATAGTCATGCGGCTGACCGCAGAAATTGATGCTAAGGCTTCGCCGCGGAATCCCATGGTTTGGACCTGGAAAAGATCTTCAATAGCATTAATTTTACTGGTAGCATGACGTTGAATTGCTAAGTGAGCTTGGTTCCTGGCAATCCCTACCCCGTTATCACTTATAAGGATTGTCTTTTTTCCGCCATCGTTTAGGGAAACTTTAATATGAGATGCATGAGCATCAATAGAGTTTTCTACAAGTTCTTTAATAATGCTAGCAGGTCTTTCAACCACTTCGCCTGCTGCTATCTTATTAATAACTTCATCTTCTAAAATATGTATGCTATTCATAGCCCTTATGCCCTATAGTATCGCGTTAACTGTTTTTTTTTTCAGGAGCAAAATCAACATGGAGTCTTCTTTTATTATTAGTGCTGCTAGTCAGAAGCAGTTCCCCGAACATCCTTACTCTGAAATAGGTTTAATGGGAAAGTCAAACTGTGGAAAGTCTTCTCTTGTAAATGCTCTATTACAAAGGAAAAAATTAGCATACCGCAGTGCAACTCCAGGCAGTACAGTTATGATAAACTTTTATAAGGTAAGTGCAGGGGACAAAGGAGTCTTCATTTTAGCTGACATGCCGGGCTACGGTTATAGTAAAACCAATAAGGCGGTTTCAAAAGGTTGGAATGATCTTATGGAGGCTTTCTTTAATCGAGGATGCCTTCGAAAGGTGTTTTTCTTGATTGACATAAGAAGGAAGATTGAGGATTTTGAGATTAAGTATTTGAAATATTTGTATAAACTTGGCGTACAGCTTACTGTTATATTGACCAAAAATGATAAAGTTAAAAAGTCTGAGATACATAAAGCTATGAATCAAATGAAAAAGGTTTTAGAAACGGAAGGGAAAATGACAAAATTGAATTTTCATTCTATTTCAAGCCTTAAAGGTACTGGAGTTAAAGACTTACAAGATAGCCTTTTTTCCTGAGCAAACCTTTTTAAGCTTTAATTATTGAGTTTAAGAGGAGTCACTCCTTAATCTTGGCCTGTTTTTCTATTATACTGATACAAACTTGCCAAAGTTGTTTTTTTTCTTTAACTGTATTAAGAAGTGTTCCCAAACGGTGAGAAACAAGGCCGATTAGTTCATGAATATCTAATTTTCCGCTATCTATAGATTCAAGTATGACCTTATCAAGGTGATCAGACACATTTTTTAAGTGGATCAAGTCTGAACTGACTTTTCCTTGAAGTTTGGGGAACTTTAAAATGTTATCTTTAGACTTTTTTTTTGTCACTTTTTTCTCCTCAACTTAAAATTTACCTAGCCCTATAATAAACAGAAAAAGAAAGCACAGTTTTTTACATTTTCAAGTAAGTACCAACTTGACTCTCAAAGAAACAAATCGCGTAAAATTTTATTATATATTTACTTTGATTTTTTTTATGGCTATTTTTACCTTTTTTATTCACTCGATCGAGCAAATCATTATAAGATGTTTTTTTTATTTTGTAATGAAATTATAAAGAAAATTTTATCAAAGGTAAAGTCAGAGAATATTTAGGTCTTAATTTATAGTTGGAGTTTTAAAAGTATGTCGTTAAAATCATACGACCTTATCGTTATTGGATCAGGCCCAGGGGGAGAAGTCGGAGCGATCAGAGCTGCTCAACTGGGTCTGCGTGTTGCCTTAATTGAAAAGAGGGCACACTTAGGTGGAACGTGTCTTAATGTCGGTTGTATCCCCACCAAAGCTTTGCTTGAATCTGCAAAATTTTGGAAGAAATTGCAAAATGCAGACAAGCATGGTTTTTCACTTATAAAAGCGAGTTTTCGTTGGGACGATATTTTAGGAAATAAAGATAAAATTATTGAGACGCAAAGAAAAGGTCTTAAGTTTTTGATGAAAAAAAATAAGGTTGATGTCTATCAAGGCTTAGGTCAATTTCGTAGTGAACATGAAATTGATGTTATAAGCACTCATGATGGAAAAACTGAAACTTTATTTGGTCATCATATTCTTCTGGCTACCGGCTCTGAAGTGAGTCAGATACCAAATATAAAGGTTGACGGGAAAGTCATACATACATCTGATACAATTATTAATATTGAAAAAGTACCGCAATCAATGCTTATTATTGGCGGCGGGGTTATCGGTTTAGAGTTTGCTTCTCTTTTTTCATCTTTTTCTTCAAAGGTTACAGTTGTTGAAATGATGGATACAGTTCTGGCTGGTGAAGATCGTGATTGTGTTAATGAGCTTTTACGTCAATTTAAAAAGAAGAGCATTAAAGTTATTACGGGAACAAAAGTTCTTTCTGTGGAAAAAAAAGAAAATTCGTGTGAAGTGGAGTTGAGCGATGAAACTCGAGAGTTATTCGATTGTATCCTTGTTTCTATTGGTCGAAAACCTGTGATACAAAATTTATGTTTAGAAGAAGTTGGACTTCATACTAAAAACGGCTTTATTTCAAGTAACGCACACTATCAAACAAATATTTCTCACATTTTTGCAATTGGTGATATTATTCAAACCCCAGCTTTAGCTCATACAGCATCAGCTGAAGCTATCCATGCTGTAGAACCTATTGCGGGGAAAAACCCTCGATTGATTAACTACGAGACTAACCCTTCGGCAATTTATACATTTCCAGAGGTAGCAGGTATTGGAAGAACAGAAGAATCTTTAAAAGCGGATGGTATAAGTTACCAAGTTGCACAATTTCCTTTTGCTCCTATTGCTAAGGCTAAAATAGAGGAATCTACTGAAGGATTTATAAAAATTATATATAGTCAACCTTATAAGCAGATACTTGGTGTACATATTGTTGGAGCAAAAGCAACAGAATTGATTTCGGAGTTTGTTCTTGGTAGTGTTCTAGAAGCAACTTTAGATGATATTGGGCATGCTATCCATCCTCATCACACAATTTCAGAGTCTATTCAAGAGGCTGCTCATTCAGGGTTAGGTGGACCAATTCATTTATAGCGATTGTCACATTGTGTGTAGAAAGGAAAAGAAAAAATGTCAGAAAAAAAAAATCATCGTCTTTTAGTCCCTAGTATGGGTGAAGGTGTTTCGGAAGTGACGATCGTCTCTTGGTTAAAAAAGGAGGGTGATAAAATTGAAAAAGACGATCCTATTGTTGAAGTTTCAACAGATAAGGTCGATACCGAAATAAGCAGCCCTCATGAAGGGTTTCTTATTTCTATTTTCTGTAAAGAAGGTGATACTGTTGCAGTTGATAAGCTTATAGCTCAAATTTCAGAAGATAAAAATGCTCCTGTTATCTCGGAGCAACCATTACAAGAAGAACCAGAAGATTCAAAAGTCTCTAAGTTTGAAAGTCATGACAATCAAAAAGATCAGAAATCTAATTTTCCTGAGTCAAACTTAAATCAAAAAGGTATTCGTTTACCAGAATATAAATCTTCTGCAGTTTTTGCTGGTTACATTGCTGCATCGCCCCTAGCCAGGAAAATGGCAGCCGATTTTAATATTTCTCTTGGAGATGTTGAAGGATCAGGTTTATACGGTCGAGTTACTAAAGATGATATAGAAAAATATGTAAGATCTCATTCCGAATCAAATTTACCAAGAGAAGAAGACCTTCTTCTTACAAAAGTTTTAACAGAGAAAAAAGATTCTAAGGAGTACTTACAAGGTGTTGAAGTCAAAAGAGTAAAAATGACTAAAATAAGAAGACTTACGGCAGAGCATATGGTGCGTTCTGTAAGGACTTCTCCTCATGCTACTTTGACTATAGAGGTTAATCTTAATAATGTTCTTCAGTATAAAACTGAAAAAGCACAAGAGTTTCTGGAAAAAAATTCTTGCAAGTTGACTCTAACATCTTTTTTCATTTCAGCCTCTATTTTTGCTTTGCAAGCTCACCCAGAAGTCAACTGCTCTATTGATGGTGATGATATCTTGTATAAAGATGATATCAATATTGGATGTGCAGTTGCAACTGAGACGGGCTTGCTTGTTCCAGTTCTCAAAAAGACAAATAAATTTTCTCTTGATGAAGTAGCTATAGAGCTAGCATCTCTGGTTACCAAGGCTCGCAATAATAAACTCGAACCACAAGACATTGTTGGAGGAACATTTTCAATAACTAACCCCGGTATGTACGGAACTTTAAATGCACAACCAATTATTAATCAGCCGCAGGTGGGTATTTTAAGTATTGGTTGTTTAACAGAGCGTCCCGTTCTTCGTGAAAACAATTGGCAGTCTCATTCTTTTTGTCAGATTGGATTGACTTTTGATCATCGGGTTATTGATGGAGAAGGTGCTGCTAAATTTTTAGGCTCGATCAAAGAGTTCTTGGAAAACTACTCTTAGTGAGGATCTTTATGGTTTATCAGCTTTGGTTCAGAAAAAATATGCCGGGGCTTTGTCTTTGCCTTTTTCTTATGGGACTAGCTTTTTTTTGTTCTTTTTCAATTCCATCTTTAGGTTTGATCAGTTTAAGTCTTATTTGTGGAGTTGTGTATAGAAATATTTTTTCAGTTAAAGAATATTATTTTGAAGGCATTTATTTTTGTTCAAAAAAATTATTAAATATCGCAATCATTTTTCTTGGCTTTAATCTGGATTTAAATCCTCTCAAAGAGTTAGGCATTTTTTCGGTCTCTTTCATTTTTGTATTAGTTGTATCAACAATTATTTTATCCTTTATTTTCGGCCGTTTGATGGGACTATCTGGATACGCGAGTTTTCTCATTGGGATTGGACAATCTATTTGTGGGGCTTCGGCTATAGCTGCAACGTCAAATGTTTTTAAGGGAAACAGGGAAGAGGTGGTAGCTTCTATTAGTGTTATACAGGTTGTAGGTATTTTGGGGCTTTTTTTTATACCTACATCTTTAAAGATTATTGGTTATCAATTTAGTCAAGAAGAATTAGCTATTCTCATCGGTGGATCTTTTCAAGCTGTCGGTCATGTTGCAGCTCTTGGGTATAGTTTTGGTGCTAAGCTAGGAGACCTGGCTATTACAATAAAAATGGCTAGAGTTGCTCTGCTTTTTCCATTGGTCATTTTTTTATTTTTATGGCAGCAAAATACCGAGAAGAGGCTAGTAAAGAAAAAGATGTCTAATACCTTTCCTTTGTATTTAGTCGGTTTTGTTGTCTCTTGTTTGTGTGCTAATATTTTTTCTATACCAAAAGACCTTGGGGAAATTTTAAAAATAATAAGCCATAGTTTGTTAGCCCTGTCAATGGCTGGTATTGGTTTAACTATTAAATTTTCCAATATAATTAATTCTTTATCCAGGGGTGTGCTTCTAGCTGCCGGTTTATTTCTTTTTCAGCTTATTTCTCTTTTCTTTTTTTTGGTATCATCGTCCCACATGATTGGTTAGTCAGTAAAATATCTTGCAGTTCAATAATTCAAGCTCGAGGTTTCTTATGATAAGAAAAGTTTGTTCGTTGTTTTTGGTTTCTTTTTTTATTGATGCTACTTTTATTTTAGCCTCAGAATTATCTAAATTTGCTGCACCGGCAGATATGATTCTTGCTCAAATGTCTCAATATACAAATAGCGAAGAAGCTTTGCGACTTATGTTTGAAAAAGACGACGCAAGTATAGTTTGTCATGGAAGTCTATCACGATCTACCCCTGCAGAGGAAAGTTACTGTCTTCATTCTTCTCGCTGTCTTTGCAAGGGATCTGGAGTTGTTACACCGCAAATACTAATCTATCAACAAATACTTGAAGATCCTAGAGTTTTAATCGACCCCGAAGACCTTGAAGAATATGATATTTTGGGTGATGTTTTATTGAATGAGGATAGCCAGCCTCTTGAACCCCTTTATGACTTAAACCGAGTAAGGTCATTGCACCATGACTTACAAGAGTCTTTTATTAAAGTGTATAAAAAGGAAATTGATCACGTAAAAGGTGAAATAAAAAGAGCTTTCGATCGAGATAAAGCCTTAGCTGAGGCTAATACATTTGAACCAGGTTCAGCTGTTGTTAAACAAATTTGTTGCGGTCAGCAAGTTCACAGGTGTTGTGGAAGACAGTTTATAAAAAACAAAGGTATTTGTCCTTGCTGTCGAAAAACATTGACTTTGAAAAGGTGGAAAGAATCTTCCTATGTTCCTAATCATTTGCGACACGAATTTTGTGCCGGTTGTGGTTTAGAATTAGCCTCAAAACATAAACTAGGAAAGGAAGAACCAGATCCAGATTTTGTTAAGAGAAAAAATGATAATAATACGCAGGTTCTCAAACCAAAAAGGGTAAAGTTTATCGACATAAATGGGAAAAAGTAGTGCTGTCTTATTCTTTTACTCACAAAGGGTAAAACTTTTTAATATGCATGTTTGAAATATAAAACTTTGAATTTTATTTTTTTTAAAATTAAGTTTTTCAAGTGATTCTATTAGTTTTTTTGAGCTATAAAAGAAAGTAAGACTTTTCGGAAGGTATTCATAGGCATCTTGTTTACTAAAAATCCCTCCGATTTTAGGAAGAATTTTTTCGAAGTAAAACAAAAAGATTTTACTCACTATTCGATTTGGAGGGCTAAAGAAATCAAGAATAAGAAGTTTTGCGCCAGGTTTTAAAACTCTTTGAAATTCTTGCAATGCCTTTTCGGTGTTTATAACATTACGGAGCCCGAAAGATATTGTTAGGCAATCAACTGAATTATCTTCAAACGGTATATTTTCAGCACTACCAAGACTAAATTTTATATTTTGGGATTTTTTATTGGCTTTTTTTTCCGCTAATTGTAGCATATTTTTTGATATATCAATTCCACAATAAGTTTTATAGCCTTTTTTTGCTGCGTAAGCTTGAGTTACGATGTCGCCTGTTCCTGTTGCAATGTCAAGAAAATTTCCATTTTTGCAGTAGGGAATTTCGTTTATAAGTTTTTTACGCCACCTGTGATCTTGTTTCAGACTTAAAAGAGCATTTAAAAAATCATAGTTTAAAGCAATATTGTCGAACATCTCAGCGATTGTTCTTTCATTTTTGGGCTTGGATAAAATCTTAGCCATGGCTCTCCTTACTCTTCTTTCTATAAAAATTATAGGATGTTAATCAAATTATTATAAATCATTTTTTATACATCACGATACGAAGGGGTATATCTTTTTGTTTTTCTTTGAGCAAGCTTGATTTCTATTTTATCTTAAAGATTTATCGTTAATTTAATGGAAGAGTCACAAATTAAAACTATTAAATTTTTACTGTAATTTAGGCGTTGAATTTCATGTTTTAAATAAATTAAGATAGGATTTTCGTTGATAACAAACTGTAACAAAAGATAAAAAATAAAAAAAAAAATTTTTTAACCGCCAGAATTTTAAAATATGTCTAGCCAAAGTAAGTTTATCGGATATAATCAAATACCCATTCTCTTTTTGAGATGGTAGGCATACTGCCAAACTTTTTTAAAATTTTAAAAGTATCAATATCAAGATATGGTGAAACTATGAATTTAGAGATGATACCTTTCACACCAGAAGGTTTTTCAGATTTGCAAAATGAACTTGCAGACTTAAAAAAGGTTCAACGTCCAGAAGTCATTCAAGCTATAGCTGAAGCAAGAGCCCATGGTGATTTAAAAGAAAATGCTGAATATCATGCAGCCCGTGAGAAACAAGCATTTATAGAGGCAAGAATAGCTGATCTGGAGGATAAACTTTCAAGAGCTCAAGTTATAAAGCCCGAACAACAAGAAAGCGGTGTCATTCGCTTTGGAGCTTGGGTTACTTTGAGTGATGAAGGTACGGGTGAAGAAAAAAAATATAGAATTGTAGGTGACCTTGAGGCTGATATTTCAAAAAATTTGCTTTCTTTGAGCTCTCCTATGGCGAAAGCTCTTCTTGGGAAGGGTGAAGACGATATTATAGAGATAAGAGCACCTAAAGGAAATAAAGAATACGTAGTTTTACGTATAGAGTATTAGATATTTTGATAATTGTGTATAACAAATATTCTAAAATACTTGTTTTTAATTCTTTACTACAGAATAGCTAAAAGATAAGTATTTAAAATATTTTAATCTTACCATAACCAGACCTTTTGTAGCTTGTTCTTGATATTGCTTAAGACTCTTGCGATACTGCAATTAGTATTATCTTTAAAAATGTCAAGGAGTCTATTATGAAAAAAGTCAAATTGATTTGTATCGTTGGTAGCTTAACGTTTTTTCTTTATAAATGTACGAGCGCAACAGATGAAGAAACTGAACTTGTAACATCAAGTTCTATAAAAGAAGAGACGACAGGAGAAGCAGATACAACAGTAGAGGAAGATACGACAGAACAAGTAACTACGACTAGCGACAATATTTCAAGTTCTAGTAACACGGATAATAACGACAATAATCAATCTACAATTCAACCTGAAAGTACACAAGGCTCTACTTCTTCAAGTAACGAAAGAGTTCAAAGCGACCTTCCAGGTGAAAATATAACAGGTGATGGTGAAAGGGTTGAAAGTACAAGTTCAGTCGTAAAAAATATAGAAACAGTTGTTGATACAGAATATAGTTTATCCTTCAATAAAGATAATCCAAGCTCGACTCAGGGAGTTTTAGAACTAACTTTGACAAGTGACGTTGAGTTAGCTGGTATACAGTTATCTTTGACAGGAGTTACCTTGGAGGAAGGTTCTTATAATCTAGAGAATAAAAGCTCATTTACCGTACAAGTTGGTCCATCTGTTGGCGGAAAACAAGTTGTTTTAGGTTATAGTATGTCAGGTACCACTTTGGATTCAGGTAAAAATATAGTTTCATTGCCAATAAGTGAAAATAGTAAAAATAAAAAAGGTACAGCCTGTGTTGTTCCAGGTAGTGAAATATTTGCTTATAATTCCGAAGGTTCAGTTTTACAAAGTCAAGTAACAAGCTTGAAAAAATGCTCAGATCTTGCTTTATAGTAGTTATTCGTATAGTCGTCTATCTACAAAAATTCGTTTTTACGAGTGTTTATTCGCGGTTTTAATCAATAAATTTAATAAGTTGGCCTAAAAAGTAAGCTTGTTTGTTATGGCAAAAAAAACTTATACTCGACTTGCCTCAATTTTTTTTAGTAAAAAAGTAATTTTGGTTTGTCTTATAGCACTTACATTCTGGGATACTCTTCATATTTTTAAATTAAAGTGGGGTGTTGTTGATTTAAAGCGAAGGGAACATGATAACGATCAAAATAGTATATATAGTCTTGAAGGTGGTCTAGATATCAAATTATCGAAAGTTTCACCTTATACGTTGGCTTCCATAGTTATTGCTGAAGATGTTAGGTTTTATGATCATATAGGAATTGATTTTAGAGCATTGTGGAGTAGTTTTAAAGTCAATTTTCGACATGGAGAATTTTTATTTGGCGGGTCAACAATTACCCAACAAGTCGTTAAGGTTACTCTTTTAAGTCCGGAAAAAACTATTTTACGTAAGCTCAGAGAGATTTATGGAGCATTAATCTTAGAACTTATTTTAACGAAAGAGGAAATTCTTTCGTGGTATATTAATATTATTTATTGGGGCCAAGGAAAATACGGTCTAGTTGAAGCAGCAGATTTCTACTTTAATTTGACTCCTGATCTTTTAAGTATCAATCAATCTATTCAGTTATCACTCATCTTACCAGCACCCAGTCGGCTTTCACGTGTGATTTTAAGAAAAGAACTTGGGGCAAAACAGATGGCGAAGTTTAGGTCAGTTTTATTTCAGCTTAGAGATTTAGGGTATATTACCGAGGAACAATTGCGTTATTCAATGCTTACAGGCAACTTCTATTCGCCCATCAAGTAAGGTGTGCGATTTCTTATTTTTGGGCTTTTGTGATGTGTAATTTAAATGAAAAATATATTAGAGTTGGTAAATCATGGCAAATTTCAAATCATTCAGTTGTTTTTCAGATTCAAAATCTAAGTGAGAAGAATCTAGCTAAAAAATTTTTTTTATTTATACAAATATCAGATAATTTACCTGAAATTCTCTTTAAGAATGATAAACCTGAGGACGTGAATGGTTTAAGTTCTTTTGTGAACCTAACAAGAAAATATTTACTTGGTGCGCGACTTCTCGATATTTTCTATAATAATTACCACCAAGATTATTGGTTTTGTTTTTCTAGGGCTAAATCTAAATTTTTTCTCGGTATTTTCAGACAAAAAAATTTATACGAAATAAACCTTATCGATGATTCAAAGACAATTTATGCTCGATTCAGTAAGAAAGGAACTTACACTCACCGTAAAAAGTATGAAGGTAGCTTACCAAATAAAGAAAATGATCACTTCCAATCATTATTTCAAAAAATTTTCTCTGACTTTGAATTACAATCTTCAAAATTACAGTCTGACCTTAAAGAAATCAGTGAATTCTCTGGGAATTTAAATATCTCTGATAGTCAAAAATCTGTTCAAAAAAAGTTAAATCGTCGGCTAAAAACACTAAAAAAGTCTCTTGCAAAATGTTTTGATGACAAACAACTAGAAACGGAAAAAAAAGATCTTGAATTGAAAGCAAAAATTCTTGCATCAAACATATACCGTATTGCACCCAATAGTGCATCCATATCAGTTGTTGATGATGCCGATGAATCAAATAAAACATTTACACTCTGTTTAGATCCTGATAAAAGTCCAGGGAAAAATTTGAGTGACTTATATGAAACAATAAAAAAAACATATAAAAAAATCAAATATAATTTAGAGAAAAAAGAAAATTTAAATTATCAGATAAAAGAAATTGAAGATAATATCTTTATTTTGAAAAGTAAGGTTTTATCAAATCTTGAACAGAATAAAATTTTGACAGCTCATAAGATAAAAATAACTGAAAATATTTTCCAAAAAAAATCAAGTAATTTATCTTATCAACCTTTCAAAATATTTCTTCACCCTAGTGGTGCAAAATTCCTTCTTGGAAAAAGTGCTGAGGAAAATGATAAATTAACAAAAAGTGCTAAAAGTCAAGATTTTTGGTTTCATGTTGTTGGTTTAAGCGGTTCTCATATTGTTGTCCCTACAAAAAATTTGAAGGGTAAAAAACTAACACATGACGTTAAGAGAATGGCTTGCGTTTTGGCTATTTATTATTCTAGATTACGATTAGATCAAGCTGGAGAAGTCTATTTAACTCAAAGGAAGGATCTTTCTAAGAAGAAAGGACAAAGCCCAGGGCAATGGTCTGTTAATAAGGCTGAAACGATTTTTGTTCGATACGATCAAGATGAGCTTAAGTCTTTTCTTAATATGATGGTTGAATAAAAACAGTTAAATATAAATTAATTCTCAATTATAGAATATTTGCTATGAAAAATATTGATGAAGATGAGTGGGATCAGATCTTTGATGAAGATTTTGATGATGAAGATAATAAGAAAATTGCAAAAACTTTTTTGCATCGACAGGTTTCACTTAAAAGTCTCTTGCCTGTGACTGGGTTTATTCTTTTATCCTTATTCTTAAGTTATCTTTTTTGGACAGGTGAGTTCAGTCAGTATTTTCTAGTTAGTCGTAAATCAATTTATTATGATGGTGAGTATTGGAGACTTTTCACTGCAATTTTAGTTCATTCAAACGTTGGTCATTTCCTTTCAAATATTCCGCTATTGCTTATCTTTGGTTGGTTTTTGTTTGATTTTTTTGGATTTATAGCTTTTCCAATTCTTCCTATTATTTTGGGTATTTTAACTAATTTAATAACTATTTCATTCTATCCCTTGTATACCAATCTTTTGGGATCATCGGGTTTAAGTCATTCTATGGTATCAATGTGGATTTTTTGTTACTTTTATTATGATGATTCAAAACCAAGAAAAGAAAAAGCACTAAGAGTTTTTGGATTTCTACTTGTTATGATGATTCCATCTACTATGTATAAAAATACCAGTTATTTATCTCATTTAGCTGGATTTATTCTAGGTTTTTTGGGGGCGTTTTTTTTAATTTATTTTGGCATTAGAAGACAAGAATGTGACCGATGTGATTTAGAAAATTAAAAAAAAAATTTTATTTAGATCCAGCATTAGCAAGTATTGCTAGGTCTTTGATACTTTTCCAACCAAATAAAAATGTAATAGTCTCATCTGAAGACTGCCAGGTTATTAAATTAACTTTTTCAGAACCAAATGTAAAGTACTTAACTTCTTCTAATTTTATACTATCTTCTATAGGTAAATCTTCTAATTTTCCTTTGAAGCTATAAAGAAACAAACTGTTCTCTTCATTTTTTGCTTCATATTGTATCATTGATATTTTCGCTACATCGTAATCAATAACAGAAGATCCGATGATTTGCCAACCTAGAGCTTCAATATTTTTTAAAGTTACAGGGGAAAAGGAAAGTCTGTTACTTGACAGAAAATAATCTTCAATTTCTTTGGTATTTTTTGATCCAAATGCAATATGATTTAGGTCAGATGACTTTGCCATTTGTAAAGTTTCATAGGTTAATGATTTAAGTGCGTCAAATGGTACGGGACGTCTTGGAGAAAAAACAGACCATACAACATAGCACATTACTAAAGTCAAAATACTGAATCCGAGAATTTTCAAATTATTAAAATTTTTTTCGGATTTTTCTTGTTGAGAAATTCTGATTTTCTCTAGATCGAGTCTGGCTTCTTCTGGCTGCACTTTATTATACAAATTTTTCATATCGTCGCTAGAGAGTCTGTTTTTTTGAAATGCAACCTGTATTTCGCCCTTGTTTTTTTTAAAATTTTCAAAATTTTTTGTATAATTTCCCTTTTCTGAAAGCTCTTCAAATAAATTTTTATTTTCTTCATCTAGATCATTTCCAAAGTACTCAGAAAGGTGGCTAAAAATAAAATCATCTTCCGATAAATTGGGAGGTAGGTTTATCATTTTATATTTCTCCTATTAATTATTAAGTGTACTTAAATGTTTTCTCGATTTTGCCAAAGCAAGTAAGCCGTCTTGAGAGTTAATACCTATGATTTTTGATGCAATAGGATAGTTTATACCCCAAAAATCAACAGCAAAAAGGAGTGCTCTTTCTTCTGGAACAAGATCTTTGAAGTAAATCTGTAAGCTATCAAGGTCTTTTTTTTCTTCTTCTACGGTTTGGAAAGCCTCCCAACAGTAACGATAGATAGCTAATTTAGGTTTGTTTTCTCGGACAATCGTTGAAATATTATCTGTCAAAAGTTCATAGGCTTCATTCAAGCAATTTTTTGCTCTTTCTTGATTTAAAGTAAGAACTAGTGAAAAGTGATAAGCTTGATCTGACTTATCACAAAGATTTTCCATATAGTAATTTATCTTTTGCTCCACAGATAATTTCTTCGTCATAGTGGTATCCCTTATAACTTAATTTATAT
>PASJ01000066.1 GCA_002711925.1 Pseudobdellovibrionaceae bacterium | reverse complement strand
TTGAGAAAAATTTTTGATAACTTTAAGAAAATTTATTAAATTTTTTTCTACAACTTTTGATATATCAAAACGATTAAAAAATTTCACATCTAAGTGACATAATGATATTAAAATATTTTCTAACACCATAGATTTAGTACTAAAGTTATCTACGTTTTTTAAAAAATAATTAAAATTCTGCTGAAAAAAATGCTCTTGCTCATCAAGAGTAAATGATTTCATGATCTTTTTTAGTTTATCCCATCTTATAATTTTATTATGATTAATGGGAGCTAACAAATATTCTTCAGATCTTTTTTTGTATTTAGAATCTACCATAATATTCTTTTCAAAAAAAATTAAACCTAATTTTCACCTCTTTATCCTCAAATGGTATAAACTAATAATAAAGTTATTATTAAAATAATACTTGATAAAGAATCGGAAATTAAAATAAAAAATTTAGTTTATTCTTAAACAAATTGGGGGAAATCATGAAACATCTTGTTGTTTTTTTGTATATAATAATATTTTCTTATACACAAAATATCTATTGTAATTCTCCAAAACAAATTAGTTTTAACCCTAGATCGCAACCACATAAAAATGATTGGAAATTTTTTAATGAAACAACAGCCCAATGGAAAATAAATTTTTGGAACCACTACATACGAGAAAATTTTAAATTCAATAATTGGTCATGGAAATGGAAGATAGCGTGGCTTAATGCATGCAAGAATGAAAATTTACCTTTTTGTTCAGAGATACTGATAAAGTCACTAGAAAATAAAGCCCATATAATAAGAAAACACGCTATATCCATCAGTCCAGACAATTTTAGAATTAGTTTAGATTCTAATATTATTGTTAAATTAGAAGATATTTATCTTTTACTAAACTCAAGGAATATAAATCATCAAGTTCTACAAAAAGAAATTTTACTTAGTTTATGGAGAATTTCCACTGAAGCCTCACTTTCCGCTGGAAAAATTTTAGCTGCCAAAAGCTCATTTTCTCAGGATTATTGGCAGAAACTCCAAAAAAAGTATTAATCTAAGAAAAGTAATAATAAATAATTGAAAAATATCAAAAGTTATTTCTAGGTGGAAAACTAGTATCTCAAAAATTTTGTTTCAAAAACAAAAATTTTCAGTTTATATTTAGGCAATAAATTCGATTTAGAAGCTAAAACCTAAGTTAAGATTTAATGCGACAAATAAATACTTGATCTGTGAATTAAATTATGTTAGCACATTCATGTATTACGTGGTTGGTTCCATAGCTCAGCTGGATAGAGCACCAGATTTCTAATCTGGGGGTCGAAGGTTCGAGTCCTTCTGGGATCGCCATGTTTACATATCTTAAAAAGATCAAATCCTCTTAATCAAGCGATCCATTTATAGCTGTTCTCAATTTATCAGAAGGATGAAAGGTTACAACTCTTCTGGCGGATATTTCTATTTTTCCACCAGTATGAGGATTTCTTCCAGGTCTAGATCTTTTACTTTTTATCATCCATTTACCAAAACCAGAAATTTTAACTTCCTTACCTTTTTCCAGTTCAGACTTTACAATTTCAAGTAACATCTCTAAAAGATCTTTCGATTCTTTTACAGAGAAACCTAGCTTTGATTGAAAAAGTTCTGATACTTTTTCTTTAGTCATTGTCTGTTCATCATTTGACATAATAAAGCTCGATTAAATGGTTAATAAAGTTATTTTAGATTTACTCTGAATTTATTTTAGCACCATAAAAAAAAAAATTACTAGCTTTGTTTTTATTTTTAATTTTAATAGATTTAAAATATGTATTATTTTTGTTTCCTTACCACATGAAAATTTACTTGGTATCTTTTTTAATTTAATACTAATAAAGTTCAAATTCATCTATTTACAAATTTTCAAAGCATGATGAATATTAAAAATATTTGCTCTGTCTTTTACTCATTTTGCATATTTTTATTGATAAAAAAAAACACTTCAATTAGACATTTGCTCAGCGGGTTTTTTATTATCAACGATTTATTAACTAAAGAGAGACAAATTTATGTTGAACATAATACATCTATTGTTCATTTCATGCTGCTTGTTTCTAGTTTCTAATTTTTCTTTAGCAGGAAAAGGGAGTAAAGAAGGAGAGAAGGGATTAACACTAGAAGACTTAGGTGAAACAGTTCAACAAATCGTTGAAGCGAATCATAACAGCAGTAAAAAGAAAAAAAAATATGATAAGGTTTCTATTCATGATTTAGACGAATGGATGATAACGAAAATCTCTCCTAAATTGTATACTATAATTGAAAATTTTGATGATAAAGATAATTCTGTTCTACAAACAGCATTAAACCAACTTCAACAAAAAACAGAAAATTTAATGCTAAAAAAACTTCCTGAATATGGTCAATCAAATAGAACTGAAGAACAAAACAAAGCACATTTTGCAAGAATATGGAAAGAATCAATTAATAAAATATTTGAAATAGAAACAAAATCAAATGAAGAAGGTGAAGAAAATAATAACCTTGATATAATCGAATTCAGTGACGAAGAAAGTGTAGAAAATGAAGAAGGTAAAAAAGAGGATCAAGAAAAAAACAAAAAAATATCCGTCAAAACTACTCTTTTAAATATACTCTTACGAAAAAAAGATTCGATCGAATTAGCAGAGAAAGTTCAAACATTAATTGAAAATGGTGCGAATAAAAATCTACATCAAGAGTTTGATAATTCTCCCAAAATGGAAAATCAAAAAGAATTTCCACTTTCAATTGTTTTGAATGAAATTAAAGATGCTCAATTAAGAAATAAAATTTTAATGATTTTAGCGAATGATAATATATCATACTGCTACAACGAACTTTTGGAAGAGACAGAAAAAATGAATAATTTAATTATTTCTGTTTCACCCAATAAAAATTTTATACTAGAAAGACTTATTGAAGAAGAAGATTTTCCAACTTTTAATCTTGTTCTAGATTACTTGGAAAAATCCGTTGTTTTTATTACGGAGTCTTACACAGATAAAATTGCACAAATTGATGATCAAATTCATTGTCCAATTCTAGAAAAAGTTCTAAGTAATATGATGAAAGTTCGAAGAAAATCAGTTAGTTCTGATGAAAATGGAATAGACGTTGATAATATCAACGATTTTTTTACTACCAAAAAGCTTTCTACTCAAATGAGTGTTAATCATGACGCAAGATTTTCTTTACACTTTCAAAATAGATTATCTAAAGACTTCGAAAGTCTCTTTAAAAAAGTAGCTAAAAGAATTGATGCAACACGAACTGAGTCTCAACTGCAAGGAGACGAACTTAAACCTTTTATTATTGAATGGACAAAGTGGGCAAATTTTAGAAATAGAGTAGCGAAACATTTAAATAAATTTGCTCTTTCTGCTTCTAATGAAGGGAACAAATCAAATGTTATAAAACTAATAAGATATGCAAATATTTATGACAAGACAGATATTGCTAGTGAACAGGATGAACTTTTCTGTGAACTTCATGCCTTCGGAGGGGCTGATATAATTTTTACAACTCGAAATAAATTAAAGTGGACACCACTTATGTATGCTATGTTTCAAAAGCAGTCAGAGGGTATACAGCTTTATTTAAGGCAAGCACCTCATGAAATTACAAAACAAGATGGTGTTGATAATAATTTATTACACTTAGCTTTTCCTTTACCAGATAAATACTTTAAACAAGAAACATCTTCTCAATCTGATAATGTTTTAGACTTAGTTGGGGCAAATGTCGGAATTGCCGGAGCAAAAGAAAAAACATTTGAAGCAATCCGTGCAATAATAACGGAAAGATCAATTCCTGTTGAGGATAAAGTTCTTGCTTTAAATCAATTATCAGCCTCAAACTTTACCCCAGTTTCTCTAGCAGCAGCAACGGGTTATACTGAAGTATATGAATTCTTAGTTAGATTCTTAAAAGCAAATAATTCATGGAATGAAGATGATCATTCACACCTAGGAACTCATACAAAAGAATTAGTGGTTAAAGGACTACAAAGCTACAAAGCATCGAGAGAAAGACACGATAATTTAAGCTCTCATGAAGACTCCCAAATATCCTCAGAAATAGAACAGAGACAAAGACAAATTCAACAAGATACAAGTGACTGTATTCGAGAAATATACCACCCTGAATCTTATCAATCTACTCAGTTTTTGAAAGTTATAAGAACTCCGATGATGAAAGTACTTGACGAATTTTACAACCAAAAAGGAACAAAAAGAAAAGTCGCACCATACTCAGAGGCTCTAGAAACAGCAATGCAAGAAATTCTAAATCCAAAACCCATTATAGAAAAGATTAGATTGCCAGACCTTCCTGTTTTAAAAGTACCTGAAAAAACTGACAACAAAAAAAAGAAATGGAAAATAATCCGAGCTGTTTTTAAAGCGAGAGGTCGACAAGTAGAAGAAGAACCTATTCCAGTTCAAGTCAGTGAGCCAAGATATAGAGAAGAATCAAAACCAAGTTTAATTTCTGGTATGAGATTAGCAACCTCATCTGTAAAATCTTCTTATCTTGCACCATTAGTAAAAGAGGTAACTGAGCTCTATTTAAGAGATCATGTAAGTCCTCAGCTGATGTCTTTTGATGCTGTATACAAAGGGTTAACTGGAAATGAATCTAAAGAATTTTTTCAAAATAATTTTAACCCTACAATTGAGAAGAAAATGGCTAGCATTATTTTATCAACGCTAAAAAAATCGGGCAGACTTCGAGAAGAAAGTCATGATGAAGAAGACAATAAGAATCGATTTGATAAATTAGACAATTTTCATTCTTCGCAATCTTCAACAGACTCAAACAGCTCTGAAAGCCAAAATAGTGACTCAGATGAGTCAAATTCAGATGATGAATTTGGACTTTAATCTAATTTAATAAAATATTTTCTTTCTTTTATTTTCTTTTCTTTTCTTTTCTTTTCTTTTCTTTTCTTTATAAAAAAATATTTTAATTTACCTTTAAAATACGTATATAACTACATAAGCACTTATAGTTAATATATACGTCTCCCTTTGTAGGAGTTAACTTTATGGTAAAAAATAAAAGCTTTGTTTTAAGTATTGTTTGTTTTATTTTCCTCGCAAATTCTTTCACTATTCTTTCCAAATCTAACAAACATAAAAAAGATAAAAAAAATAAAGAATACTACAAAAAAGATTTTTACAGCTTTTGCTCAGGTCTATTTAACTGGGCATCCTATCTAAATGGTTTAAAAAAAGAGGAAGAAAAAAATTCTGATATATATTTTAAATTAAAAATAGAAAAAATAAAAAAGCTTGCTAACCATTTTGAAAATCATAGAGATGCATTATATGGAATGAGAAAACATGATGACCTTCATATGATCAACAATCAAGAGTTAATACCAAATGACATATATTATTTTCTCCGACACAATTTCGGTATGGATTCTGAAAAAACACCAATCAATCGAAATATTATTTTAGTTAAAATAATAGGAGGGGAATTTAATTTTAAAAATGGATCGAAGTTCCATGTTGAAGGACTTCTAAATTTTATAGAAAATTATAATCTCAACTCTTGGTCACCAATAAAAAAATTTATTCACAATTTCCACGATACACTGACACTAGACTCTAAACTGTCAGCAAAGCTTGGTAGAACAATGTTACCGCTTGTAGAGCATTACTACAATTATATGGATACCGTTAGTCGTTTCAAAATACTTAAAGATCTTATTGAAAGTCATAAAAGTTCTAACTTTATTGGTAAAAAAAATCATGATACAGAGCAAGTAGCTATAAAGATTTTTCAAAGTTCAGGTCCAATTTTAATAAAGTTACTACAAGAACTTCAAGAGGAAGTGATTGGAGAAACTCCGATCAGTAACGTTCTTGCAGCATTAACAACAAGTAAGCCAATGGATTCTAAGAAAATTTGTAAAGAGACGAAAAAAGAATTAAGTAACTTAACAGGAAAAAGAAAAATCAACGACTTCAGGATGAGAGAAAAACCACTTGGTATAGCTAGTATAGCTCAAACTCATCTTATTGAATATAATGATCAAAAATATGTTGTTAAGGTACAGAAAGAATTTGTAGATAAAATTTTTTTTCGCGAACAAAAATTTATAAATAAATTAGTTAATATGGAGCCTGTTTTCGATAAAGGTATGAAGCAAAGAATAAATAATACAAACGAAGGAATTGAAGAAGAGTTAAATTTTAACAATGAACGAAAAAATATTATTCAAGGTGAGAAACTCTATACTGAAGAAAATGGTCTAATTCAAACTATTAATTTACCAAAAGAATTATCTATAGTAAAAAGCAAAGGTAACTCTAAAGTATTGATCATGAGCTTAGCTAAAGGTGAATCTTTAGGAAAAGTTATGGACAGAAACTCGCCTGACGAATTGATGAAAGCCTATAGCTCCATGCAAGAAATGTACCGAGCATATCTAGAAGTTGGACTATCAAGTAAAAAAGAAAAAAATTTCTACCATGGCGACCTTCATCGAGAGAATATATTTTATGATTCAAATACAGACAACCTTACAATGATTGACTTTGGAAATGCAGGAAAAATAAGCTCAAAAACTAAACAATATCTATTAGAAATATATAAACAAACAAAGAAGACCAATTTAGACTCTGAAGATGAAGAAAAACTAGATAATGCTATTAGATTACTTTCTGAAACATTATTAAATTTTGTTTTAGATTATAACAAGAAATACTTCGGAAATAACGCATTACGAAAAAACTTAATCAGGATGTATTTCAAAACATGCTTTGATCCAGAAAATAGTATACAAAATAAAATATACCAAAACAAAATGCTTGTAAGCCAAATGGCTACTTTGGAACAACAAAAAAAACAACTACAACAAAATATTTTACAAGAACCCAAAAATGCTAGTGATAAAGATCTTGAAGAACTTCAAGATGATATAGATTTCATAAAAGCTCTTTCCAACAACTGTTTAAACGGTCCAACGAATCCTTTACTAAGCAGCTTAGCCACTCACGACTTCATTTCAAATAAATTAAACGTGGTTTTTCAGGAGCTGCAAAAAAATGGTATAGCTATGCCCAAGGAAATTATTTTTTTTAATAAATCAAATTCTCTTCTTCAAGGTATCTTAATGAATTTAGCTCAGATGCTAAAAGATAACGACCTTGATTTCGACTTTGTTGAACCAGACCATATATTCATTGATATAATAACAAAACTTAATGAATCAAGTGTATTAAAGGAAAGATAATTTGTTCTATAAAGTAGTCTTTTCTATCATATTATACAATAATTTTGTTTTTTCATCTGATTTAAATGAGGAGAAAAAAACTCTTACATCCGATAGATTGAGCTTACTAAAAAACCATTACTCTCAAAATGATGTTTTAGAAAAAATTAAAATACAAAGAGAATATTTAAAAAAAAAAATAAACACCAAATATGAAATTTTTATAAAAGAAATAAAAAAATCAATAAAAAAGATCAATTTACTTAGCGAAGATAGTGAAGAAGATAATTATTTATCATTTGCAATAGAAACTCTTACCGATAAATTTTTCGACCAATATAATTTAGAGTTTGAACCTGAAAATCATTCAATTCTCGAGATATTACTAGAAGATAAATCTATAGTTGATAGAAACAAAAAAATAATTTTTATTCTTGATAATTTTATCTTATATCCGTCAAAAGAAATAAACAGTAGATTATATTTCAAGTATCAGCAATTATTATCAATTATCTTCAACAGTATAATTGATAATAAGTTAAACACATACCTACAACTATCAATTTTCAAAATAATTAATAAAAAATTTGAAAAGCTTAAGAATACAGGTTTTAAAGAACAAGATACTTTCTTTCTAATTTTTTCTAATTTTCTACAAAAAAAGTCAAAAATATTATTCCAAAAATTTCTATCTTTAAACAACCCTATAGTCATTAATTCTCTTTTGATGACCCTTACCAATCACGGAATAGATTTTATTAATGTATCTCAGACGGACCCTTTTAGCCCCAACACTATCAAAATAGAATTTCTAGAAGAAATAACTAGGCGTATGTGTACTGTAAGAGAAAAAATGAATAAGTATAGATTTGACAACCATAAAAATGAACTTATTGTTGATAATTATCTTGACGAATTTATTGAACATTATTTATATAATGAACCATTCCAAATTAGTAACTTAAGAATATTAGATCAAAACTCACACTCCATACCAAGATTCGTTCGAAGAAAAGGGCTAGACGAAATAAAAAAATATATAAAATTAGGTATAATAAGAAATGAAATTATTCTTTCTATAAATAAAAACTATATAAAGCCATTATTGAAAAGTGATGAAGCTTATGGGAAGTTTTATGATTTTCTCCAATATATAAATGTTTCTGAAAATTTTTCGCACGAGCTATTTAACTACAGGGGAAAAGAATTAATGTTTTTCAATAACAATAAGGATATGGCAAATACAATAAAATTAGCAATCACAAAAAAAAATAAAAACATTCTAAACTTGGTGCTTATTATTTACAAAGAAAGAACAAAACAATTTAAAGATCATTATGATAATAATATTTTTCACCTATGTCTATTTTCAAAAGAAAAAGAAAAAGAAAATTCAAGTTATCAAGTATTAAATACGCTTTTGTATTCTCGTAAAATACACGATTTAACGAAAATAAGACTACTATTACAAAAAAACAATAAAGGTCAAACTCCTCTTGATATAGCAAAAGAAAATCACTTTGACCAATGTAAAAAAGAAATAGAGTATTTCCTACTGCTTAATAATTCAGTCTGATTTATTTTGCCTTCTTACGAAAACCCTACCCATATAGAAGCAAACATACTAAAAAGGGAAAGTAAATCTTCTCGCTGGCTTACATAACCAGATTCATTTTTGTCACAAAGTATCGATGGATTTGATATTTTTATTAAATCAAAGATGTTATTTACCACTTCATTGGTCAAACGAGGGTGTTGCTTTAGTATAATTTTAATGTCTTCTGGGGAAAAATACTCTTGTAAACCAAGCTTATTTGAACAAGAAATAAAAAAACATTGTGATGCTAAAGAAAATTGGCTGTATGTAAAAAAAATTATAAAGTAGAATAAGATTTTTTTTTCACGAAGCATAAGTGTCTCCTCAAATCTAATGATTAGTTTATTATTAAACCCATTCAAGATTGAATAACAATCCAGAGGAAAAACTAGTAGTTATTGTTAATTAAGAAATTTGAAATCAAAGGATTGACATCTTGTTTAAAATTAAATTCTCCGCAGAACAACAAAAATTGAAAAGGTTAGCTATTAATGGTAGATTCAAAAAAATTTTTTCTTACTATAATCATAAACTAGGAGAAGTTTTAAAAATAAAGTCCAAATCTTTAAATACACGTATAAGTTTAAGCTTTATTTGCAAGATATCTTCATCTAATATAGTGAATTGAATTCGAATACACTTAAGAACCTGATATAACGAACAATTTTAGGAGGAAATCAAAGGTGATTAATGCAAAACAATTAACTCGTAAATATGGCTCTTTCACCGCCATACAGGATCTTAACTTTTCAATACCACGCGGCCAAATAGTCGGTCTTCTCGGTCACAATGGGGCAGGTAAAACAACCACTTTAAAAATACTGACAGGCTATATGGAAGCAACAAGCGGAAGTATAAGTATAGGCGGAGTAGACGTCCAAGAAAACAGACAAGACATACAAAAAAATTTAGGATACCTACCTGAAGTGTCGCCACTTTACCCCGAAATGACGGTTTGGCAGTATCTTGATCATATTGCGGACCTAAGGAATATTTCTTCTGAGAAAAAAAATTCAGCTATAGCAGAAGCCATAAAAGCAACTGAGTTAGGAGACAAAGCTGCTAGTTACATAAATACTTTATCTAAAGGTTACCGTCAAAGGGTAGGAGTTGCTCAAGCTATTATACACAAGCCTGAAATTCTTATTCTAGATGAGCCTACAAATGGACTTGATCCAAGTCAGATTATTACCATGAGAAATTTGATAAAAAATTTATCTAAAACTTCAACAGTTATTATATCAACACACATAATGCAAGAAGTTGAAGCTATCTGTGACAGAGTTATTATCATCCTTAATGGAAAAATCGCTTTGGATTCAGATCTTTCACAACTGAAAGCGAGTGAAAACCAACTAATAATTGGTGTTAATGCCGAGTACAAAGATGTTTTAAACTCTCTAAGTTCTATTAATGGTATAAATGAAATCCAAGATCTTCAAAGTTCCAGCTCATTTAAAGAGTATTCCATTAAACTCGATGAAAACTGTGATCACAATATCAACCCGACCATAGTAAAAAAAGTTTCTGAACAAGGGTGGGATCTCTATAAGCTTACTACAGAGCAACGAACTCTTGAAACAATTTTTAAGGAAGTCAACAGTAAATTAATCGAAGGAGCACAACATGTCTAAAACTTTAGCTATTATGAAAAAAGAGCTATGGAGCTACTTTGCAACACCAACTGCAGTTATTTTCTTGGGGACATATCTATTTGTTACTCTTTTTACTTTTTTCTGGGTTGAAAAATTTTTCTCAAGAAATATTGCAGACTTAAGGCCTTTGTTTGAATGGATGCCTATCTTAATGATTTTTCTTGTTTCTACTTTGACCATGCGTTCATGGAGTGAAGAGAGACGGATGGGAACTATCGAATCCCTTTTAACTTTACCAATAAAAACCTCTGAGCTTGTTCTCGGTAAATTTTTTGCCTGTATGGGCCTTGTTACAATTGCTTTATTTTTAACAATTGGGTTAACCCTCACTGTTGCTCAGCTTGGTGAGCTAGATTGGGGACCTACTTTAGCTGCATATCTAGCATCTCTTTTACTTGCAGGATCCTACACCTCAATTGGTTTATATATCAGTTCAAAAACTGAAAGTCAGATCATAAGTCTTATCTCAACAGCACTTGGGTGTTCACTCTTTTATTTAATAGGTTCAGACGTCCTTGCAAGTTTTGTTGGCTCATTTAATGCTGAAATTTTCAGCCTTATTGGATCTGGATCACGTTTTAACTCGATCAGTAGAGGTATCATAGATCTTCGAGATATTTATTACTATTTTAGCATAATTATTGTTTTTCTAACTTTAAATAGTTTTTCTATAGAGAAGCTTCGTTGGTCAACTGAAGAAAAACACAGTTCACATACTCAAAAAAAACTAGCTGTCACCCTCCTCGTTTTAAACCTTTTCCTTGCTAATTTTTGGATGAAAAATCTTAATAGTGCTAGAATCGATGTAACAGAAGACAAAATTTTCTCAATTTCACAAACTACTAAAGATATTTTGTCAGACTTACAAGAGCCCCTTCTGATCAGAGGTTACTTTAGTGAAAGAACTCATCCTTTATTGTCACCACTTGTTCCCACAGTTAAAGACTTGCTCGGTGAATATCAAATAGTAAGTAATAATAATATAGTCGTTGAGATCGTTGATCCAAGAGAAAATGAAGAGATCGAAGCCGAAGCAAATCGGATGTATAATATAGAACCGGTACCGTTTCAGATCTCAGATCGACACTCAGCATCAATGGTTAACTCGTATTTTAATATCCTTATCAAATATGGAGACCAGTTTGAAGTTCTTGGCTTCAATGACCTTATCGAGGTAAAGCATGGAGGTGGAGCTGAAAGCTTAGAAGTTCAACTTCGAAACCCTGAGTATGATATTACCCGAAGTATTACAAAGGTTATGAGGAGTTTCAACAACACTGATAATTTGTTTGCTTCGCTTAAAAATAATATTAAATTTGTTGGCTATATCTCAGATAGCACTTTACCAGATCAATTAACAGAACTTCATGGCAAAATTAAAGAGTCTTTGACTAAGTATCAAAAAGATTCAAAGGGGAAACTTGAACTTGAATTCAAAGACCCTTCTAAAGATACTATACTTGCAAAACAAATTGCAGATGACTATGGGTTTAAGCCTCAAATGATGAGCCTTTTTGCTCAAGAAACATTTTACTTTTATCTTACTATACAAGAAGGTGATAAGGTCCACGCTATTGGCATCCCTGACGATTTAAGTATTGATGCATTCAACAACTCTCTTGACAGTACTTTAAAAAGACTTGCACCTGGTTTTCTTCGAACAGTCGGATTAGTTTCTCCTCCAGAAGGTAATTCCAACCCAATGTTTGCTCAATACGGTATGCCTCAAGGGGGTAAACAATTTCGGGCTATTCAACAAAAACTTGGAGAAAATTTCCGTTCTGAAAGTGTAGACCTAGAATCAGGTAACGTTGCATCAGACATAGATATCTTACTTGTCCTTGCCCCAAAAGATCTAAACGAAAAACAAGTTTTTGCTATAGATCAATTTCTAATGAAGGGAGGAACTGTTATTTTATCAACATCGCCTCTTTCTGTTGACAAACAAAGGCACGGTTTCAGCGCTCAAGAATATAACAGCGGTTTACAAGAATGGCTCGACCACTTTGGCATCAATATTCCAAAAGAGTTTGTGTTGGATGAGAAAAATACAGGTTTCCCGGCAATACGTAAAAGGATGGTACAAGGTGTAACTATTAATGAACCATATATGGCTCCATATCCTTTCTTTATCGATGTAAGAGGGTCAGGACTAAATAACGATCACATGGTGACCTCTGGTTTAGGGCAAGTGACTATGAGTTGGACATCACCAATCATTGTTGCTGACAGCTTAAAATCAAGTCATGAAGTTACAACATTACTTACAAGTTCTGAGCAATCATGGCGCACAGATAGCATTGACTTAGACCCGAACATGGATGCTTATCCTAAATATGGTTTTCCTGTAGGTGATAAAAAAGAAAGTACAAGCCTCGGTGTACTTATAAAAGGATCATTTAAATCATACTTTGCTGGAAAAACATCACCTCTTATGCACTCCAACGACGACAAGCATGACTCAACACATCACAACGAAAAAGATCAAACTAAAGAAGAAAGTGTTGTGACATCTGTGATAGAAAAATCTCCAGAGTCTTCAAGACTTATTGTTTTCTCCACCAATGAGTTTGTTGCTGATGACACGCTACAAATCAGTGGTATGTTAAATGGAACTCAATACCTTAACTCACTGCAAATTGTAGAAAATACTCTAGATTGGTCAACAGATGATAGTGCTCTATTAGCCATTAGAAGCAGAGGACATTTTGCTAGAACTCTTGCTCCACTTGCTGATGATGAAAAACAAAGTCATGAATTTTTCAATTACGCACTAGCACTCTTTGGTCTGCTAATGGTCTACGGATGCTATAAGTACTTACAGAAACAAAATTTGGAAAAGTATCGTCGATATAATTTGGCTTGAAAAAGGAACAAAAATTATGAGTAAAAATATTTCTCTTTTATCAATTATTTTAGTTTTCCAGTTAGGACTAACATGGTTTTTTCAAAATAAACCAAGTCAAACAGCTGTTTACCAAAAAACAGCTACTTTGGTGGATGTAAATTTTGATAACATCAATAAAATAAATGTTACAGACAACGAAAATAAAGAAATAATTCTTTATAAAGATAAAGGAACTTGGAAGCTTCCAGATAGTGATAATTTTCCAGTATCACAAGAAAAAATTGACGGTCTTATAAAGAAGATAGCTGGTTTCAAACGTCCTCGACCCGTAGGAACAAGCGAAATAGCTGCCAAGCAATTTTCTGTTTCTGACGATAAATTTGAAAGAAAAATTGACCTTTTTGAAAATGACAAAAAGATTACAACAATTTTTCTTGGAACATCCCCGGGGTTTAGAAAAGTTCATCTAAGACTAGCTTCAGAAGAGCTCACTTACAGTGTTGAGTTTAACACTTATGATGTTCCAACAAAGGATCAAGATTGGTTCGAAAAAGATCTTCTGGTTTTTGATAAGAAAGACATAGAAAGTGTTAAATTTGAAAAATTTAATGTTTTAAACCAAGATGGAAATTATATACTCGAAGGCCTCAAGCAAAATGAAGAAACAAAAACTGAAACCTTATCGAACCTCATTTCTAGTATATCAAACCTTAGTTTTTCTGATGTTGCTGGAATAAAACTTAAAAGTAATTATAAATCTTTAATGACATTCTCTGTTAGTAAAAAAGATAAAAATAAGATCAGCTATGAAATTTATGCTGATGACAATAAAAAGGAAACTAAAGGTACGGTAAATAAAGATAATGAAGAAAATGAGAAGCAAAAATCATATGTGTTAAAATCATCTGAGTATCCATATTTTTTCCAAGTATCAACTTATACAATAGAAAAGATCTTGAATGCTAAACTCCAAAACTACACAAAACAAAAAGCTGACAACTCCAACGAAAATATTTCATCATCTCCTTTAAAACCTGAGGTTTCTGGGAATTAATTGATCCTTATCTTGAGTTTAAGATTAAACTCAAGATTTCCTCACTTAGTTTCTTCTCAAATGATTTCTTTTGCAGGATCGTTTTTTTCAAATAAATATTCTATAAATTTCTTAGCTAATATAGACTATAAAAGATAGTATATGTATATAATAGTTGAATATGATTTTTTGGGAGATTTAAGATGAAACACAAAAAATTTTTACGTTGTACTTTTTTCTGTTTACTACTGTCGGTCAGTTCGTGCTTTAGTCTTGGCCACTACTTTCCTTCTAAACTTTCTTGGATCAAAAAAAGTCAGACAACGAAAAGTGATGTTAAACTAGTTTTAGGTGAGCCACACGCTGTTGGGTCATCTGGTGGCACTGTGACTTGGACATACTCATTTTATGAATACAATGTTCTAAATCAAACATACCATAAAGAACTAAGATTTTATTGGAATGAAGATACAACCGTTAAACATTATAGTTTCAATTCTAGTTTCCCCCAGGACCGAAGAAGTTTAGAGTTTCATTCGCAAAGTCTACAACGAACACAGGGGCATCCTTTATAAAAATTATTCTAAGCTTAAGTACACTAAAGACAGGGAGAGGACAGATTGAATTTTATATGGGTTGCTTTGGGAGGAAGCTTTGGTGCTACCCTTAGATACTTATTAGTTATTACTGTTTTAGATTTAAAAACCGAAACTCCGCCATTTCTTGGTACTATTTTATCAAATTTACTTGGCTGTCTAATACTTGGATTTTTTATACCATTTCTACCAAAAGTGAGCGATTTTAGTCGTTGTTTTTTTCTTATCGGATTTCTAGGAAGCCTTACGACTCTTTCGAGTATCTCCCTTGAAGCTATCCAATTGATGAGTGAATCGAAGTTTTTATTAGCAAGCTACTACTGGTTAAGCAACACTGTCCTTGGCCTGGGCGCATCTTTACTTGGCTTATATATATCTAACAATATAATTTTTAAGATTTTTAACGGCGTTTTTAAGTGAGTCTAAGACTTTCTTATTTTTTTCTCGACTGAATTTACAAAGATACCTTTCTATTCAAAGACAAGTTATGTTAAATTAATTATTGCAAACTTTATCAGTAAGAAGCTTTGCTCGAAGAACCGATGTTTATGTAATTAGGGAACCTAATTCATTTGTGGTGAGCAAGCCCTCCTTTTCTTCTTTTTGTAAGAAAAATCAGTAGAGGGAAGCCTAAAGCAAATATGTGGTGCCCACTTGAAAAAGTGGGTTCTTGCAAGAAGCTAAGCCGAAGACTGAGTAAAGTTTGCACTTGAGATTTCGAATTATTCCATTGGCAACTTTAAAGTAAAGATGTTTTATAAGCTATGTATGAAGAGCTAAATAACTTAAGTAGTGAATTTCGCAAAGACCTTGACGCTATAAAGAGCAAACCTGTAGCAAACCTTGTAGAAAAATTAAGATTAGATTGGATTGGCAAAAAAGGACGAATTTCTAAAGAGTACTCCAAATTAAACCGACTTCCAAAAGACGAACGTCCTAAGTTTGGTAAGCAGCTTAATATATTAAAACAAGATATTGAAAAAAATTTACAAATCCTAAAAGATCATGCTGTTGAGTTCGGTATAGAAGAAAACTTGAGCAAACCTGAGATAGATATCAGCCTTCCAAGCTCAACGAGGTGTTCTAACGGCGGCATCCACCCTATCTCACTTGTACAACAAAAAATGTGCAAAATTTTTAAAAGATACGGTTTTACAGTCTATGAAGGTCCTGAACTTGATCATGACTTTTATAACTTTACCGCACTCAATATTCCTCATGATCACCCATCGCGAGATATGCAAGATACATTTTTCGTAAAAGAAAACCCTTTATTTGTACTAAGGACGCATACATCAAATGTACAAATTCATACAATGTTACAAGAAAAACCTCCCCTTAGAATTATATCACCGGGGCGTGTTTACCGAGTCGATAATGATGCAACTCACTCACCAATGTTCCACCAAATGGAGTGTGTTGTCGTTGATAAAGGTATTAGTTTTGCTCATTTGAAAGGAATGATACAGGCTTTTATGACGGAGATATTTGGTTCAAATGTAAAAACCCGCTTTAGACCAAGTTTCTTTCCTTTTGTTGAACCTGGAGCAGAAATTGATATCTACGGCCCAAATGGCTGGCTCGAGATTGGTGGTTGTGGTATGATACATCCAAATGTTTTTGAATCCGTAAACTATGATAGTGAGATATACACAGGCTATGCGTTTGGTTTTGGCCTAGACCGCATGGCAATGACACTGTTCGGCCTTTCTGATTTAAGACTACTTTTCGAAGGCGATTTTAGTTTTCATTCACAATTTTCAATCCTCCCATAGCCAAAGGTAAAACTCAATGTTCATTTCTATAAACTGGTTAAATGACTATATTGATCTATCAAATTATACACTCGATGAGATTACAAAGAGCCTTACACAACTTGGTATAGAAGTAGAAGGTATAAACATTAAGGAAAGCTTGGATGACAAGCTTATCGTTGGTAGAGTTGTTTCCGTAGCCCAACACCCTAATGCGGATTCATTACACTACTGTAAAGTTGAAATCGATGAATCTGGTACACATTTAGATATTGTTTGTGGAGCAACAAATGTCACAAAAAACATGCTAGCTGTTGTTGCAACTGTCGGTTCAAAGCTACCTGATGGAACACCTGTTAAGGAGTCTAAAATCAGAGGGCAGATTTCTCAAGGTATGCTTTGTAGTGAAAAAGAGCTAGATATTTCAAGTAATCATGATGAAATTATTGATCTCAAAGAAAATTTAGCTATCGGCTCCAAACTTAATCAATATATCAAACCTGATGCTGTTTTAGAATTAGGGTTAACCCCGAATATGGGTCACTGCCTATCGTATATTGGAATTGCAAGAGAGCTAAGTGCTTTCTACTCTATTCCTTTAATACAAAACCCCCGACAAAAAACAATCAGTTTCTCTTTAAATAAAAAAGTTGAACTAACCGTTAAAGTAAAAGAAGATTCTGGCTGTCAAAGATTCGTTGCTTTATACATGGAAAATATAAAAGTTGTTGAATCACCCTTATGGTTGAAACAACGTTTAGAACTAACGGGTCTTCGATCTGTTAACCTCATAGTCGATGCAACAAACTATATTATGTTAGAAAGTGGACAACCGATTCATGCATATGACTATACGAAGCTTGATGGTAAATGTTTACAGGTATGTAAAGCAGGAAAAAACTTTCATAGTCTCATCACTCTTGATGATAAAAAATCTTTATTAGATCAAAACGATATTATTATCTGTGATAAAAATAATGCTGTTGGCATAGCTGGAGTTATGGGAGGAAAAAACTCAGAAATAGACCCTACAACAAATAAAATAGTTATAGAAGTGGCAAATTTTTCACCTTCACAAGTTAGGCGTACAGCAAAACGATTAAATACCCATACTGAGTCTTCTCACAGATTTGAAAGAGAGCTTGATATTAACCAACCTCCCCAAGTTGCCAATAAAGTAGCTACATTTATAGCATCTATTTTACAAAGTGAGCACAATATTCAAGCTAAAGTAGCAGATGAAAGCATCGATTTTTATCCAACGAAAGCAAGAGCGAAAAGAATTGCTATAAGAGTTTCCAGGACTAGGTCTGTTCTTGGTTACTATAAAATTAGTATCAGTGATGTCATAAACATACTTGAGCGCTTATGTTTCAAGCCGCTTGACAAGACAGATGATAGAATCCTCTTTGAAATTCCATCTTGGAGAAACGATGTCAATAAAGAAATTGACTTAATTGAAGAAGTTGGAAGGTTGGTTGGTTTTGATAATATCCCTTATGAAATGCCAAAGATGAATATTCAACCGCATCAGGAAGATCCATTTATTAATTTTAAAGATTTTTGTCGCACAATTCTTGCAGCAAATGGACTTACTGAAGTCATTACTTACCCTTTTTTCAGCAAAAAAGATTTCACTGCCTTAAACCTTGATGAAAACCATATTTTTTGGCCAACAGTATCACTGAACAATGCTCTTAATGAAGAGCAAAGACATCTGCAGACGACACAGTTACCAGGACTTTTAAAAGCGCTGGAAAAGAATAGAAACCGTAACCAGCAAGGATCAAGGTTTTTTGAAGTTGGTAGAGGTTACTTTCAAAGTAATGGACAAGAAAACAAAACTTTTAGTGAGATTTTGAGTAATAAAGAAAGACACTTTTCTGGCGTTGAGCATATAAATGAACAAACAAGACCATTTGAAAGGACATTTCTATCAGGCATACTTGATAATCCACTTACAACAAAAGGGTGGGACAATAAAGAAGAAAAAAATGTTGATTTTTTCTCTGTTAAAGAACTGATTTTTAATCTTTTTTCAGCTGCCGGTATTCACCAGCATGAATGGACTCGTGTCAATCAAGAAAAAATTCCGTTTTTACACCCTAAAGCTTCCGCTTTCTTAGTGTGGAATAACCAAACTTTAGGATGGATAGGCGAACTACACCCGAGAACATGTTTAGCATACAATTTAGGATCTAATATCCCTGTCATATTTGAGCTAGACATAGAGGCTGTTTACAAGTTGTCTGAAACAACAAGCTTAAAAATAGAATCCACAACAAAAAAATTTCCTTCCGTTTCACGAGATCTTTCTCTTCTAGTCAATGACAAAATATCATTTAAGGATCTTGAAACGAGTATAAACTCACATCCAAAACAAAAACACCAAAAAGGGTTTCATCTTTTTGACATCTATAAAGGTGAAAATATAGAACAAGGTTGGAAAAGTTTTGCAGCTACATTAACTTTTCAATCAGAAAAGAAAACTTTAACCGATGGTGAAATCGATAAAGAAATGAGCTCCCTTGTCAAATGGTTAAAAGATGATTTAGGTGCAACGCAAAGGTAAGTTCTCATCCTAATTAATAATTTTATCTAAAGTATTATTTTCTTCTATATGACTAACCTCACTTTCTTTAATTATCTTAATCAATAAGCTTACGTATTCTTGCGACTTGACACTGACAGAATTTGGCAACCAAAAATCTATTTTAGGTGCTAAATTATTCACTAAATGCTTTAATTGAACTTCTTTCATGGGCTTGCTTGGAAGAAATGCGTTTAAATAGAACGGGATAGGATGATTCTTAGAATTATTTTTGACAAGGATGATATATCCTCTTTCTTCTAAATTTTTCACAGCAGCAATGATTAAATTACGTTTAATTCCTAATAAGCTACATAATTTTTCTCCAGTTAAACTTCTTATGTTCCCCTTAGAAAACTCCTTATAGATTACAATCAAAACTAAGAGTGGTAATAAAGTTTGTAACCTTGGTTCCACGATCATTTTATTCTCAGAAAAGTTTTCATTTAAAAAGTTTCTACCTTCATCCTTATGATCCTGAATCCAAGTCAATAGTGCACCAAGAAGGAGAATAACCCAACAAAGATAAAGCCAAAGAAGAAATATCGGCAGCCCAGCTAATATCCCATAAATACTTTTATATGAAGTTGCAAATTGAATGTATAGACCGAAAGTTTTTGTCAAAATAAAAAATAATAAGCTAGAAAAAATTGATCCAAAAAATGCAGCTTTATTGCTAACATAAGTATTAGGGAAATATTTATAAATTGGATAAATAAAAAACAAAGTATAAAATAATTGTATGTATAAATTAAACTTTTCAAATAAAAATCTAATAATAGTATATTCAGTTTGAACCTTAGCCAAAGAAAACAAACTAAAGATCACCGAGCCAAGAAATGCACCAATAGTTATGAATGTCCAAAAATTCATAAATCTTACAAAAGGATTCCTTTTCTTCTTTAACCTCCATATCTTGTTTAAAGTTATTTCTATATACTGTAATAAAATAATAATTGTTACAAATGTTCCTAATAAACCTGAAATCCCTATGTGAGCATAATTTAAACTTGAAATAAATCTTTCAATAAGTTGAGAGACCTCTTCACCGCTATTTTGTGTTAGTGATTGGAGAACAATCGATTTAACATATTCTACGAAGGTTTCATTACTATTTGTTAATGATCCGATAACAGTCATTATACTAAAAGAAACAGCTAAACTTGGTACAATAGATAATAAAGTTATATACGCCATTGCACCTGCTTCTTTTTGCAAGTCTAAGTCTTTAAGTTCAAAAAAAATAGACTTCAGAATAAAGTAAATGGCAATAATTTTATCTTTTAGTACTTTCATTATTTCTCAAATTAAAAAATAAAAAATATGGTAAACTTTTATGGCTTTTTCGTAAAAAAACCGTCTGGAAATATTTTATTTAATGCATTAAACCCAGCAATTCTAAACCCTTCAGCTAAAGTGGGATGATTAAAAACCATGTGTACTAAATCTTGTACAGGAGCATTTTTAACCATCAGTGTCATACCAATATGAATTAAATTACAAGCATCAGCTCCAGCTATATGTATTCCAAGTAGTCTATGAGTTTCTGAACACACTAATATTTTAATTAAGCCATGACTATCTCCTCTTATGTAGCCTCTTGCAATTTCATAATAATAAGCACGTCCGACAACATAAGACTTTTTTTCTTTTCTTAGTTGTTCTTCAGTTTTTCCAACCATAGACATTTCCGGAATCGTATATACTCCAATAGGATAGAACTTTATATATTCTTCAACATCAACTCCAAAAGCATGACAAGATACATAACGCCCTTGCTGAAATGAAGTCGCAGCTAGAGCTGGAGGACCAATAATATCACCAGCGGCATATATATTAGGAACATGGGTTTGGAAAAAATCATTAACAACAACAGCACCTCTCTCAGTAGTTTGGATACCCAACTTTTCTAAACCTAGGTTTTGTGTCGAAGCTTGTCTTCCTGCTGCGTAATAAAAAATATCAGATTGTAAAATTAATTCCTTAAAATGACTAAAAACCCTTGGTCCTTTGAAAGTTATACCTTTAAACTCCGATCCAAGATAAAAATCAATACCCATAGCTTCCATAGAATTTTGCAATTCAAGACAAACTTCATGATCGGAAAAATTCAAAATTCTTTCATTTTTATCAACAATTGTAACTTTGCTACCAAGAGCTGCAAAAATACAAGCATACTCACAACCTGTCGCCCCCGCACCACAAATGACTATCGTCTTGGGCACGTTGCGAAATTGTGTTATGTCATCTGAATCAATGACTCTCCAACCGTCGAAGGGTATATTTGAAGGCCGATTTGGTTTTGAGCCTGTAGCAAGTAAAATAAAATCTGTTTCAATTAAAAATGGCTTATTTTTACGAGGGAGAACTCTTACTTGATACTCACTCTCAATAACAGCAAAACCCTCAATAATTTCGATGTTATTAGATTTCAAATACCTTCGAACTAAATCTTGCTCTTCACGACAAACTTTTTCTGCCCTTTTAAATAATTTATCCGTTCGTAAATCATCTATCACACGATCTACCCATAGATTTCCCATGTGACTTCTTATACTTTGTATAGCCTCAAGACTTTCTCTTAGGGTTTTTGAAGGCATTGTACCCCAATGTATCCAATTTCCTCCAATATTTGATAAAGACTTTTCGACAATACAAACTTTTTTATTTAACTTTGATGCCTGAATTGCTGCATTGATTCCAGCTGCACCACTGCCAAGAATAATTAAATTATATTTACTTTTTAATTCCAAAAAAGCTCCTCTACCTTTATCCTTTTACCTTATAGTTTATCGAAATTTTTTAGGAAAACTTAACTCGGATAGCTTTTAAAACTTAAAAAAAATAATAATAATTAAAAGCATTTACAAAAAAACAACTCTTCAAAAGAAAATAAATTAGTTTCTATCTCTACGTATAAAATCATGCTACAAATCAGACTAAAATATAAATTATATTAGCCTTTTTGAGACTTGTGACGTATTCACTCACGATCTTTTTAATATCTTCAAATGCTTGACGATATATTTTGAATAAGCAATTAATTGTAGATTTTTTTGTCAATATAATGATAGCTTAGAACAAAATACAGGTTTACAACTTTTGTTTGAATTTTGTATTTAAGCGCAACTTAAATAAATGAACGGGCTAAACATTAATCTTGAATGATCAAAACAAATCAAAAATATTTATTGTTGACTTTTCTGGTAATGAAAAAAGAGTTGATCTTTGGTTAAAAGAGAAACTACAAGAAATTAGTCGCTCAAAAATTCAAGATCTTATTGAAAGTAAAATGATTTTACTTAATAACAAGCCTTGTCAGACCAGTACACGTTTATCTCCAGGCGATGTAATTGCAATCAAAAAGATATCACATAAAAACCAAGACATGCTCTCACCTGTGAAAATGAATTTAGATATCATATTTGAAGATGAGCATTTACTAGTTATCAATAAAGCAGCAGGATTATCGGTACACCCCGGAGCAGGAAAAGCAAGCGAAACTACATTAGTAAATGGTATTATTTATCACACCCAAGGACAATTAAGCACTGTCAATAAATCTGAGAACGGCAATCGACCAGGCATAGTTCACCGCCTTGATAAAGATACAACAGGTCTAATTGTTTGTGCAAAAAGTAACAAAGTACACGAAAATCTTGCAAAACAATTCCGCCTTAAAACAAGCCAAAGAGAATATATCGCCCTCATTGATGGCGAAATGAAGATGAAGACTCAAAACTGCGAAAGTTACCTTTCTCGCGACCCTAATAACAGACTTAGATACACATCTTTTTCAAACCAAGAGCTTTTATGTAAATATAAAGAAAAGCAAGCTTTTCCAAAAAAATATCGACTAGCAAAAACAAAAATTGAAAAAGTATGTATATACGCCGGTCGTTTTACACTGATCAAAGCAACCTTAGAAACCGGAAGAACTCATCAGATCCGAGTTCATACTGCCAAAATAATGGGATTTCCCATATTGGGAGACCCTCTTTACAGTGTAAAAAAAACACTGCCTAAAATTTTTAATAAAGATCTGGCTATGAAAATTAAACGAATAAATCGCCAACTACTACATGCTCAGAAACTTAGTTTTTATCATCCGATCAAGCAAGAGCTTCTGACCTTCACATGTCCGTTACCTAAAGACTTTAAATCAATATTAGATATTTTAGAGCCCTTAAAACAAGGTGGAAAATGCTAGAACAAATAGGCTTTAAACAAACTTTATATCTACATATAAAGAGTAAAGAAAAACTTCTTACTGTTAGTCAAAAAGTTTTACTCGATTTTTGTTGGGGGAAAAATTAATGTTTTTACTCACACACTCAAATCATAAACTAGGAATCTATCCCCTACTCTATTTCTTTTTATCCTTACAAGTCATTATGTCACAAAAAGCTGTAGGAAAATCTAAGCTTGAAGAAGATAAACAAATAGATTACTCGGAGATGATAGCTTTAATGGTTGATAAGTCTCGCGCGGAGGCAGTGCTTACAACTCTTAGGCCTTATAAATCTAAAGCAAATGTCCTTGGGAAATTTACTATTACTATGGGTAAAAATCCAGGAGATAAATTAAAAACAGGCGATAATAAAACTCCTGAGGGCATATATTTTCCTCTAAAGAAAATCAATACAAAAAATATCAATCCTCAAAAATACGGTAACGTTGCTATTCCAATTAATTACCCAAATCCATATGACTTATTACAAAGAAAAACAGGTTCAGGTATTTGGTTACACGGCGCTGGTGATGATAACAGGTTAAAAAATACAAGAGCAACTGAAGGATGTATAGCTTTTTATAATTCTGAAATGCTTAAATTAACCGATTGGCTCCAACCAGAAAGCTCAGTCATTATTATTGCTAATGATATGTCTCAAGTCAACGACAATAGAGATGTTCAAGAACTTTATGAAGCCGTGAAAGCTTGGGAAAAAACTTGGAAAAATAAAGAAATCAAAGATTATATGACTTTTTATGCAGATAATTTTACTGCTGACAGCAAAAATAAGCAGCAATATAAAGAGTATAAAAAAAGAGTTTTTTCCCTCTATGATAAAATTGAATTGGAAATTAAGAATATAAGAATAATTACTCATCCTAAATATTCCATTACACTTATGAATCAGAATTTCGTTGGTGGTAATCGTTACTTCTCTTATGGTAGAAAAATACTTTATTGGAAACGAGAGTCAAGTTCAAGTTGGAAGATAGTGAGAGAGATTTTTCACGACAAAGAATATTTTAATTCTTTAATTTTTAATGATCAAAAAATTCTTAGCCTAAAAAAAAATATCTCAAAAAAATAAAAATCTGATCATAATTTAATTTTTTCATTGTATTTCTCTTGCCCTTAAAAAAATAACTTGTAAAATTAATTACTGAAATTAATTTAGATTTAAGGGGGTTGAAAGTGAGAGTATGCTATCAAATTTTTGTTTTGTCATTGTTCACAGTAAGTGTATCTAGTTTTTTTGTTGAAGCAGGAACTGCTAGTAAAGATTTATTTGAGATCAATAAGAAAAAAATTTCATCTGAAGACTTACCTAAAGTTCTTAGACAACAGTTATATGATGTTGAAAGTCATTCGAAAGAAAAAATTAATCAAATTATCAATAACTATTTATTTGAAACACATGTAGAGAATTTAGCTAAAAAAGAAAAAAAAGAGAAAGATAAAATTATAGATGAGCTCTTACAAACAAAACCAGCATCAGATGCTGATGCTAAAAAATGGTATGAAAATAATGTAGATAAAATTGGTAAAAGACCCTTTAATATGATCAAGCAAGAAATAATTGGCTTTTTAAATGAAAAAAAATCAATTGATAAAAAAAATGATCTTATAAAAAAAATAAAAGAAACACTAAATTACAAAAGTTTATTACCAGAAATCACCCCTCCCAAATTTGATATCAATGTATCAGGTTTCCCAACTTTAGGAGCAAAAAAATCTAGCTTAACACTAGTTGAATTCGCTGATTACCAGTGTCCACATTGCAAAATGGCTGCTTTAAATATTAAAAAAATATTAAAAAAATATGAAAGTAAAATGAAATTTGTATACATTGATTTCCCTATCAACCACTCTGGTATTTCAAAAATTGTAGCAGAAGGAGCAAGTTGTGCCAATGAACAAAACAAATATTGGGAATTTCACGATTTGGCTTTTGAAAACCAAAGAAAATTGAATAAAGAGTCACCTAGAGAGTTTGCAACTCAGCTTCAACTCGATATGAAAAAATTTGAAAAATGTCTAGAAACCGGCAGCGGAAAAAGCTTCGTTGCTGAAGCCAAAAAGAAAGGTGCAGATATTGGAGTAACGGGAACTCCAGCTCTTTTCTTAAATGGCGTTAAAATGCATGGCTACAGTGAAGAGTCGTTAGAAAAAGCCATTAAAGAAGCTTTAAAAATGTAGCTTTCAATGAAACGATAAAGGTAAAGTATCAGAAATATGATCTACTTTATTGTCGCCTTTCGGCCTAATATTCATAATCCACTCGACTAAATCAATCTTAGTTATAATATATTCTGACTTTCCTGTATCACTAACAACAACTACACTATCAGTGCTCATAAGAATATCTTGCAGGACTGTTAAAGGAGTTTGCATCAAAACTGTTTGAACACTTCGCCTCATAAAAGAATTCACGGCCAAATCTGCATCAAAGTCTTTACCTGTCAACAAATTTTCTAACATGTCATTTTCGTGTAACATTCCAACAAGTGACTCATTTTTAACCACTGGGAGCTGAGAAAACCCGTACTCTCTCATTATTTTTACAGCTTCTCCAATTTTGGTAGATATATCTATAGTTAAAATTTTACTTTCTTTTTTGGCCCCGATAAAATCATGAACTTTGCCCTCGTACTTTATGGTATCTTTGAAGTGATTTTCTTCCATCCACTTATTATCAACAAATTTACTAAGATAATTTCTAACTCCATCAGGAAGAATAACAACACAATTTTGATTTGGTCCAAGCCGAACAGCCTCTTTTAAAGCTGCCGACATTGCAGCCCCAGATGAACCGCCGCACAGTAATCCTTCATCTCTCATCAAACTTCTTGCTAAAAGAAAAGATTGGCGATCATTTGTTTTTACCCAAACATCAACGAGTTTTCTGTCTAAAACATCGGGAACGAAGTCATAACCAATACCCTCAACTTTATAAGGTCCCACATGTCCTTCACCTGCTAAAATAGAACCAATGGGATCAGCTGCAACAACTATGCAAGAAGGATTTACTTCCTTAATCCTTTTCGCTAGTCCTGTTACTGTTCCACCCGTTCCTGCACCAATAACTAACATATCTATTTTACCATCAAGGTCTTTGATAATCTCCTCACCTGTTCCATAATAGTGACTGTTAGGATTTTCTGGATTTCCGTATTGGTCTAAAATATGAGCATTTGGTAGTTTGGAAACTAAATTTTTTGCAACACCTATGTGACTTTCCGGATCATCCCACGCTGCTTCATTTGGAGTCCTAATAATTTGAGCTCCTAAAGACTCGAGTATTACCTGTTTTTCTTTGCTCATTTTTTCTGGCATAGTAATTATAATCTGATAACCTTTTACTGCACCAGCTAATGCCATACCAATCCCAGTATTACCTGACGTTGGCTCAATTAAAGTATCGCCAGGCTTTATTCTACCTGCTTTTTCTGCTTTCTCGATCATCCGGACTGCTATTCTATCTTTAATAGAGCCACCTGGGTTAAGGAATTCGCATTTTGCATAAAGATTGCAGTCTAAGTTACTAGAAATCCTTCTAATTTTAACTAAAGGTGTTTTTCCAACGACAGTGAGAATAGATTCATGAAGCATATTGCTCTCCGTGATATTTGTTCGTTGCATGTTTTATTGCATTTTGCATTTGTTTACTTATGCTTTACAATGCTTTATAATATAATAAAACACTCATTTTTGGAGAATACAACTCAAGATGAATATTTGCCACAATTGCAAAAAAACCTTAAATTTAACCTCAAAAATAAATAGATCCGATTCTTGCCAATATTGTTTGAGCGAATTAAAAGTATGCCTCAATTGTAAATTTTATGAACCAAACTATTTTAACGAATGTATCGAAAGTGAAGCTGAATATGTCAAAGTAAAAGATTGTGCAAATTTTTGTGAATATTTCAAATTTCAACTATCTTCTAATAAACATGAAGAAGAAAAAGATATAAATAATATAAAGAATCAACTAGAAAATTTATTTAAAATATAGATTTTTTTTCACATATTTCCCCTATTTTTTGTAGTTAAAGTACATTTTTTGTTTTTTAATAAAATAAATTATCCTCAAGCTCTCATGAGTATCTTATTACTATAATTCAAGTTGACGACAATTACACAAAATGAAATAATATACTTAAATCCATACACAAAAAAATGAGAATAAAATGACTTTTCAAATGCCTACTACTGCTTTAGATATCGGATCACAGTCTATAAAAATAATAGAAGCAACAGGCAAAGAAATAAAAAAAATAAAAAAGATTGGAATAGAGTTACTACCTGAAGATTCGATTTCTTATGATGAAAACAAAAAAACACAGATGCTAATTGAAGTAATTAAAAGTATAACAAAAAGATTGCATATTACAAAGTTAAAACGTATTTCAATAAAAATCGATAGTCGAGATATTATAACAAGTAAACTTAACCTTGATATATCTGAAATTTCAATTGAAGAATCAGTATACAATATCTCTGAACAATATATAGACGGAAGTATTGAAGAATATTATTATGATTTCCGTATTTTAAATCCTGAGATGAACAAAGAGATAACTGATGTTTTGTTTGTAGCTACAAGAAAAGAAACATTAAATAACTATATTGATATTATTAAAGAGTGTGGTTATAAAATCGGTGTAGCTGAAATTGACTTCCTTTCTGTTCTTAATTCATTTTACTATAATTATGGCAAAACACAGAACATAACATGTTTAGTTAATATGGGATTCACAAGTTCTCAAATTATTCTACTTGATGAGAACGAGTATTGCTTTTCTAGAGAAATACCAGTTGGTGGAAATCAACTAACACAATCATTAGCATCAAGTTTAGAAATATCCGAGATAGAAGCAGAAAAAATAAAACTTTCAATATCGAATAAAAAAACTCTATTAAATGAGCAAACTGATCTGATTTTTTCAGATTTTATAAATAACTTTATATCTGAACTGGGCATGACAATTAATTTTTTTCTTCAAAGTGAAGATAATACGAAAAATTATGAAACCGTATCAAATATATTTTTAACTGGCGGAAGCTGTAGAACACTAGGTCTTGCAAAGAAAATATTAGAGAGCTTTGAATGTCCAACAACTATTTTAAATCCATTTAAAAATTTTAATATGTCTGATAAAATATTTTCTGAAGTTGCTGCATCTGCACATGTATATGGGACAGCAGTTGGCTTAAGTTTAAGAAAATTTCCTCTCAAGTTTTAATATGGAGTGTATTATTGTACCTCATAAATTTAATACCTAAAGAAGAAATAGAAAATAGAAAATGGTTTCTACCTGACTTGTTCGTTATTTTTTTGTTCTACTTTTTATCAAACTATATTTACGAACAGGATCTAAGAAACAAAATCGATTTTGTGACAGAAGTAAAAAACTCCACAGCACAAATAAAGAAAAGAATAAAAAAACTTGACTCTTCCGTTTCCTCTTTTAATGAAATAAACAACCAAGTTGAAAAAATCAAGCAAAAAACGAAATCTCTTGAGAACATTACTTCTTCGTCTGTAGAAAGATTTAAAAGTCTTATTGTTCTTGAAATTCTACAAAATCTAAAACCTGAAAACTTGTGGTTTACATATCTTGAAAACAACACAAACAACAGTTCTATTCTACTTTCCGGAGGATCTTTTACAAATGGTAAAATTGGTGAGTTCATGACATCACTAGGTTCCTTGAAAGACCAAGCTATACTGACAGATGATATTAAAACAGTAATATACTTTGATAAAATTTATTTAAACCAGATTACAACAGATGATTACTTACCTTCAAACAGAAAAGAACCAGACAATATAAATGAAGCTGATGAAAATTTTCAAGAAATTTTAAACGATGAAAACAAGTTTGACAACTCACAAGAATCTGTTCCTCAAATAAATACAGATGATAGTTTTAAGGGATTCCCTTTTTTCTCTCTTCAATTACAATATGCAGAAAAAAAGGATAAAAATGCTCAATAGGAAACAACAAATTAAAATATTTTAAACAAATATTCATAGACAGGTAGAGTAATGGATTTTGAAGACCTCATTTTAAAGTACCGATCTTTTTCTTTAATAAAAAGATTTTCTCTATGGGTAATTCTTGTTGTCTCTTATAATTCCTATGAATATTATGATAAGGTAATTATTATAAATGAAAATAAAGATAAAGAAGAAGCATTAAACAATCAACTTATGGGAAAACTTGACAAGGCTATTGTAAAGAAACAAAACCTTCCTGGCTTAATAAAATCCCTAGAAGAAATAAAGGCAAATCTTGAGAAAGCAAGTAAGAAGCTTCCTGATGAATTTAATGTAGATAATATTTTGAAAGATCTTTCTGATATTGCTGAAAAAACAAAGGTAAGAATCCTATTTTTTGATCCACAAAAAACTTCAGTATCAGATACCGCATTCAAATTTATTCAAATGCCAATTAAAATTCAAGTCCTTGGTGATTTTGTAAATATAGCAAATTTTTTCGACGAAATTTTACATTTAGAAGTAATGATTAGAATAAATAATTACGACTTAAAGAATCAAGAACCGAAACTTGATGAACAAAAGTCAGTAATGTCAGAAGAAGATAGAGAAAAATATAAAAGAAAGTTTTCTAAAGTATTAGCAAATATACGAATTTCAATATTTAGATCTCTAACCGAAGAAGAAAATCAAAAAGTTTTAGTTGAAGAAAAGATTCAAGCTGACAGAGAAAAAGCAAAAAGTAGAGTTAAAAAATGAAAAATATGAAATTTCAATTTACTTGAGCCAAAGGAGCATACATGATCCTTATCAAAAAATGTGTAAATAAATTTTATATAGTATACAACTTGAACAAAAAAAATTTATTTTTATTGACTTTAGTTCTATTTTTTGCTGCAGAAAAAAGATTAGAGTCACAAAATTCTCAAATCGATTCAATAATCAAAGATGAAAAAACAAAATCTAAACGCTTAAACACACAAAAAAAAGAACAAGAAAATCAAAACTCACCAGAAGAGATTAATACTGAAAATCTATCAGATATTATAAATATCGAAAGAGTAAAAAATTTTCATTTAAAATACAACTACAGTTCTGAAGCAAAGCCCGATCCATTTAAACCACCAACATCAAAAGAGGGGAAAAAATCAATCAAAATCCAAATTACAAGTTCTCTCCAAAAATTTGACATAGAGGAACTAAAGTTAGTTGGAATTTGGAATATTGGTAAAAATAAAAATAAAGCTTTAGTTATGACTCCTGATGAAGAAGGTGTAATATGTAAAGTTAATGACCCAATTGGAAAAAAAGGTGCTGTAATCCACGAAATAACGGATAATAAGATTTCAATCAGAAAATTCAAGTTAACCAAAGAGGGATCTAGAATTTATTCGGATGAATATCTAATTCTAGGTGGAAAAGAAGAAGAAAAGAACAAAGATGACATCATCGTTATTACCCCTGAATAGTTATACTAATAAACGAAGAGATTACTATGAAAAAAATATTTTGCTCAATAGTTATAATGTTGTTACTAAATTCATGTCAAACGCATGAAAATGAATTAGTAAATGAATATGAATATGAATCTGATTACGAATTCGATCTCCCTGAAAACAATGACTTCAGTGACGAAGACCTCATCACTGATAATTTTGATTCTAATAATTTTAATTTTTTAAAAGAAAATAAAATACAAAAAAAAGAAACACCAAAAGAAGAAAAGGTTACAAAAAATTCAGATAATAGAGTCATTCAAAAAACAAGAAGATATAAAAAAATTGAAGAAGAAAAATATTTGTGGTGGGTGGGCTTGAATCACCAGCCTGAAAAATCTTTGGTCAGATTGGAGTTAATAACACTTGGTTCACCTGATTTCGAAATTTTTCAAGAGTTCAACAAGAAACAGCAGCCTGAGCTAGTTATCAGATATTATGAAACAAAAACAAGGAAAAAAATTAAAAGAAATATTATAACAAATGATTTTAATATTCCAATAATTAATATTAGGACACGAACAACAGCTGATAATAAATACTCTGATGTTATACTTACTTTTAAAGAAGAAGTTAAAGGAAGTTATTTCGCCGATCAAGGAAATATACTAATTGATTTTAAAATTAAACAACAAACATCTAAAAATGTTGATATAAAACAAGAACCAGATGGCAAAGCAAAAATTTTATATAATAAAAACATAAAACCAAAGAGAAAGCACGGTAGTGATAAAGGTCTCAATAAGCAGACAAGAAATACAAAAAGAATTGAAAAAAACAAAAAATATGACAAAACATCAAATGACTCTAATCATGTCACGATGAAAAAAACAACATACAAATACCAAGACAAATCCAAGCATCCACCCAAAATTATTTCAAAAAGATCCATTACTTTAAAGCATATTTCCCAAGAAAATGATTTTTTTAATGATAATGTCAATAATACACAAGAGTATGAACAAAATAATGCTCAAGACAATAACGAGCAATACAATCAAAACAACAACTTCAACAACGAAAACAACAGTCAGTACAACCAAAACAATGAATTCAATGACAACGATCAATATGATGATTTTAATAATAATCAGCAATATGATGATTTTAATAACAATCAGCAATATGATGATTTTAATAATAATCAGCAATATAATGATTTTAATAATAACGAGCAATATAATGAATTTAATGATAATGATCAATACAATCAAAACAACGAATTAAATAACACAAATGATGAAATAGAAAATAATTTTTTCGATGAAAATAATTTATTTAATAATAATAATAATAAAGTAGATGAACGGGAAAACCAATTTAACAAACCAGAAACTAGACCCAATGAAAAATCAAAATTTTTAAACAACGACACACAAAACACAAAAGAAATAGAGCCGATAAAGGGTAATAAAATAACTCAAAAAGAAAATTCTTATCCACTAATAAGTATGTCTTTCAAAGAAGCTTCATTAAGAGATGTTATTAATACTTTAGCAGAAGAAAATAATGTAAATTTTGTTTTCCCGTCAGAAGTGGGACAAAAAAAGGTAACCTTAAATCTCAAACAAATACCATGGGATGAAGCTCTTCAAGCTCTTCTTGAATCTCACAACTTGGGAATAACGACAACAAAAGGCAATATCATACGTATTGACTCACTAAAAACTTTAGAAGAAGAAAGAAAAAAGCTAGAAATAACAAAGAAGACACACTCACTTTTTATCCCAACAAAAGTTTTAATTATAAGACTTTCGTACGCTAAAGCAGATGAAGTGATAACTATTGTTGAATCACTGCTAACATCTTCAGAGTATGATAAAAGGGTAAAAGTTCAAGCAGATGGAAGGACAAACTCCATTATTGTAGAAGCTACTCCAAATGATCTCTCTAAAATTAAAACATTAATTGAAAGAATTGACTTACAGACACCACAGGTAAAAATTGAAACAAGGGTTATAGAAATAACAAAAAATGTCGACCGATTTTTGGGAATAAACTGGGGAGCCCCATTTAGACTAGATCAAAGTAGAGGTCTTGGATTTGGTACAATGGTTTTTCCAAGCAACATGAACTCACGATTTGCTATTGACACTGGTGCTTTGTCAAATGCTAGTAATGGTCTTTTTGATGTACATTTTGGTAGTTTAAATAACCTCGTTGAGCTAGACTTAAAGTTGAGAATCTCTGAACTTTCAAATTATTCAAAAAATCTACAGAATAATAGTGTTATAGTCCTTGACAACCAAAAGGCTGTTATTGAGGCTGGTCAAGAAGACTACTTTGAAGTTGCACAAGGAGGAACTCAACAAGGACAGCAACCTACGATGTCTTTAGAAACAGTTGAGTACAATCTAAAATTAGAAGTTTTACCACATATTACAGTAGATGGTTCAATATCAATGGATCTTACCGTTGAAGCATCTAATCCAAAGGATAGAAACCTAGATGCAAAAGTTTCTAAATCTGTGCGTAAATTAACGACTAAGCTACTTCGAAAAAGTGGTGAAACTGCGGTTATTGGAGGACTTTATACAACACAATATAGAGAGTCTTCTCGAGGCATACCTTACTTATCAAAATTACCTTTAGTTGGGGCTATCTTTCGATCAAAAGGTTATACTGAGGATAAACGTGAATTAATGATAATGGTGACTCCAACAATACTAAATACCGGAAAATTTATCAAACCTCTGTCAAGAAACAATAATTCAGATTTTAATAATAATCTAAAAAACTATAATGCAAATCAAAATACCAAATTAAAATTATTTAACAATAACTCAAATTTTCAAATAAATGATAACTTACAGAATAATGAAATGAAAATATTTAATAATGATAACGCCAATAACTACGATAATAATTTAGAAAACATGCAGAATAATAATAATAATAATAATAATAATACATTTAACGAAAACAACTTTATGAACGATAATTATCAAAATTCAGATAATTTTAATGATACAAATGATAATAATGAAAATTTAAACCAAAATTATGAAAATTATTAAATTTCAAAAATATAAAAAGAATAAATTAATTATTCTATTTATAAAGGGTTTTTAGAATTATGATAAAATTATCCGTAAAATTCAAGAAAAAAATTGCAATCATGTTTTTAATTATTTCTTTATTAAGATGTGGCGCCTATCCAGATTTAGCAGAAGCTCCAGGTACATGTTTTTTAAATTGTCAAACAGCAATAATAGGTAGTACAGAAATGCGTATAAGACTTTTAAATGATGGTACTAGTCTTACATGTGAGGGAATTGGTGATGCTCCATATAATAGTATTGTTCCCGTAAGATTTGTTGTTGAAAGAAAGAAACTACCTGAAGAAATGTCTAATCCTGAAAATTTAGAAGAATATGTTCCAGTTCCTGGCATATCATTTGAATCATTAATTTTAGGGGGTCAAATGTCACCTCAAAAAAATCCAAGTGATTCAAGAGACAAATATGATGGAATTTTGACTCCTATGGATGACTGGTGTTCAGACAGTTGTGGTGTTGGAAGTATCGATATTGTTCCTATGTGTACACCCATTGGTATCAATACCGTAACTATTTTAGTTCATTCTGGAAGTCTTTCTGCTACTGCAACAATATCTGTTGTTCCTGTAGAACCTGTAGTTAGTGATGAAGATGAAGATGAAGATGAGGATGAGTAGACAAATAAATTGAATGTAAGAAGTCATTAGAGTCATACTATAAGTAGATATTTTTTTAATCAGATTTGACTTATGATAAAGAGAAAAATAATGGAGAAATGGAAATTAGTTTTTGATAAATTAACAATATCCTCTGAAGAAAAAAAAAATATATTTAAATACTTAGAAAAACCGTCAATAGCAAATATTATATATCTTTGTTCCATACTTGATATATACAAGCTTGAACATGAAAAAATAAGATTTTTAATATATAATATTAAAATATTTCCTTTGGATTTGTCACTAAAAGTAAATTTGTCAGAGGCTCTTTATAAAAACGGATTTTTCAACGAGTCATGGGATGTTTTAATACAAGAAGAAAAAAAATTACAAACTAATATAAAAGCTCAAAAAATCTTATTTTTTTGTACCATTATATTGGAAAAATCAAGTTTAACTAAATTTTATCTCGAAAATTTACGTAAGAAAAAATCTATAAGTGATGATGTTCATAAAATAATTGAATCTTTAAATGAAAAAGGATTAGTGCACACTAAAAGTCTTCTCTTAAAACAAACTAGTGCTAAAAGTGATAATTGTAACTTCATTTTACCATGGCAAAAAAAAAACAGCATGAAGCAAAAAGAAAGATTACACACTTCACTATGTACTATAGACAAAAATACTTATGAGAAAATTCATCACTTTGAAAATAATTTAATTAGTCTAAAAAATAAAGCAACAACCTGTAAGGTTACAGATAGTGAAATTGAAAAAAATCTTTGTAAACAAGATGAAATGCTAGTATATAAACTAGTTCTCATTGATATGATTGATAATCAAATTTGTATATGCAAAAATTTACTAAAGACTTATTCACATGAAAACCAACTTGTCCAGCCTAAAAAAACCAAGTATTCTTGTCGCTAATGGAGTAAACCTTGACTTGCTTGGACAAAGACCAAGCCAATACTATGGAAAAAAGTGCCTTTCAGACATTAATAAGGGCTTAAGAAAAATAGAACCGAATCTGTCAAAACTATTCGGATTTAGTTCATGCGACCTGACTTTTGTTCAATCAAATTGCGAAAGTGAGTTTATCTCATTTTTTTCAACAGAATATAGCGCTGCAATTATAAACCCAGGAGCTTGGACACATACTTCTTTATCTTTAGCTGATCGTTTGGAAGCCTTGAATCTTCCTTTTATCGAGGTTCATCTTTCAAATCTTGCTTTAAGAAAAGAGCGCGTCAGAAGCATTTCTTTCATAAGGCCTCATGCTATTGGAAGCATCTGTGGCTTCGGCTATATTTCTTATGAGTCAGCACTTTTTGCTATACTAGCGTTTTTAAAAGAAAATCATCATCTCATCTGAAAAAATGAATTTATACTCTAGAGATCCAGCTCCAGTTTCTCCCACTATTCTTTTTATCTCTTCGATAACTATACCACTTTTTATCATTAGAAAATGTACAACTTCTATAAATGACAATATTTTTTGCTGGACATCCTAAGCTAATAAACATTTTACATGCAAATAAAGACAAATCAACATAGGATCTATTAAATCTTCCCTTCTTGTAGAACCAATCATGATCAAATGAACTTATATTGTTCCAACATCTTTTAAGGGATAAAACAACCTCAGGACCAACTTCATAACAATCAGGGCTAATACAGGGTCCAAGTAATACAAAATAATCATTTTTCTCACCTGTTTCACGTTCTAAAAATTCTAAACTAGCAGAGATAATATTTCTAGCTAAACCACGCCACCCAGCATGGACAGCTAAAACATAAGAACCGTCAAAGTTAGAGATTAAAATTGGTAAGCAATCAGCTGTTTTAACACCAACCGACCATTTTTGATTTGTACCCACGCCGTCAGCAACCTTACGGTTTTTACAATCTGTGGAAGTTGTTCTCCTTCCTGCTGGGGTTATGTCGTTGCTATGCACTTGATCGACGTAATGTTCAACTAAGTTTGATCCAGAGATTCCTGAAAAACCAAAAGAAACATTTATAGAAGAAAATATATCAATTTTTGAATCATCATCAACTTCTGAGACTTGCAGTAGATGTCGTGTCACATTTTCCATAAGTTTACCAAACAATTTATTTGTTAGTACTTTTTTCCTTCAATTTTTTCAAACTTATTATTTTTAAATTATCTTCTCCTTGTCTTTCTATACCAACAACTACCTTTTCTTTTTCTTTAATGTAATTATAGAAATTAATCGAGTTATCAAGACCTTTATTATCCCAATCTAATAAGATAATAAAATCACCTCTTCTAAGTCCAGCATAAAATGCCACAGAGTCTTCTTCTACAAAGGTAACTACAAGACCATTTTTGCCCTTAATTCCAAATTCTTCAACTAAATCCTTACTTTTTGAAATATGTTTAACTAATAAACCGAACTTATTATCTACTTTTTGAAGCTCTTGTTTTTCTTCTTTGGTGTTTTGTTTTTTAATCGACTCTGAATCAGGCCAATTAGAGATAAGAATACTAAGCTCTTTTTTCTTACCACTTCTGTATATTGTAATGTTTGTTTTTGTTCCAGGTTTCATCAAACCTACAATACTTACCAAATCATTGGATGTTTGAAGTTTTTTTTCAGAGACAGCAACAATCACATCCCCTTTTTTTATACCAGCTTTATCAGCAGGTCCGTCCTCTTTGATTTGCGTTACAACCACTCCTGTGAGCCCCTTTGGAAATTCGACAGATTCTCCCCACTCTTTTTGGAAAGGTACAAAACCAACACCAATATAACCTCGCTCGATACTACCATCATTTATTAATCTTTGAGAGACTTCTCTTACCAAGTTTGAAGGAATAGCAAACCCGATCCCATTATAGCCACCGCTACGAGAAGCAATAGCAGTATTAATAGCAACAACATTTCCATCTAAATCAAGCAAAGGACCGCCACTGTTACCTGGGTTGATAGCAGCATCAGTTTGAATAAAATTTCCGTATTTTGTAATTGAAAGTGGACCTCTCCCTGTTGCAGAAACAACACCGAGGGTAACGCTAGCTTCTAAGCGAAATGGTGCACCTAAAGCAACAACAAATTCGCCAACTTTAACTTTTTCTGAGTTGGATAAGACCAGGTGTTTTAAACCATCTCTATTGAAATTTTTATCAGAAATTTGTAAAACGGCTATCTCAGTATCTGCATCGGTTCCAACAATTTTTGCATCATATGTCTCCCCGTTTGACAATTTGAGATTAATTTCATCAGCACCATCAACAACATGATTATTTGTTAAAATGTAACCTTGTTTTAAATCAACAATGAAACCAGACCCTAGACCTTCTTGTTTAAATTCTTCGTTTGGCTCTTCAAAATTAGGATTTTTTCTACCGAAGAAAAATTCAAAAGGATCTACTCCTTGATATTGATTCTTAATACTTTTTGTTACATATATATAGACAACTCCCTTTTTTGCTTCTTCTGCAATGAAAGAAAGTCCTTCAGACATTTTTTTTAATTGAGTCAAGCTTTGGCTGGCTGAGTCGTTTATATTTTTTTTGAATTGGGAAGGTAAAATATATTTTCCTTCTGAAAATCCTATATAACTAAAAAAAATAATTAAATATGAAATTGTTAAGAAACTAAAAAACCTACCTTTTTTCATGGAGAATTTATCCTAAATAAAGTAAAAAATTATCTTATATATAGATTAAGAAAAAAAAAAATCTTGTCAAGTTCTAACTGTTAGAATTAATTAAGCTGAGTGTGAAGTATTTTTTCACTCTCAAGATAGAACAAAAACAACGAAAAATATTCATCAATATTAAAGAGAACCATATACCTTGAAAGGAAGAAAATAAGAAAAAAGAGAGAAAAGAACATGGTAAAAATAATGATAAAAAACCAGTAAATATGATTTTTTTCATAAATTTATAATCTTTCATTCCAAGTAATATTCCGTCAAAAACATAGACTAAACCATTTAAAGGCTGCAAAATAATTACAGCTAAGACCAAAGATGCAAGAGCATTGTGTACGTTTTTATCTCGAGTAAATAGTAGGCTAATTTCATCAAAGAAAATAGCATAAAGTGCCGAAATAATTACTCCGCACAAAAAGCCTAAAGAAAGTAATTTATAGACAATTATTTTCAGCGATATATTTTCACCACTAGCAATAAAAAATGCACCTTTTGAATTTGCCGTTATAGCTAAGCCATCCAAAAAGAAAGAGGCAAACAACCATAATTGTAAAGTAATTTGGTGAGCTGCAAGTAGTTTTTCGTCCATTCTGCCAATAAAAAAAGTCATAAGAAAAAAAGAAAGAGTCAGTAAACATGTCCTAATAAATAAACTATATGTATCCTTAATTATATTTACTATATCAGTTAAAACACTCATTAAGGAAATGTTGGTAAAACTAATAAAACCTTTTTTATAAAAATATATAATAGATGCAAAACTACCAACGGCAAAAGATAAAACTGTTCCAAAAGCTATTGATTCAAGCCCACCTGAAAAAATAAATAGACCAATATATGTTACAATTATATTTATACTTGTTATGAGAAGAGAAAGTATAAAACTTAAAAAAAACTTTTGTAATCCTCTAAGAACTCCCATAGAAACGCCCACAAGAAGAGTAAATGGAAATCCAAGTATACGCATACGCCAGTAAGGCAAAAGGGTAGAAATAAGATTTGAACTTAAACCAAGAATATTTTTAAATAATATAGCTTCAATTAAAAATAAAATGAAGCTTATTACTATACCAATTATAGCTGTGATAAATAAATAGCCTGTAATTTTTTTTGCTAATAAAATATTTTCACCTCGCCCGTAAAAAGACGCAACTACAGAAACGACTCCAATAGGTAAAAAACTGAGAATCCAGACCAAGGAAATAAAAAAAGTATTTGTTACTGCTAATGAAGAAACCCATGTAACATGAAATGACCCAGCAAATACCGTATCAATCATTTCAGCTATTGGTTCCAAAGAAAGAGACAAAATAGAAGGCACAGAAATCCATAATAACGATAGTGTACTAATTTTTTTCATATTTTTACCTTTAATAAATTTGATTTTGACATTATAAATTAAAATTTATATGCTCGTTATAGCACATAAATTTTATTATTTTCTATAAGGTAATACATCCTCATGTTTTTTTTTATAAGCAAAGAAAAATACTAAAACATACTGTTACAATGAGCTTTCTGATTATCTTCTCTTCATGTTCACAAACAGACAAAGCTAAAACGAAACAACTTTACTTAAACAAACAAGAACGCTCAATAGGAAGCTTTTTATCCGGAGCAAATTTTTGGCAGAATAGCACAAAAATTGAAGACTATAGTGTACAAGAAAAGAATCTCATTTTTGAAAATATCAAAGATCTTCCTTTTATTGTTGATTCTCATATGCACCTTGCTGCAAAAACAAATGTAAAACAAGATAACTTTATAAACCCAAAATTTGACAAATACTTTCGATATCCGATATTAAGTTTCAAAAAAAATATCTTTTGGTCAGCGTTTGGGGTTAAAAGTGAGCAAACAATCAATATAGATATACTTGATAGAATATATAGACTTACTAATTATTTCCCTGGAATCAAGTATTATGGTCTAGTTTTTGCTTTTGCTGCAGTATATGATAAAGAAAGTGGAGAAAAAAACATTGAAAAAACAGCATTTTCTGTTTCTAATAAATATCTTATTAATCAGATAAAAAATTCTCCTCACCTTATTCCAGTTGGCTCTATTCACCCGTACCAAAAAAACTTAAAAGAGGAATTTTTATTTCTAGTGAAAAATCAAGTGCGGCTTATCAAAATTTTACCGAACTCCATGGGTTTTTCTCCTCGAGATGAAAATTGCCACCTTTTTTTTAAATTACTAAATCAACATAAACTAATACTTATAACTCATGTGGGTGACGAGCATAGTGTTGACTCTGGTCATATTAACAATAATAATGGTAATCCCCTTCATTACAAAAAATGGTTAATAAAATACCCCAAACTCAAAATCATATTTGCTCACGTAGGATCAGAAGGAAAGAATTTAGATAATAAGGGGTCTGAACAATATAATTTTGACTTAGTCTTGCAACTTATGGAAGAATTTCCTCAACAAACATATGCTGATATTTCTGCATTTTCGTCCGTTGTTGAAAGAGCATCGTACTTACCTCTGCTTTTAAAACGACAAGATCTTATGGATAGATTAATATACGGAAGCGACTATCCTGTGCAAATGATTCTCCCTCTTGTTAAAACAGCATTATGGTATATGCAATGGAAAAATCTCATTAAAAGTGATGCATCACTTTTAACTTCAATATATGATAAAAACCCTCTTGTTACTTCTTTTTTAACTATGAAAAAAGTTAAGTACAATAACAAATCTTTTCCCAAAAAGGTCTTTGCAAAAAATTTTATAAAAATATTCAATGATCGACCTTTGCCGATTCAATTACAAAAATATTTTTAATTTAAGATAAATTATAACTGTTAAAATAATAGTTTTTAAATTAGTTTTCTCGCTTTGTATTTTAAAAAATTTTCTGCCAAGACAAGATAAGCCATAGCTTCTACAACACTAACAGCTCTGGGTAAAACGCAAGGGTCATGTCGACCACTTTTTAACTTTAAAGGTATGTTTTCTTTAAATTTATTTACTGTCATTTGCTTCTTAAATAAAGTTGAAACAGGTTTAAAAGCAACCCTGAAATTAATATGTTCTCCGTTAGAGATACCACCTTGAATTCCACCTGAGTGATTAGTTTTTGTTCGTATTTCATTAGATTTATTAATGAAAATATCATTATGTTCCGAACCAAGCATAAGAGTAGATGAAAAACCCTCTCCAACTTCAAAACCCTTGCTTGCTGGTATACTTAACATAGCTTTAGCAAGATCTGCCTCTAACTTATCAAAAACAGGTTCTCCAAAACCAACCGGACAATTTCTTATTTGACCTGAAATAACTCCTCCTAAGGTATCTCCTGTTTTTTGCACATTGTTAAGCAAATCTTTCATCTGAGCCTCTATAATTTTATCTGGACACCTTAATTGCGAACTATAAATTTCATCTTTTGAAACATTTAATAAATCATTTTTTAACGATAAATTTCTTATACTTTGTGTAAAAGCAATCACTTCCAGCTTTGGGCAAAAGAATTTTAGCATTTGTTCAGCGAGAGCTCCTGCAGCAACCCTTGCAAGAGTTTCTCTAGCACTACTACGACCTCCTCCACTTTTAGATCTAATTCCGTACTTCATTTCATATGTATAGTCAGCATGAGAAGGACGATATAAGTCATTTAGCTCATCATAATCTTTTTTTCTGTAATCTTTGTTTTTTACGCTCAAACATATAGATGATCCTAAAGACTTACCTTTCTCCAGACCTGACATACAGATCAACTGATCGGATTCATCCCGAGGGCTTGTATATAAGCTTTGCCCAGGCCTTCTTCTGTTTAAAGCACGCTGTATATGCTCAATAGAAATAGGGATATTTGCCGGACAACCATCAATAACAACACCAACAGAATGACCGTGGGATTCACCAAATGTAAGTACACGGAATAAATTACCGAAAGAATTACCTGACATATTCTCTACTTTTAAAAAAGGGCATCAAAACCAAACTTAATGTAAAACTGCCAAACATCACTGACAAGCTGACCTGAACCAAAACCTAGATTAAAATTTACCCCTTTATTTTCAAGAGATAAATCAAGATTGTAACCATGAGCTAGTAAAAATTTCAAGCTTTTACTTGAATTTTGGTTCCAGATTGAACCATAGTTGACAAACGCTGAGAACTCTAAATCCTTCATATAAAGTATCCAAAATAAGCGATTTATATTATCTAAAACAGGAAAATTTAAATTTATAAATGACTTAAACTGGGTATCACCATAGCGCACTAAAAAAAGACTACCTCCTTGAGTTAGTGAATAACTTGTCTGATTTATACCCCCACCTGAACCTGGAATAAAAGTCCTAAGCGGAATATAAAATTCTTTTAGGTTTGGACTTTTTCCTGTTTTACCTCGCGTTCTCGACGCTTTGATTCCTAGAGAAACATTTGACCTAAGAAATGAAAAAGAACGCCCAACCGAGAGCCTTCCACCAAGACTATTGTAATGAAATTTTTCATTTAATAGAGCAGGAGCTCCTTGATAATTTAAATTTAAAGAAAATAGCCACTTACCATATCTATATTTAAAAGATGAAAGAAAAAAAGGTTGAATAGAAAAGCCAAAAAGAACCTTGTCACTTCCGTAAAATGGTTTCGTTTCACTTACTGAAAGACCTGGACGAAAAAAGATTTGAAGATATCGATAGACTCTTCGTATTGACATAGCTATATCTAAATTTATCTCATCAAGATATGAACTACTGAGTGTTTTTTCATCTTTATCATAGTAAACTCCGTTCCACTTTTGTCTTTTTGAAAAAACAAGACTATATGTTGGCGTATAACGTCTGGAGATAAGTGAAAGCGAAAAAGAAGGATATTTACTCTCAACGCCATAAAGCATTGTTAGCCTGAGTTCCTCATTCTGCATTTCATCAATAAGTGGCAAAGTTAACGCACCATACTGCATTCCAAAAATATCATCTCCGCCGACCCATGGAAAGATAAGTGCAGGTCTACCTCGCCACTTTGATTTAGAACTTGATTGAGTGATAAAAAAATTTTTATGTTTTGAATCTTTAATAAAGTGTCTCTTGCTTTCCTTCTTTACTGATCTTTCTTTTGCTTGACTCTTATTTAAACTAGACACATTAATAGCTAAATCTTTATTACTTGTTTTCCAATAACTTGATTTTAAAAGAGCATCAGATAAAGTTAAATCGTTTTTATTGTTAAGAGCAACCATGTATGGCGTAGTATGCTGCGACAAGTTTTGACAAGGCTTTAAGTTCAATCGGTCTTCACTCACCCTTTTAATAATCTTATTTTTTCCATTGAAAAGAACGAAGATTAACTTATCACTACCACTTGAATAAATATCGGTAATGAAATCATCTGAGTTCCAAAGACCAAGACAATTACCATTCTTGTCAAGTTTTACTAAATTCCTTCTTTCTTGGCTTCCAACTAAAAGCCATAGATTTTCTTTTTTTTCTAAAATTTTTATAGGTGATCCACCTAACTGGTAGTTTAGGGAAAAAGTTTGATTTTCTTTGGTTTGCCAAGAAAATATTTTATACCGATCATTATGAGATGTTTGCTCTTTCTTGGCAAACCAAATTTTATTTAAGTTCTCACGAAAGCTTTTTTTACTGGAACGGGAATTTCCCACATGTCCAAGGTACTTTAGTGAATTTGGTGTTTTTTCATCGAAAAAACATTCAATATGGCTTTCATTTATAGTTATGTTGTTTCTTAATAAATTTTTGTCTAATTGACAAAATTTAGTTATCTCTTGCTCCTGCTCTAACCAGAAAATTTTAGTCTCATCAGAAAACATTTTAAGAACAAAGCCATTAAAACGGAAAAAATTATTATCAGTAGTATACTTTCCGCCTTTAATCTTTTTAAGCAGTACAAGTTTATGATAATATAAAAGACTTTCCTCATCTTGCTCAACTTTAGCAGCTATAATATCGTTTCCGTCAAAAGCAAGTCGATGCCAATATATGCGTTCTGGAACTTCGAACCTTTGACTTTCTAAATCATTTAACCAACCTGAATCCCGACTAAAAAGAAGACGAGATGCTACACGGTGACTTCCTTTATCCAAAAAGATATAAGATTCAGATCCTCTACTTACTAAACCATTAAAACCTGACAAATTAATTTTTTTATCTTTTTCATTTGACCAAAATATCCCGTTAGATTGACTCTTCCAATAAGCTGTTGCTTCATTCTTATATTGTTCATAAAGTTCTTGAGCCGATTTATTGAATTGATTCATAAGTGCTTTTTCTGTCGGGTAATAAGAAATAAATGGATTAAATGATAGTGGGTAATACCATGGCATAGAATATTGATAGATATCATTTAATAATTGAGCTAAAGAAAAATCCGGGTTTAACCGAAAAAGCCAAGTTACGAAACTTCCTGAAAGAGCGTAACCTCTGTGAGAAAAATTATCATCGCTTCGACCATATAAAGATGCCAACCGATCATAGCTTGGCCAATTCCCTTTTAAGGCGTAAAATCTTTCAATACTAGCTTGTGCATCTGAACCAACTGAAATACTAAGACACTCCGCTAAACCTTCGACCAACCAGGCAGGTATCCAAGGCAAGTGAATAAGAGCTCCAGCAGGACCAAGTAAATTATGAAAATGACGATACATCATTGTATGGGTATATTCATGTAGAAATAAATCACGATCACCTTGACCCATAGTCTGAAGTTCAATAGTATCTAATAAAAAATTTGCAAATGAAGGACCATCAGTCACTGCAGAACTTATAATAGGAAGTCGCCCTCCTTGCTTAATCTCAAACCAACTTTCAGCAATTGGTTTTATACTTTCGAGGGTTTCAACAAGAAGTTTAGCTTCATTCGGTGTTCTTTTATCATGATAAACTCTAAAATTTTTTGAGCTTAATTCATAATATTCCAAGTCTCCCTGGTTTATACCAAAACTTATAGGTAAACCAAAAAGATAAAAACTTCTCAAGAGACAAATCAAAACTAAAATTATTTTCAATGTATACCCTTCCAATATCTTTTTTATTCACTTAAAAAAATTATCATCAAGTAAATTTAAAAACACATAGATCAATCGATAAGTACAAATTTGATTGCTTTTTCATATAATTTTCAATCTGATTTCTATTTAATAATTTTAGACTGTTTCAACTGATAGTTAAATACATATTCTTATTATTGAAATAAAATACTTATGATTGACTTGTTCTTTTTTTATCGCGCTCCAGGAAGACTATAGTAAAATAAGCTAATAATTATAGAATATTTATATATAAATTCTCGTTTAAAAATGATTTTTTTTTTTTTTAATTATAATACGTATAGAAAATTAAAATGTATCTACTGGGATTTTTGACTATTTTTTTTATTTATTTCCAATTTTTCTAATAAACCAGGATAATATATGTTTGATCATAGTTCATGATATGATCTCAATATAATAAAAC
>PASJ01000065.1 GCA_002711925.1 Pseudobdellovibrionaceae bacterium | reverse complement strand
TTTTTCCAATTTCATCTAAAAGTAGTAACCATCTTCTATCCCTTAAATCTTCCGATGATATTTTGTTGTTTTCTAATTTGTGCCATAGGTATTTAGAAATTCTCTTATAAATTGGAAAAATTGATTCAAATTTATTTTGAAGATTCATTGTTTCTAATATTCGAAAAAATGACAATTTTTCTGAATTTGAAAAGTTTACAAGAGTATCATCAAGGTCAAACAAGATTAAATCATAGGTTTTGTTCAAAAATTTCCCCTCCACAAGATCATCAGATCTTTTAACCTATAATAAATCGAGCAAAATTATAATAAAAAATTATTATATATTTTTTTATGTATTTTATATTTGAGCCGAATAGAAAAGTTAATTTTAATTTTTTTTATAAGCAACTGATTAGAATGAATAATTACCGATTAAATATAATCAATATTATTGTCTATCCACATAATTCTTTCTTTTAACCATAAGATCAAGGCTTGAATATGCTCGTGATGGTTCTGCCACTTAAAATGAGTCGTTAGTATGCGGTAGTCTAAAATACTCTCCTTATGTCCCCAAATAGATTGATTAATTACAGCATAATCTTTGATTTTATTGTAGGATTTCATTATAGCTTCTTCGATGAATTTTAGATCAAGGGCTTCACCTGGGTTTCTTAGTTCTTTGTATCTTTTTATAAGTAACTTTTTAGGAACAGGGTTTGACATTATCTCTTTGAACCACCTTGCTGATTTTATAAGCTGAAAATTTTTCTTAAATATCCACCCTTTCTTTTGCGATGTTCCGTAGTAAGAAAGGTTACCCATGGCTATATTAAAGTCCCAAATTGGTCCCATAAAAATAACTCCATCTGTATTCCTATGAAAGTAAGCACTTCTTCTGTATCCGTCTGGATTTTTGAAAACCTCTTGTATGATTATGTAGTCAAGGAAAGACTCTGGATCAAAGATATTGTTTTGATCATCTAAAAAATATCTATTTATTTTTTTTGAGAATATTATATCTTCAAAGCTTTCAATACTTTTTTTTATTTCTTTATCCAATGCTGCTGCATATTTAGGGTCATTATTTTCTAGGTTTTGTATCTGCTTACTGTCAGGATATTCCATTTTAATTTCGACATCATTTTTTGTTTTAAAGTCTCCGTCGCCTCTGGATATTTCTGCTATGAAACTGATAGGATTTTTAGTCTGTTGTAATTTTTTATATTTATCGATATTTATTTTGTATTTTGATCGTTCAATTTTTTCTGTTAGAACGTATAAGCCGAGGTATTGATTATTGATGACTAATTCGACAAAGTCAGTTTTTGGTGCGAAATATTGATTTTTTTTCTCGCCTATTTTTCTTCCAACAGTATAGGCAATATCGTTTCTTATATATGATCTGTCTACGTAAGGGCCATTTAAAACCCATTTTTTCGAAGCAGATCCGTGAATTAACGATAATTTTGAGCTTTGACCCTTTAAATCCTCAAAAAAAATACTGTACTGTTTTTTAGCGAAATATTTTGAAGAATTTCCTCTTAGCTTAATTTTTGCCTCTGTCCATTCATCAAGTTCCTTTTTTTTCTTAATTCGATGGAAAAAATAATTTAGTTTAATTTTAGCATTGGTTTTCTCTTTTGAGCTAATCTTGTATAGATTAGTGTTAACTATAATTCTAGGTAGGATTATGTTGTTAAAATTTGACTTAGCAACAAGATGATTTTGAATAATTATTTGAAAGTATATTACAAATAAAAATTTAATTTTTTTCACTAAACTTGCCTTTAAATGTTCAATTATTTTCGAATCATTTGTATTACAATCTAATACTTTTACATTTTGAATTTTTTATCTTACAAATTCTTTGTGGATTTTCATCGCTGTATTCTTTACAAAATTCTTTAACTTTATTTCTACTGTTTTTAAGTGATGATTTTTCTGACTTGCCGCGTGCTTTTATATTGAAACTCTTGACTAACTTTTTGGCCGGTTTTTTATATATATTTATCTCACACAATGTTAACCAATCCAATTGAGGCCTTTTTTCTTCAAAGCACGGTCTCCATAAGAGGTTTAGTTTTTGCTTTATTTTACCTTCTGAGGTGTTCATTGCGATAAAACCTGAAGAGCTATTCTTTTTCTCAAGGTGAGGTCTAACTGCTATTTCAGACTTAATATTTATTCGACTTGTCTTTTTTTCGCATGATTCCCAGCGTAATTTTTTTAGATCAGCATTAATAGTTCTCATATATTCATTACTATATGGACCAATTATGTTGACCTTGTCCTTGTTGTTGAGAAGTTTTGCTCCTGAAAGAATTATTTCGGTTTTGTGTGATCCTGCTACTCTAGGTTCAAGGTCTGAAACACCCTCAAAGTCAACGGAATACATACTGAACGTCCACCCTTTAGGTTTTTTTAGATTGATTTCGATATTACAATTTTTTTGACTTCCAAAAGGGTCATTATTTCCATTTTTTTCAACAATAAAATCATCGAAAATCATAGTTATAACCTCTTGGTCTGGGCTGATATTCGTATAGACGGTGTTTCCTGGGCAACCAGATCCTTTTGACTTAAAAGATGATATTTTAAAACTATTTTTTGGTAATGATTTCATGGCAGCGTTTAATAACGAAGTATTTAAAAAAAATATTGATATCATACAGGGAAAAAATAAATATTTATTTTTATTCGTCATGTCGCAACCCTTTTGAAAATTATGACTTTTAATCATTCCAGATCAAATAAATTTTTAGTTATTTCGTGTTTTGAAAGTAAAGAGAAATAAATGATTTTGTCAACGTGTAAAGAAAAAATTAGGTAAACTATGAAGAAAATAATGTATGGTTTTATTCCTTATATTCTTTTGTAGTTCTTATTCATAAATTTTTTCTTTTAAAAATGATATAATGTTTTTTTGTTATGTTTTAGGGTTTTACTCTAAAGCTAGATATTAATGAGTAGTTGATATACATTTTTTTCATAAATTAATAAGTATGGCAATATGGGTATGACAACAAATTTATTTAATGCCAAGAAAAAATGGATATTTTTGTTTTTTTGCTTTTTAGCATCTTTTTGCAGCATATCATATGAGATTTTACTTCTTAAGTTAGTTGATTATTATCTCGAAGATGTTTTGTTTTGGGAGTGTTTTACAATTGGTTTTTTTGTTTTTTCTTCAGGTTTGGGTGTGTTCTTTTTTCAAACTTGTAGAAATAAAAATATTGAAAAAATATTTTATATAGAAGTATTATTGTCTTTGTTTGGGATTTTACTTGTTCCTTTGTTTCTTCTTTTTACCTTTATTGCTAGGGTGTATATCTATAATTACCGATATTTTGATGATAGCACAGCGTTTTTTTTTCAAATTGTCCCCTTTTCTGTCGTCATATTTTCTTGTCTTTTTGGGTTCTTTTCTGGACTTGAAATGTCAATACTATTTAACGTAGCCGAAAAAGTATTCAATAAAAGCTACTTTGCAATAAGTTCCTTTTTTTACTATTTAGGAAGTCTTATTGCTTCCCTTTGTTTTTTGTTCTTTTTAACTTGTGGTCTGGTAAATTACGAAATCTCACAATTCAGTGCAATGTGTAATAGCATTTTAGTCCTTTTGATTTTGATCTTATCAAATAAGAAATCAATTTATAAATATTTTTGCTTTATATTTTTACTTTTTCTTCAAGTTTTTTATATAAAATCTATGCCAAGTTTTTATCAATTTCATTTAAAAAACTTTTATTATAATAAAGCAAAATGGGGGCAGTCGAATAATGGTAAATTTTTTATAAGTCCAGTGGGTTTTTCTCAACTTTTGAACGTGATAAAAAAGTTACCAGAAGTTGAGACAATAATTACTCCCTATCAAAAAATAGATAAAGTTACAAATATTTCTTCTTACACGCTGCAAGATAAATCTGAAGGAGATATTACAAGACTTATAAATCAAACTTTTACTCTGTATCTGAATAGCCACTTTCAATTCAACACAAGAAATGAAAAAGATTATCATCAATACATGGCACATATGCCTGTCATGCTAACAAGACATAAAAACACCCCAAATATCCTTGTCCTCGGTGCTGGCGATGGCTTGCTAGTAAGAGAGATATTGAAAAATAAAAGTATTGAATCTATTACTCTTGTCGAACTGGATCCCAAAATGATCTCTTTAGCGACAAAATTTCCTTTGGTTCAACTAAATAATTATTCTTTGTCAGACGAGAGGGTCTCTATAATAAATGCAGATGCTTTCTATTGGGTAAAAAAAAATAAAAGAAAGTTTGATGCAGTCTATATCGATTTTCCATTTCCCCATAGTTTTGATATTTTACGCTTATATAGCAGTGAATTTCTAAGGATGGTTAAAATGTCTTTAAAAACTGAGGAATCCTTTTTAATAATGGATATACCCTTTCAGAGTAAAAAAAGTCGATTACTAGTAGATAATAAAGTTCTAATAGGATCTTTTCAGAAGGCTGGTTTTTCAAATATTATCGTTTTTCACTCAAGGTTTGATACATTTCTTCTCACTCGTAAAAGTTTAAAAGATTATTCTTTAACATATTTTGATTTAGGATTTCCTACAGAAAAAATAAATACTAGATGGTTTCAAGAAAAAAGCAATTACCAAATTTTTAAAGGAAGCCACATGTTGTCTTTTGAAAACTCTATAATGAGACCTAAAAAAATTATTCATTTTGATCCAATGTTTTAACTTTTTGATATTTCAATACAACGCGACAGTTCTCTACCTTTACAAAAATAAGGTTTTAAAATAAAACTATTTTTTATATAGCTAGTGGTTTTTTATGGTAAAAACGTTTCTTGTAGGACAAAAAATTTATGTCACGTTGGATTGTTTTAAAATTTGGTGGTACAAGTGTTTCTTCTCTCAAAAGCTGGTTGACAATTAAAGATATTTGCTTAGAGAGGCTAAAAAAAGATTATAAAGTTTTTGTCGTTTGCTCAGCCCTTTCTGAAGCGTCAAATAAATTGTCGAATCTATACGACTGCTCATTAGCCGGGGATTATGAGAATCAGCTAAATGATTTTGTAAATATATATTTAAATTTTTCGGCTGAATTAAACTTAGATGGTTCAAAAATTTTATTAGATGAAATTTCTGAACTGAATAAAATTTGCTTAGGTTTATCACTTTTGAAAGATGGGCATGATAAGGTTAGAGCTAGACTTCTAGCATTGGGTGAGATCATGTTGACTAAGTTAAGTTGTCAATGGTTATCGACTGTTGATCTTTCATGCCAATGGCTGGATTCTAGAAAGTATTTAAAAGCTTTAACAACAACTAGTTTAAAATCAAAAAATTATTTAACCGTTACTTGTGATGCAACTTATGACCAGACATTTGTAAACTATTTAGAAGATCACAAAATTGATCTTTTTTTATCGCAAGGCTTTATTGCTTCAAATGATGAGAATGAAACAGTTCTTCTCGGGCGAGGAGGGTCTGATACATCTGGAGCATATTATGCTTCTAAACTAGGTGCTGAAAAGTTAGAAATTTGGACAGACGTACCTGGATTGTTTACAGCCGATCCTAGCTTGATACCATCTTCTCGGCTACTATTACATGTAGACTATGATGAGGCTCAAGAGTTAGCATCCTCCGGAGCTAAAGTCTTACATCCTCGTAGTGTTGAGCCTTTGCGTTTATCAAATATACCATTGAATATAAAGTGGACAAATAGGCCATCTTTTAATGGAACTTTAATTGATAATTATGGTTCATCTAGTTCTCGTTATTTAAAAGGTATTTTAGTCAAAAATAATATCCATATGATCAGTATGGAATCCATCGGGATGTGGCAGGAAGTTGGTTTTCTAGCGGAAATTTTTTCTATATTTAAAAAGCATGACATATCCATTGATCTTATTGCTACAAGTCAAACAAATGTTACAGTTACATTAGATCTTATTAGCAACCCGTCTTCTGAAAAAAACTTGCGTTTCTTGATAAAAGATCTTTCAAAAATCTGTAATACGAAGTTAAAAAATGCTTGTTCTGTTATTAGTCTTGTGGGGAAAAATATTCGAGGTATCTTACATGAATTGGGTCCAACATTTAAGGCTTTCAAACAAAAACAGATATTTATGATTGCACAATCTTCAGGTGATTTGAACCTTTCAATTGTAGTTTCTGAAGAAAGTTCTAATTCTATTGTTAAAGACCTTCATGAATTGTGCTGTAACAATATTGACTATGATAAAGATATAGGACCCAGCTGGGAAAGCTTATTCGATTCTAGCTTAATGAATTTATCTTTGAATAAACAATATTGGTGGTTAGCTGAAAAAGAAAAACTACATAATTTACTAAAGACAAAAAGTTCTCCACTGTTTGTTTATTCTCAAAAGGAGTTATCTAGAGTCCTAGAAAGAGTGATCAAGTTAAAAAATATTGCTAGACTCAATTATGCTATAAAAGCCAATTCCCACCCTCAAATACTCAAAATGTTTTATGAGGAAGGACTGTCCTTTGATTGTGTTTCTTTGGCAGAAGTTAACCACATTGTTAAATATGTTCAAAAGTGTGATTTAAGTCGAGTTGTTTTCACTCCTAATTTTGCTCCTATTTCTGAGTACGAAAAAGCGCTGGATTTAGGGTGTTATGTGACAGTAGATAATTTATACTTGTTGGAACAACATCCCGATATTTTTTCAGGCAAAGACATTTTCCTTCGTGTAGACCCAGGTAAAGGCAGAGGGCATCATGATTTCGTTGAGACAGCTGGGGTGAAAAGTAAATTTGGCATTGCTTTCTCTGACTTAGAGAAGGTCAAAATTCTTGTTGCACAACATGATATAAATGTGTGTGGACTTCATGCTCACGTCGGTAGTGGGATTAAAGATCTCGAAACTTGGGGAGAGTTAGCCTTTTTTCTTGCCAAATTAGCTAATGATTTTCCCAAGGTAAAGATTCTTGATATAGGTGGTGGATTGCCAGTACCAGAAAAGATAGGAGAGAGTTCATTTGATATTGATGGCTTATGTACGGTTCTGTTAAACTTCAAAAAACTATTTCCCGAATTTGAAATCTGGTTAGAGCCTGGAAGGTACCTTGTTGCTGAAGCAGGGGTTCTTTTAACGAGAGTAACTCAGCTGAAAACAAAGGAGCATAGGCATTATGTTGGAGTGGACACGGGCATGAACTCCTTAATCAGACATCCTTTATATGGGGCTTTCCATGAGATTGTCAATTTGGATAGGTTAGAAAGTAAACACTACTTTTATGCTGATGTTGTTGGTCCAATTTGTGAAACAGGCGATGTCTTTGGTAAGGGGCGGAAAGTCCCCGATTTAACCCGTGAAGGAGATACCCTTTTGCTATTAAATGCAGGAGCTTATGGTCGTTCAATGTCTTCCCATTACAATATGCGACCACCGGCAGAGGAAATTTTTCTAGTATAAATAGACTCTTTCAAGTCTATTTTGTAGGTTAAAACGCTACTTTTTTTTAGATTTTTTCTTAGTCGTTACTTTCTTTTTAGCAACTTTTTTCTTAGTTACTTTCTTTTTAGCAACTTTTTTCTTAGTTACTTTCTTTTTAGTAACTTTTTTCTTAGTTACTTTCTTTTTAGCAACTTTTTTCTTAGTCACTTTTTTCTTATTTACTTTCTTTTTAGCAACTTTTTTCTTAGTTACTTTCTTTTTAGTAACTTTTTTCTTTGTGACTTTCTTTTTAGCAACTTTTTTCTTTGTGACTTTCTTTTTAGTAACTTTTTTCTTTGTGACTTTCTTTTTAGTAACTTTTTTCTTTGTGACTTTTTTCTTTGTGACTTTCTTTTTAGTAACTTTTTTCTTAGCCACTTTTTTCTTAGTCACTTTCTTCTTAGTCACTTTTTTCTTAGTCACTTTTTTCTTGGCTGTTTTTTTCTTCGTTACCTTTTTTTTCGTTGTTTTTTTCTGAGTTATTTTCTTTTTCGAGGTCTTTTTCTTTGTTACTTTCTTCTTCGCCGATTTTTTCGGGTTTTTCTTTTTTGCAGTAATTTTAATCTCGGGGTTTTCTGCATTATTTCCGTGTGCTTCTTCTTTTGAAGATGTCAAATCTAATTTTAGTTGAGATAATGGTGTGTTTTTGGCTTCTAACTCTTCTTCTGCGTCGTTGAAGTCGTCATCCATTGCTTCTGTTAAATTGAGGCTTTTCTCGCTCTGCGGTTCATCTTCAAACTCTACTTCAGCACCAGAAGAAATTTCAAAGTTATCTGTACCCAAGAGGTGGTTTTCATTCTCAGATCCATGAAGTTCTTCATGTGGAACAATTTCTTCATGCACCTCTTCGTCGCTCTCTTCTTCTCCGCCGTCTGTGTCATCTTGATCAAGGTCAACTTCTTCAGGGGAGGACAATGTTTGAAATATTTCTGTTTGTTCTTCCATTTCACTATAATCTTCTTCAGAGTAATCAGAATCATTGCGATCATAATCACTTGGATTTGATGACCCTGCATCATCACTACTTGCCGGTGATGCATTTAAAGTGAAATTTTTTTCACTATTGTTTCTTCCCATTTCTTCATTCGATTCTACTTGTTCATTTTCTGTCATTGTCGTACCGCCTTTAAGTCGAGAGTTTCAAAATACTATACGCTTATGTATCAAAAAAAAAAAAAAAATAAACCAATAACAAATTATTCAAGGCAAAAAATAAAACCAAAGTTACTTTATTTTTTATTTTTACCTACAATTAAAAATTCAGTGATTCAATCTCGTATTATTACTGACTTGATTTATTTAATAATTTAAAAAGTAAAATAAGTACAGTATGAATAGAATTTTTTTATCTTTTGTAGATGGAAAAAAACAAGTAAAGGCTTTGCACTTTAAAATGAAACCTTGGTGGTTTCTTCTTGTAAATCATGAAATGAGAAAGAAAATATTAATATATACCGTGCTTGAATCTATAGGGATTCTATAGGTTTAGATTCCGATCTTTTCTTTTTTTATCTGTTACTTTCTACAAATTTTCAGATTAAACCAGAATTTTTATCACTTGAAAGTTTTTTCGATGTTTGGCGGTTTGTTTATTTGATAAGGGGTATTTGTTTGTTTATTTTACTTATCATTTTTCAAGTGTTTACAAGTTAACTCAGAGTGGTTTATATTATTGTGTCTAGCTTTCTGAAACTCAAAAGATAATTTCAGTGAACTGGTTTCCTTAAGCTATTTTAAACATTTTTTACAAAAGTATGGTAATAAAAAATAATCTTAGAACAATATTTTCAGCAAGTTTAAATAGGTCCGAAAACAATAAGGTGTTGATATTAAAATGAAAAATAAAAATGCAATTTCTCCAACTAGAAGTCAAGATTACCCGGAGTGGTATCAGCAGGTAGTAAAAGCTGCAGATTTAGCAGAGTCCTCACCAGTGCGAGGATGTATGGTTATTAAACCATGGGGTTATGCTGTTTGGGAAAACATGAAAAGTGAGCTAGATAGGATGTTCAAAGAGACCGGTCATGAAAATGCCTATTTCCCTCTACTTATCCCACTTAGTTTTTTGGAAAAGGAAGCAGAGCATGTAGAAGGTTTTGCCAAAGAGTGTGCAGTGGTTACACATCACCGACTTGAGAAAGGTCAAGATGGAGGCCTGGTTCCGAAAGGTAGTTTGGAAGAGCCCTTAATAATTAGACCTACAAGTGAAACAATTATTGGTCATTCCTACTCTCGTTGGGTTCAATCATACAGAGACTTGCCAATACTTATAAATCAATGGGCAAATGTCATGCGTTGGGAAATGCGTCCGCGAGTTTTTCTTAGAACGTCAGAATTTCTTTGGCAAGAAGGTCATACCGTCCATGCGACAAGCGAGGAAGCCGTAGAAGAAACGCTCAAAATGTTAAATATCTATGCAGCATTTGCAGAGGAATGGATGGCAGTCCCTGTTTTGAAGGGAAAAAAAACATCTGATGAAAAGTTTCCTGGAGCTGTTGATACCTATACAATAGAAGCAATGATGCAAGATAAAAAAGCAATTCAGGCAGGAACTTCCCACTTTCTTGGACAAAATTTTGCTAAAGCTTCCGAAATTAAATTTATAAATGAAAATGAAAAACAAGTTTATGCCTGGACTACTTCTTGGGGAGTTACAACAAGGCTTATTGGTGGGTTGATTATGACTCATGGTGATGATGATGGTCTAATTTTGCCTCCTAAACTTGCACCCCTACATCTTGTTATTCTACCCATATATAAGAATGATGATGAGAAAAAAGAAGTTGTTGACGTCTGTAGTACTTTAGTGAAGGATTTGTCTCTTCTTAGCTACAATGGATCAAAAATAAGAGTAAAGCTAGATTTAAGACAACTAAGGGGGGGTGAAAAAAAATGGGGATACATAAAAAAAGGGGTTCCATTAATTTGTGAAATTGGACCAAGAGATCTTGAAAAGAAACAAGTAGCTCTTACTGTCAGAAATAAATTGGTTGCAGGTAAATCTTTTGTATCTATCGATTCATTTCTGGCTGAAGTTTCAGCTATTTTGGCTGAGTTTCAAGAAGGTCTCCTAAATACAGCAAAAGAAAATTTGAAGAGTAACATAAAGTGTATTGGATCATTAGAAGACTTTGAGAAGTTTTTTACTGATTCTAAGGGTGGCGGGTTTGCTCTGAGCCATTGGAGTGAAAAGGCTATTGGGCATGAAATTTTTCAGCGCTTAAAGGTGACTCCTCGTTGTTTACCTCTTGACAAGGAGTATCTTCCTGTTAACTATCACGAGAATGGTACATGTATCTTTTCAGGTGATAGTAATGGTAAAGCGGTTATTTTTTCTAAAGCTTATTGATAAAAGAAAGTCTTACTTGTGAAAAAAAAATATTTTTATCTCTTCTTTTTATTTTTTTTTCCAATCGGAAGCATTGTTTTCAGCTTTCAGTGGATAAAAAATTCGCTGCCTTCACAATCAAAAAAAAATATAGATTTTCAGGAGCTATTCAAGCAAGCGAATACTTTATACAGTGAGCAAAAGTATGTCGAGGCAAAAGAAGCTTTTCAAAACAAAGAAAAGTTGATTCTCGAACTTAATGAGGGCTGTGACCTTGTTCTTTCAGTTTTTGCTGAGTTGAAAGACTATGAAAATCTTGAGTTTTTTTCCAAAGAGTGTCTTAAGAAAAACGTTCCTTCAGGAATTGCTTTTGATGGTATAGCCGCTAGTTTTGTCGCTCAAAACAAAACTGCTCAAGCAATCGAAATACTGGAAGGTAAAAGATCTGATAGTTCTCACGAAAGGCTTCTAGCAAGTCTTGCTCACCTATATACAATTGATAAAGATTGGGAAAAAGCTAGAAGTTTATATTTAGAGCTCATTGAGACCTCTTTCATTTGGTCAGCTTGGTTAAGTCGCTTGCTTAAAAATAAAAAAGTTTTTGAGCAAAGGGTTTTTTTACAAAAATTAGCTAAAATTATTTTTTTAAAAGAATTTGGTTTCCCAAAGGTTGAAGGCAGACTTCTACAAATTTTTAAAGATTTCAAATTAAACTATGAATTCAAGACATTGCAAAATAGACTCTCAAAAAAATAAACAATTATTAAAAGAGTTAAAACATAGGAAAGAAGGCATGTATGTGCAAAGATGATAAATTAAACGAACATATAAGTATCCGAATGAAATCAGTAAGAGTTTTGATGGAAAGCTATAATGTAGATAATTTTATCGTTTATTCGGGTGAGAGTAATTTTTACTTTCTTGATGATCAAACTTATCCATTTAAAGTAAATCCACACTTTGCACATTGGTGCTCCCTAGAAATACCAAGCTGCTTTATTCTAGTTGATGAAAGTTCAAAGCCTAAATTATTTATTTTACAAACAAAAGACTTTTGGCATGATACAGTAGATATAGATACGGTAGGATTTGAAAGATACTTTGAAGTATCTTTTTTTGACTCTGAAGACAAAATGAAAACATATTTTGAGTCTTTAGGTCATAGTTTATTTATTGGAGAAACTAAATTAAACTTAGAGAATAAAAAGATTGATTTTAATCCAAAAGAAGCAATAGCTTTTCTCGATTGGCACAGAGCTTTAAAATCTAATTATGAGGTTGCTCAAGTTATTACTGCAAACCAAAGGGCAGCTCAAGCACATCAACAAGCAAAGCAGATATTTTCACAAGGTGGAACCGAGTATGATATCCACATTTCCTACCTGAAAGAGCTTGGTGATAGCGATCATCAGTTACCGTATAATAGTATTGTTGCTTGTGATCATAAATCAGCAATACTTCATTATCAAAACAAGCGGCACGCCAAAGCAAAGTCAGTTCTTTTGATTGATGCTGGTGCAAAATCAAATGGGTACTGTTCTGATATTACAAGAACATATGTAAAGTCCGGATCTACTCATCCAGTTTTTATAAGTATATTAAAAGCTATGGAGCATATGCACAATAATTTGTGTCAATCTGTTCGAAGCGGGGTGTCTTTCAGCGATCTGAATTTAATGACACACAAAAATATTTCAAAAATTTTAATAGATCACGAAATTCTTCGTGGTTTAACAGAAGAAGAGGTTTTAATTCATTCTATTTCAAGTGTTTTTTTTCCACATGGTTTAGGACATATGCTCGGCATACAAGTACACGATGTAGGCGGACAACAAAAAAATGAAAAAGGTGATTTGCCTGATCGCGACGGAAGATTTCCTTTTTTAAGGTTGAGAAGATCTCTTAGGTCTGGAGAAATTATTACAGTTGAGCCAGGACTATACTTTATTCCCGTTTTGTTAGATAAATTTCGTAGTAAAAATTCAGAAAATTATAAATTTTTTAATTGGGAATTGATAGATAAGTTGGTTCCCTTTGGAGGTATTAGGATTGAGGATAATTTACTTGTGGAAGAATCTGGACATAAAAACTTAACACGGCCGTATTTAGATAATAAATTTATCGTTGAGTAGTTTTAAGAGTAACTTCTTATTTTGAAGAAGTGTATGCTTCGATCAATGACTTTGTAAGATCAGTAAAGTCAGTAAAAATACCATCAATTTGAGAATTCTTAACAAGTTTTTCTATAAGGTCATCAAAACTAACAGCCCAAGTCGGGAGATCATCTTTTCTTGCAGTCCATGGATGTAGTAGAAGCTTCTCACTTTGAGCGAACTGTGCCAATAGGGTTTTCTTTATCATCTGGTCGTGATCTTTAAAAAGTGTATTATTTAGACTAGGTCCTATTCCAACACTGTAGGATTTAATTTCTTGTAGAGCTTTAACCATATTTTTATCTAAGCCTAGTGTTTGCCAATTATTTTCATCTATGAGTTGAATAAGAGGAATAGAAGGTCGATATTCATAATAAATTTTTTTTAAGGTCTCAGGTTCAAAACACTGAATAAATGTTTGGGGAAGCATTTTTTTATTTTGATATTCAAAAATTTTTTTCATAAATAAATCTGTTATGTCGTAACCTTCAAATTCATGGAACTTGGGTCTTTTAATTTCCGGGTAAATCCCAACATTTTTTTTTAGTGTCTTATTCAAACCATCAACTAACATAATAAATTCATCAAATGTAGGAACTTTAAAAATTTTACCGATATTGGAAAATCGTTGTTTATATTTTTGTTCATTTATATTTTGGGAATTTTTTCTTTCATACACGTGCATTTCTTTTATTTCATTGAGAGTAAAGTCAATAGCATACCAATGACCATCGCTTCTTTTTCTTGCAGGGAAGAGTGAAGCAACATTACTTGTGTATTCGAGAAAAATATCATGTAGAACAACTAATTGCCCGTCCTTCGTTAAAACTAGGTCAGCCTCAATAAAATCTGCGCCTAAGCCATATGCTAAAGAAACACCGGGGAGAGTGTGTTCTGGAAGATATGACGAAGCACCTCTGTGGGCAATTATGACTGGTTTCGAATGAAGATTTTGACAGAATAGAAGACTTATTAATAGCAAAATAAAGTTTGTCATAGGATTTTCCTTATTAACAGTTAATCTCGTACTGTTGATAAGCATAATAAGTAAACTTTAAAAAGCATAGTTTTATATGAATCTTATTTTTTAAACTAAATAACGTGGATTTTTTTTTACATGTTTCACTTTATTTGTCTATTTTAATTTCGTTTAAAGATAATCAATAGCAACTTCATTTTTTGTTATATCTTTTATTTCACTCATAAAATTATTGGAGAGGTTTACTTTATATTCTTGCTCGGTATTTAAATGAATAATTATAGATTTAAAATCAATACTGAGTTTAATTGGAGTTTTGCCAGGGTACTTAATAATCGTTTCTTTTATAAGTTTAGCTAAGAAATTTTCCTTTTCTGAAAGCTGACAAAGTAATCTGAGGTTTATAGCTTTAACTCTTTCTTTTCGAGTTGATTCGAGAGGTCTTACATTTGTTATTTGGAATCTTACACTGTCTTCATTCATACTTTTTTCTATGTTCCCAGAAGCGATAACAAGAGTATTTGTTTCAGGAATCTCTATATCTTCACCTTGATTTTCAAAAATAACACCTTCTAAAAAGCTTGTGCTTTGTTCAAAGCGAACTGATGTCATCAAAGTCCCTTTTTTCGTCCTTCTTTGGTTTTGGGCTGCTATGAGTGAAATGAACGAAACGGGCTTTTTCTGTCGTGGCTTAAAGTTTTTTACCATAGGAAGAAACGATTCAATAGTTTGATTGAATTGAGAAAAGTCTTCTTTAAAATAGTCGATAGGGTGCCCCGTAAGGAAGACTCCGAGAACTTTTCTTTCCTCGAAAAGATCAGAAAGTGACCATACAGAGCCAATGCTAGAAAGAACTTCTTCTTCTTGTACGGAAGGAAGATCAGTTGTCTCCTCTAGGTCGTCGAAAAGGCCCCTTTGTCCTTGTGATTTTGATTCATGGTATTCTGTGCTGTATTTAACAAGCTTTGGAATTATAGAAATCATTTTTTTTCTTGAAATTTTAAAATCATCACAAGAACCAGATTGAACAAGAAGCTCAAGAGTTTTTTTACCTAATTTACCAAGGTGCACTCTTTGAGCCAAATGGTAGGGTGAGGTGTAAGGACCACCGATTTCTCGTTCTTCAAGAAGGGTTTTTATAATTCCTTCACCAACTCCTTTTATTGCTGCCAAGGCAAACCCGACTTGATTATTTTGAGGAACGTCGAAGTCAATATAGCTTCTATTTATATTTGGAGGAAGTATTTCGAGTTGTAACTGTTTACATTCTTCAACATAACGCTTGACTTTATCAGTATTGTCCATATCAAAAGTCATAATTGCAGCCATATACTGGGCTGGGTAATAGCATTTTAGATAAGCTGTTTGATAGCTTATCAAGCCGTAAGCAGCTGAGTGACTTTTATTAAAACCATATTTAGCGAATTCAGCCATTAAGTCAAATATTTCTTCTGCAAGAGCATCGGGAATCTTGTTTTTTTGACTTCCTTCCATAAATCTTGTTTTTTGTTTAGCCATTTCTTCAGGTATTTTTTTACCCATGGCGCGCCTGAGAAGGTCAGCTTCACCGAGCGAGTAGTTTGCAAGAGTTGCTGCAATTTTTTGTACTTGCTCTTGGTATAGAATCATACCATATGTTTCTTTTAGAATTGGTTCAAGTAGAGGGTGTAGGTGAACAATAGCTTGTCTGCCGTGTTTTCTCTCAATGAAGTCATCAACCATCCCAGAACCAAGAGGACCTGGGCGGAAAAGAGCAACAAGTGCAATGATTTCCTCAAAGCACATAGGCTTTAATTTTTTTATCAGTTGAGTCATACCTAAACTTTCACATTGGAAAACCCCACATGTAATTCCTTTTGAAAGCATTTGGTAGACTTTATTGTCAGCTAGAGGTATCTGTGAAATATCAAATTTTTTATTAGTTTCTTTGCTTACTAAATCAACAGCTCGGGCAATTACTGTTAATGTTTTTAAGCCTAAAAAATCAAATTTAACAAGTCCCACTTTTTCCGTAGGCTTCATTTCAAATTGGGTTATATAAGATTTTCCATCTGTGGTATATATCGGGAGATAATCAGTCATAGGCTTGTCAGACATGACAAGACCTGCCGCATGGACTGACGTGTGGCTAATCAGGCCTTCTAACTGCAAAGCATAGTTCATTGCTTCGTTAAGACTTTCATCTCGATCCATCTCTTGCTGTATAAGGGGTTCTTTTTCTAGAACCTGTTGCAGGTTGATGCCAAGGTCAGGGGGGAAGAGTTTTGTAAAACGGTCAAGTTTTAAAAAGCTTAAGTTTAGAGCACGACCCACACTTTTCACGGCTCCTTTTGCTTGCATTTTACCAAAGGTTGTTATCTGTGCGACATTGTTTGAACCGTATTTATCCACACAGTATTGGATAACCTCTTCTCGACGCCACTGACAAAAATCGACATCAAAGTCAGGCATTGAAACTCTTTCGGGGTTTAAAAAACGTTCAAAAATAAGATTGTAGGGTAAAGGGTCAATGTCAGTGATCTTCAGAGAGTATGCAACGAGGGAACCCGCACCTGAACCTCGTCCAGGCCCTACAGGAATATTTTGGTCTTTAGCCCAGCAGATAAAGTCTTGTACGATTAAAAAGTAGTCACAAAAACCCATCTGACTGATAATTTTAATTTCAAAGTCGAGTCTGTCCCAGTAACTCTTCTTTTCTTTTTCGTTTAAAGGCTGTTGGTTTAGTTTTTCTAAGGTTGATAATCTGAGCTCTAAACCTTTTCGAGACAGTCGTTCAAGAGCTTGCTGGGGGTTTTCTTTTGAACCTAAGTTTATTTTTGGTAGGTGATAGGTGCCCATATCAATAAAAACATCCGAGCACTCTTCAGCTATTCTTTGGGTATTCGTGATTGCTTCTGGCCACCTAGAAAATATACTTGTCATTTCTTCGTCTGAGCAAAGGTGGAAGCGACTTGTGTGCATTCTCTCTCTTATGTCTCGCATAGTCAGACCATTTTTAATGGCTAGTGCGAGAGCGTGGGTATTGGCAAACTCTGGTTCTAAATAGTGTGCATCGGCACTTGCAACAATAGGCAAAGAAAAGTATTTAGCTGCTTCAACAAGACTCGGTAGTAGGAGTTTTTGCTCTATTAAGTTGTTATCTATAAGTTCCACGTAGTAGTGGTCTGGCCCGAAAATTTCGGTTATTTTTTCTACGTAGTTTCGAAGTGCATTTAAAAAAATAATTTTTTGCGGTGACGGAGATTCACTAAACAGAAGCTCATCAGGATCATTTTTAGATTTTAGGAGTTTAACAAGGTTGGCAAACTCGCCCCTTGTACATGAAGAAAGTGCTATTAGATCTTTTCCGTATTTTTTAAAATCGTCATAGCTGACAACCGGTATATCTTTTAGTTTATCACCAATGTAACCTTGTGAAACAAGTTTCAGGAGGTTGTGGTAGCCTCTGGTATTTTTTGCTAGGACAACTATGTGGAAAGGGTTGTATATTTTTTTATCATCAGAGGGTAAAATGTCTTTGTGTTCTTTTAGAAATTTATAGTTAAGAACAAAAGGTTGGCAGAAAAGTTCACAGCCAATGATGGGTGTAATTTTTTCTTTTTGGGCAGTTAAATAAAAGTCGATAGCACCATGTAAATTACCATGATCTGTCATAGCAATATGCGTATGACCTCGATTCTTAGCTGTTTTAACTAGATCTTTAATCATGATTGTGCTGTCCATCATTGAATATTCTGTGTGAACATGCAGGTGACAAAAATGATTGCTTTTATCTGAATTTGTGTTCATATTTTTGTTTTTTCCACATTGTTTATTCCCACTCTATTGTTGCCGGGGGTTTAGAAGTAGTATCATAAAGAACCCTATTGATACCACGAACTTTTTGTATAATTGAATTGGAAACTTCGCTTAGAAATTTAGTAGGTAAGTCGAAGACATCAGCAGTCATTGCGTCCACGGACTCAACAGCCCTTAAAACGCATGTATATTGGTATGTTCTCTTATCTCCCATAACTCCCACAGATTTGATTGGAAGTAGAATCGTACCGGCCTGCCATACTTTCGAGTAAAACCCTTTATCTTTTAGTGCTTGGATAAAAATATTATCGGCGTCTTGGAGAAGCTTTATTTTTTTGTCTGTGACCTCTCCTGGTATTCTAATGGCGAGACCTGGGCCCGGAAAGGGGTGTCTATTTATGATGTCGTCTGGAATTTCAAGGAGCTTAGCTATTTTTCTGACTTCATCTTTAAACATGTATTTTAATGGTTCAACAAGCTGTAAAGATAAAACATCAGGTAGTCCTCCAACATTGTGATGGCTTTTGATTTTTTTTGCACCATAACCATTATGTGAAGATTCTATAATGTCTGGATAAAGAGTTCCTTGTCCCAGGTGGGTAAAGGGACCATTTTTACAAGAAAATTTCTCAAAGGTTTCAATAAAAGTTTTGCCAATAGTTTTTCTTTTTTCTTCTGGGTCAGATATTTTTTGAATACGGTTCAAAAAAGTTTCTTTAGCGTCAATAACTTCAATTTTTATATTTAACTTTTTCCCGAGAGAGATAATTTGTTCAACTTCATTTTTTCTCATAAAACCGTGGTCAATAAGTACCGATGTTACGCAGCTTTCCCCAAGTGCTTTATTCAATAATACTGAAGTGACTGTTGAGTCTATGCCACCAGAAAAACCAACTAAAACCTTTCCTTTTTTGACTAGAGATTTTATATAACTTAAGCTTGAATCAAGTGTACGCTGGTTTATTTTTTCTTTATTTAGGTTACAAATTTTTTGAGAAAAATTTTCTAGAATGGTTGTACCTTTTTCGGTATGATAAACTTCTGGGTGAAACTGTAATCCAATCATTGCTTTAGTTTTGTGAATAATCGCTGCTATAGCTTGGGAAGAGCTTACAGCAATAGGTAAGTAGTCATTTGGGATCTGAGAAATATGGTCACCGTGACTCATCCAAACAGTTTGCTTTGTCGGTAAAGCATCCATAAAAGCATCGGCATAATCTTGATTTATGTTTTGCCAAAAAATTTCTGCTTTACCGTATTCAGATTTTCCTTCTTCGCTTACGACTCCGCCAGAAATTTTAGTCAGTAATTGCATGCCGTAGCAAATTCCTAGTACGGGAGTATTACTGTTTAAAATAAAATTTGAGCAAGATGGGTAGGTTTCACTTGTTACGCTTCGAGGCCCGCCCGACAAGATAATACCTTTAACGTTGTAGTGTAGTTTCGATAAATCTTTTATGTTGTAGGGGTGCACTTCATTGTAGTAGCCAAGCTCTCTTAATTTTCTGCTAATTAACAAGGTGTACTGAGATCCAAAATCAAATATACAGATGCCATTTTTCGTATGTTTCATTTCCTAAATCCTTCAACTCAATATTATATTTAACCTAATCAAAACGATAATTGGGGGCCTGGCGGGTTACTGATATATCGTGAGGGTGGCTTTCTCTAAGTGCAGCAGGTGAGATTTTTATAAACTCTCTTGTCTCTTGTAAGTCTTTTATATTTTTTACTCCAACATACCCAAGAGCAGACTGTAAACCACCTGAAAGTTGATAAATAATATCAGAAACAGGACCTTTATACGGGACCTTGCCTTCAATTCCTTCTGGAACAAGTTTTTCTTGGGCTGTGATCTCATTTTGGAAATAACGATCTTTACTACCTTTAGCCATAGCTCCCAAGCTACCCATGCCCCGGTAGACTTTATAGCTTTTCCCTTGATAAATAATGAGTTCTCCAGGAGATTCTTCTGTTCCTGCAAGTAGGCTACCAACCATAACTGATGATGCCCCTGCAGCCAGAGCTTTAGCCATATCTCCAGAGTAGCGTATTCCACCGTCGGCAATAATTGGAATTTTATTTTTCTTAGCAGCGTCGTAACACTCAAGAATTGATGTTAGTTGTGGAACGCCGATTCCCGCTATAATTCTTGTTGTACAGATGCTACCTGGTCCAATACCCACCTTGATACCATCGACACCAGCTTCAATGAGAGCAAGCGTTGCCTTTGCAGTTGCAATATTGCCTGCAACAAGGTCGAATGAAAATTTCTTTGAAAAATTTTCTTTAATTTTTTGAATTGCTTTAAGAACGCTTAAACTAAATCCATGAGCAGTATCTACAACAATACAATCAGCTTTTGCTTCAAGTAAACTTTCTGTCCGTTCTAAGAAATCTCCGGCAGCCCCAACAGCAGCACCAGCTACAAGCCTTCCCCCAAAGTCTTTCGCAGCCTTTGGATGTAATCGTGCTTTTTCGATATCTTTCATGGTATACATGCCCATGAGTTTGTTCGATGCCTTATCGAGTACCGGAAGTTTTTCTATCCGAAACTGATGCATAACTTCAACAGCTTGTTTGATTGGAGTTGACTTTTCAACTGTTACAACTTTTTGAGTCATGATATCTGAAATAAGTTGCTGGGTATCTTTTTCAAAACGAATGTCGCGTCCAGTTACTATTCCTATTAATTGATCTTTATCAATAACTGGCATGCCAGAAATGTTGTGCTGTTTCATCAGGTTTTTTGCGTCGAGTACGGTTGCTCTGGGGTTTATAATAACTGGGTCGGTTATCATGACAGCCTCTGACTTCTTTACTAACTTCACTTCTTTCACTTGTTCTTCTATGGAATTGTTTTTATGTATAATTCCAATTCCACCCTCTTGTGCAATAGCAATTGCTGTTGGAGACTCTGTGACCGTATCCATTGCAGCAGAAGAGATAGGAATATTAAGTTTGATATTTCGAGTGAAGAAAGTTTTTAGTTCTGTTTCTTTCGGTAGAACTTCAGAGAATTGTGGAACAAGTAAAACATCATCGAAAGTTAAACCTTCCTTGAAGGTAGGAGAATTTGAACTATTCATGTACTTAATGACTCCAGCTGAAAGTTAAGAACTTGAGTAAAAAAACATACAAAGACATATAACAGTTTGCCAGAAAAAATATAAGCAACATTTTTCTGTCTTATGCAATTTCCGGCATTATATTAAATATGAAATATATTGAATTTTAAGAGGAATATCTTATTTATGCGAAAAATATTTCTGTTAGTCTTTCTTTCTGTTGGACTACAAAAATCAGTAAAAGCTTCCCATCAAAACTTAAATTTGATAATAACGAAAGTTGTTTTGGGGGAAAGTTCTCGTCATAGTTTAAGAAATTTATATATTCATTTTCAAAATACTGGTCAAAAACCTATCCACAGTTATACTGCAAAGCTAACTCTCGATGGAGAATTTTTTCTAGGAAAATTATATGCAAAAACAGTTTTTGGTTTGACTCAAGCGTACCCTATAGAGCCGGGAGTAGAAGGAGTTATCGAAGTTATTGTTCCGGAAGGCAAATGGCAGCATTGCCAATCTATACCAACTATTATTGAATCTATAAAAACTATTTTTAGGTACTATCTACCAAGTGAAAATAATATAATTTCTTCATCCTTTCCTAGTTATTTGAGAGTCCGAGATACTCGCTATTCATCTACATGTTCACATCTTGAGTAAATAGTTATTTTCTTTATAAAATATTAAATTTTTTAGATTGTCAGCAGTAAGATAATTGTTATACACCATAGCCATTAATTTGTCGGAGGTGCGGGTGTGAAAGGTGCTTTTTATTTAAATTCTAGAATTTTACTTTTGATTCTTTTTCTTTTTCTTTTTTTTCGTACTTTCTCTTTAAAAGCTGAAATCAACTTAAGTAATTTACTGGAAGATGTAAAAACTATAAAAAGTTTGAGAGACAGCTCTTTAGCTGGAGAAAGTTTTACAGTAAAAAAGGGTTTCTTCCTTGATAACCAGAATTTTTCAAAAGCACAAAGTTATAACTACCTTTTATTTTATAGAGGTTTGCAGCGTTTGTTTTTTGCTAATCAAGAACAAAGTCATAATGTAAAAGTTTTGTTATATAAAAAATCTTATGTTGATTTTAAACAATATAAGAATTCAGTATCAGTTGATGTGAATGACGTAGATTTCTGGATAAAAAAAGTCTATCAAGGTTTGATAGAATCCTCTTTTAAACAACAACAGTATTTTGAGTGTATCAGGTTTGTTGAGAAATCTCTACAATACACTCCAGTAAAATATCGTTATCTTTATTATGTCAAATCCCTTCTTAAAACTAATCAAATAACCTTACTTAAGAAGAATATATTGTCAAATTTTGAATTTTATTCCTCGTTATTTCTATCAGAGGGCTTTTCACAAGCAGAACAAAAACGCTTAAAAAATATTTTGAAATCCTTAGTTCAGTACAACAAAGTATCAAGACCAAAAAATATTGACAAGAAAAAAGAAAAGTTACAATTAAGTGATGAAAAAATGATTCAAATGTTATCAAGTCATTATTTTGACGCAGATTTTCACCTTAAAATTTTAAATAAATTAAAAAAATATTTAGATTTAGAGACCGAAAAAAAAGAAAGAGAAATGAAGAAGAAAGAGGAAATATTTCTTAAGTTTTGGAAAGATCAATTTACTAACTTACCACCAGAAGTATTAGATAAATTTATTATTTATGCCTGGAGAAAAAATGAAATACCTATTGCAATAAATGTCTCAAAAATTTTTTTAAAAAAGTTTCCTCAACATAAAAAAGTCCCCAATATCTTGTATGATCTAGGAAGACTTTATGAAGACTCCTTGGAATATGAAAAATCTTTAAAGATATTTTCGGTAGCTGCTGAAAAAACGAAAGGAACAAAGTTTTACGAGCTCTCTTTGTTTCGAAAATCATGGTTAGCCTATCTTTTAAATTCAAAGGATGCAATTTCATTTTTTGAAGATTATCTTTCCTTTTTTCCCAGAGGTGATTTTTCACAAGTATCATTGTATACAATTTTAATTTTAAAAGAAAAGAGTTTAAAAAAAGATAACTCAGTGGCAAGACTAAAACTGGAAAATGAAGTGTCGCAGTTTATGGAAAAATATCCTTTAAGCTTTTACTCTCTATTACTTGGAGATAAATGGAGTAAAGTTTTTAATACTAAGATGAAAAAATTTATTAGAAAAAAAAGTAAGAATTTTAGTACTGATTCAAAAATAAATGACTTATACCCTCTGACAATTGAAGATAATGAAAAGCATAAATTAATTAATGAGATGTACAAGATTGGGTTAAAAGATGAAGCGTGGCATTTATCTAGGCATCTTAGTTTTAATATTGATAACGATCTATCGGTAAAAAATCACCTTAACCTTTACCGTAAATTAGATGACACATACTCATTGACAATTAAATCACTCCAGATTTATAGAACTAGGAAGTCTTTTCGAGATAAAATATTTATAGACGATATTTTCCCAATTTTTAGAGAGAATTTGATTTCTAAAGTTTTGTCTCAAAATGTTTCTCAAAATATTTCTCCCTATTTCATTATGTCAGTTATTAGGCAAGAAAGCGCTTTCAATCCAAAAGCTGTATCCCTAGCAAAAGCACGCGGATTAATGCAGATTATTCCATCAACAGCTGAAGGTATCGGAAAGAAATTGTCTAAGCCTGTTTTTGATATGTTTAATGAAAGTGATAATCTTACTTTTGGTATATATTACTTGAAGTCACTTTTAAAAAATTTCGATAATAAAATACCCTATGCTTTAAGTGCCTATAACGCTGGACCTGAAGTTACCAAGCGTTGGATCCTTCGTAGAGGTCATCTTAGTGATTTTGAGTTCATCGAGTCGATTCCATATGAAGAAACTCGGACATATATAAAACTAATTTTAAGAAATTATATTTTTTATCAAATGGCCTATCAAAACAAGAACTTCCATGACCTAACTTTGTACTCTTTCAAATCCTAGAAGGTAATTACTTTAATCACCTAATTTTTAGCTTCTTCCCATACTTTTCCTATGATAAACTAGAAATATAATTTTTTATAATCTTACATTAACGGAGCTAATATGGCGCGTCATTTACAAATGAGATCAGCAAACCCTGCATTAAACTTTTCTGATGTAAGAACTGGTCGATATTCTCAAAGTGAAGTTATGACAATGGAAGGAACTGTTAATAAAACCCTTTTTTCTTTATTTCTTCTAACTCTAGCTGCCTCCTATTCTTGGTCAAACCCAGGTTCAATTCTGATGCCTATTGGCATGTTTGGTGGAACGATTATGGCTTTAATTACGATTTTTAAGAAGACATGGTCTCAGTACACTGTAACGGCATACTCTGTACTTAAAGGTCTTTTTCTTGGTGGGATCTCTTATAAATTTGAATCTCGTTATCCAGGCATAGCCAGCCAAGCAGTCTTTTTAACTTTTTCTGTTTTAGGCGTACTCCTTTTAGCATATCGCTCCAAGTGGATTGTTGTAACTGATAAGTTTCGCTTGGGTGTCGTTGCTGCAACTGGTGGAATTTTCTTGGTTTATTTTATTGGTTTTATCATGAGTTTTTTTGGTTCTGGGCTCTCATTTTTACATAATAGTTCAATGATCAGTATAGGCTTTAGTTTACTTGTTGTGGGTATAGCTTCTATGAATTTGGTTTTAGACTTTGACTTTATAGAGTCTTCTTCTGAGAGAGGCTTACCTAAGTATATGGAATGGTATGGAGCTTTTGCACTTCTAGTAACATTAATTTGGCTTTATATTGAAATACTGAGGTTACTTTCAAAGCTTAATTCAAGACGATAATCACTTGTGAATTATTCTTTAAGGGAGAGAGTTTAGGGGTTTAAAATAAGATTAACTGTCATGATAATGTCTAAAATGTTTGTTATTCCATCTTGATTGACATCTCCTGTTGTCGGTGTAACTAAGACAACTCTTTCCTTCGTACTTGTATTTCCTAAAGAGTCTGTACAACTGTAAATTATGATGTTAGTTCCCGCTTGAGATAAGTCAATATTCGAACCTGTAACGTTGATGTTTAAATTGCCGTCTTGTTGATCAAAACAGCTTGCACCTGGATCAGTATAACTTGATGAAGGGTTTGTGCTTTGATTTATTGTTACTATAGAGTCACCAATTAGATTTAATTCTGGAAAGAAACTAATTATGTTACCTGTGCCGTCGTTTTCTCCTGAACATATTTCTTTTGGGTAGAAGCAAGAACCATCATCTTGTGTCGCTGAAAGGTCGTAATTACAAGCAATAATGTTGGTACATCCACTACTTACGTTATAAATACACGAACCGTCATTGAAGTTTGCCGTGCTGTCATAATTTGATGCTAACGGGTCCGTACAACCATTATTTTGTGAGTTACACCGTTTTGTTGTTGTATCATAATTTAAAGAGTCGCAGTAGGAAAGACCATTAATTTCAAAATCAATACTTTCCTTCCAACTTCCGTCTCCAAATTCTAAGCTTTGCCCATTGTGATTTGCTATAGATGTAAATGTTCCTTCTTTTATCCCATCGACATAAATATCAAAGTAAGGACTATTATTGCTATCTATATCTCCCCTTAACTCATAAAGATGGAAAGTGCTCGTATCAATATTGGAGATTGTCGTCGTTGTGTTGAAATTTGTTAAAGACTGATGTTCTAGAACTATATCAAATCTATATCCACCTGTATAAGCAGAAAAAAACAAACCGTTACCATTTTCATTATTTTGTGTGTTGTTTAATTTGGTACGGAAGAAAAGATGTATAGGGTACTGCCCTGGATTGTTAATTGCTATTCTGTAGGTTGCTAAATTCTTATAGTAATTTGTTGATGATAACGCTCCCTGACCTGATAGGGCACCGTGACCAAAAGTGTCAATTGTCAAGGTTCCGTTTACTACAGAACTAATTTGTGACTCAACTAATGCAGTGTTTACTCCAGATTGAATAAAGCTCCAGTTCTGCTGGCTAGGTAATTGATTATTTGAAAAGTCTAGCGTAATATCGTTAGCGTATACTTTTCCTAAAAAGAAACTAGAATATATAAAGACTAAGTTGGATAATACGAAATGTTTCGTTTTTCTCATATAATTTTTCCTGTGTTTTAAGAACATGAAACAGTTTGTTCAAAATTTCTTTCTTCCACTAATTCTTTTATTATGCTACAGTAATTTCCTTGATATAAAATTTTATCTGCTGTAACCAAATTTGCTATAAACTCAGTAAATCCTGCATCTTCAGAAAATAAACTAACAGCTTTGTATAAAATATTTGCAGCAATATCAAAGTTGTTTATATCATCTATTTCCATT
>PASJ01000064.1 GCA_002711925.1 Pseudobdellovibrionaceae bacterium | reverse complement strand
TCTTCTCTTGACATCAAGAGCTCGTTGTTGTTTGTAAACTGGTTTAAATTGATACTTAGGAAATCTTCGAGTTTTCGTAAAATAGAAATAGCTGAGACGATAATTCCTTGATGGACTGTGTTGACAATTTTTCCTTCCTGAACTCGTTTAAAGTAGTTTATAAAAAACATCACTTTATTTAAAAGACGCGGGTTTGTATTTAGTTCATGTTTTAGGTCAACAAAAGATCGTGTTCCTGTTAGGATTTTTTCGACAGCTTTGATGTCTGCTATCTTTGTCGAAATATCTGCTAAAGCATCTTTAATTTGACTTTTTAACGGTCTAATTCCCAAAGGACTTTTTTCAATAAAATTTATACCTCTTGTTTTTACTTGAATTAACCAAGATTGTCTTCGCTCATTCGCTTGCTGAGAATCATCATTTTCATCAGGAGGGAGACCAAGGTCATCTTCATTCAAAATTGTTTCAGGTGAAGCTCTTCTTGCAACGAAATATTTTGCAATTAATCCAACATCAAGTGTGATAGCAGATCCCATTGTTGCAATATCAAAAAATATTTTTTCAAAGTCATGACTGTTTTCTGCAAGTGAGAAAAATTCATCATAAATTTTTGTTTCTGCTTTTTCATATTTTCGATCGATCAGTTCTTGTATTTCATCTTTTTTCGAGCTGTATACCAATGCTCTTCTGTATTCACATGCTGTGCTTTGTACTGAAAAGTAAAGGCAAGCTAGTATTTTACTATTTTTATGTTCAAGCATTCTTTTGAAAGCAGACCGGACACCGTAGTCACGTAATAAAATTGTCAAGCTAGCAAGTAATTGGAGTCCAGAACCTATAAAAGCTCCATAAGCATACCCAGCAAGTCCAGATGCTGAAGCCATAGAGCTTAGAACTGTCGGGAGAATTTGCTCCCATCCCCCGAGTTTGTCTATACATTCACTATCAGCATTTGTTAAAGCCTCTACTGTACTATATAGGTGTTCAAATGTTTGATTAACTGTTTCATTTATTTTCCTTTCTTTAAAAAGGTCTTGTTTATACATTCTGTCAACTTTTGTCTTAAATATATTGTCTTCAAACTGAAGAATTTTATTTTCGATGTTGTTTACATTTTTAGGGTTTAGTAAAGAATCAATTTTTAACTGTAGTAGCCTTTTTGAAAGCATTTCCTCTTTAATTTCTTCGTAGAGAGTTGGGTTCTTATTTGAGTCCATTAAGCTATTAATAATACTTAAGTTTTGTGACATGTTGTTAAATAAGGTGGTACATTTATCTGTTCCATCAATTTTAGTTTTTATTTGATTTTCAATGATAAAATTGAGTTGAGTCATTTTATTTGAGTAGCTATCCGTATGCATAAATGGACAGGTCCAGTTTGGTGGAAGCTTTTTGAGTGGGACCACAGCCTGGCAAAGGGTGCTTGTTGCAAAATAATATAATAAATAAATGTAGATAAAGCTTCGATAGCTTTTATATGACATATTTATTTCCTAAAAATAATTAATTTCAGGGACTTATATCACAAAAATTTTCTTCTATTAATGAAATCATTCTAAAATTTATGAAATTCTAGAATGACATTTCGGTATTCGAAGAATTTTATGTTTTCTAGAGCTTGACATGTGACTAGCTGTCTAAAGTTTAAGTCTTTTCTAGGATAATACAGATTTTTTTTTCAAATTTGAGTTTTTTAACTTTTTTTCTTAACTTACAAAAATCATTAAATAATTTTTTAAAAAGCTATAGCAAGAGTGTAGATATTATATTTGATCTGTATTTTTTCTTATTTTGGAGCTTGCGCCAAGCCATAAATATGGGTACAATTGGCCCACGAAAGAATGAATGGTTAGTTTTAAATAACAACTTTTTTTTTCTTTTTTTTGATAAACATAAAAAAGTCAAATATTTTAAATGATTATCTTAAGGTTTGATTTTTTATGATTATTTTTGTCGTTCAGCTCTAGTTGAAAGTTATTTTTTGATTTTGAGATGACAAGTATTTATTAGATTATTTAAATTTTAAGGAGACTAAAGAATGGAACAAGAACAAGCAGTAGCTGTAGCACCTGAAAAAATTAAGCCTAACGTTAAGTACTCATGTTTTATTGAAGCTCACAAATTTGCTAAAGGTTTGAGCTTAAAAAGCCGTAAGGAATGGAGAGCATGGGCTAAAGGTGAAATGCCAGACAAGCCAGGAAGACCCCTTCATGTACCTGCTCATCCAGATGGGATTTACAAAATTAAAGGCTGGCAAGGTTGGAAACATTGGCTTGGAACAGCAGAAAAAGGTCTTTACGAGAATTCGTAAAAGTATCTTCAATAATTTTTTTTCAATTTCTTGTGTCTTATCTTTGGCCCTTCAAATTCAGTTTTGTGAGGGCATTGTCTTTTCTAGTCTAAAATAAAGCAGAATGAAATTCTTCTTTGTTTGTATCTGTCTACAAAAAAAATTTTATACCTATAAGTAGTCTTCTTTTTTTAGATATAAAAAGTTTGAAGGGAAACTTATCGAAATTTTTCTTCTATAAAATTTTGCTAGATTGGGTTTTCTTCATTCTCTTACGTTTTTTCATTGATAAAAAAATATATGAAACAGGTAATTGAATTGATGCGCATTTATAGGAGCGCAGTTTTTTTCTAAAAGATTTTTATGAAAGTTTTTGGAAAAGTTAATTATTCAACCTAGAGTGCGCTGTTTGTTTTTTGAGCATATTATTGCTTGATTTCGCAATAATTGTTTGCTCTTTTATCTTTATCCCAATTTATATCTTGTCATAGATTATATGTTATTGATATAGATTATCATTATCATGTATTGTATTTAAGTTCTAAAATTTATTATTTTTGCTTTGGCTTTTAGGCACTTTTATGTATTTTAAATTACTTTTGTTTTTCTTTTGTAATTTTTTTCTATACGGTTTTAGTGCGAATAAAACCGAGAACAAAAAAAAGTCTTCTCGTCAATTTGTTGGTCTTATTAATTATATAAGTGGAGACTATGCCGAAGCTGTACAAAGTGGGAAGGTAAAAAACGAGCAAGAATATCTAGAAATGAAAGATTTCATAGACTCTGCCATCGAGATCTTTCAAAACTTAAAGTTTGACGCTGCGAATTCTCAAAAACAATTAAAAATTAAAGCTAATCTTGATTCATTAAAAAAATCAATTTTAAATAAATCAAAGATTGAGAAAGTAAGATATTTTTGTGAACTTATCTTAGCTGATACTTTAGATTTAACAAAGATTTCTTATTTTCCTTCTTTTACACCTACATTTTTAAATGGCAAAAAAAAATATCAAACTTATTGTCAAAGTTGCCACGGGCTTTTGGGAAATGGCGATGGCCCATTGGCAAGAGAAATGGAGCCTCCTCCAAGAAACTTTCATGCCGCAGAATTTGTTGAACATAGTTCGCCGTTTAAAACTTTTAACACATTAAAAACTGGAATTGCCGGCACAGCTATGACTTCCTTTGACGGTATTTTATCCGATCGTGATATGTGGGATATTAGCTTTTATACGCAATCACTACCCTTTGATAAGAGTTTCGGAAAAGTACAATCAAAAGCAAATCACACGATCTTAAAAGCCTTTTCTATAAGTGATCTATCCAAAAATAGTAATCATGAATTGAGGCAAAAAATTTATTTAAAATCTCAAGATGAGCAACTAGAATTAAGTGATGAGCATATTCTTTCTGTTATTACTCAATTACGTCTTGTCGATTCTTTCAACTTGGACACAGTACTTACTGAAAAAAAATTAGATATTAAAGGTTCTATTGCCGATTTAAAAATGTCCATTGATACAGTGGAAGAGGCGCTTTTTAGCCTTAAAAATAAGGAAGAACAACTTGATAGTTTAAAACCACTTCTTTTAGATGCGTACTTAGAGGGTTTCGAAAAAGTTGAGACTCATTTACGATTATACTCTCCGAATCTTGTAGTTGAAATAGAAGGCTTGTTTCTTCAAGTTAGAGCTGATCTTCGTTATAACAAAAAGGACAGGTTAGAAAAAAACTTAAAAATCTTAAAAACTAAATTAAACGAGGCTTTCGTTGTCTTAAGTCAGCCAAAAGACCTTGATTATTCAAAAAATTGGATTTTTAGCGAGTTTTTTGCTGCTTTTACAATTATACTTCGTGAGGGCTTAGAAGCTATTTTAGTTATAGCAGCTTTATTGTCTATAGTTTCCACTATGGGTATTGTTCATGCAAGAATATGGATCCATCTTGGATGGATCTTTGCCTTACTCGCTGGATTTCTAACTTATTATTTTTTTATCTTAATTTTGAATATTTCAGGTTATGCTCGAGAAGCTCTTGAAGCATTTTCAACAGCGATTGCCGTGATTATTTTGTTTTATACGAGTTTTTGGCTTTTGAATGAAGCAGAAAGACAAAGTTGGTCCAGTTATTTAAAAAAGCAAGCCAGTAAAGCTGTGGATAAAAAAAGCTTATGGTTTCTATTCTTTTTGTCTTTTATTTCTGTTTATAGAGAAGCTGCTGAAACAGTATTATTTTATAATGGACTTATAGCAACAGCTTCAAATCCCTACATGATCTTAATTGGTTTCCTTTCTGGTTTGATTTTTGTTTTAACTTTAGGGTGGTGTATTTTAAAGTTTAATATGCGTTTACCTTTAAAAAGTTTCTTTTATACAACCAGTTGTCTTATGTTCATACTGTCAATTATTTTAGCAGGCAAAGCGACATTTGAATTCATTGAAGGAGGTTTTTTATCTTATACACCTTTGTTTGATTTGCATAGTATCAGCTTTCTTGGTTTTTACCCATGCTTAGAAACTTTATTTGCTCAGGTTTTCTTAATTATGCTTGCAACTACGCTTGTCTTATTTTTTAAATTTAATCAAATCAAATTAAAAATTAGTTCACTGATTTAAGCGCTTATTACTTACAGCCAGGAGACATGTCTAGAATCCATTGGTGAATTAGTTCAAGACCCTCTTGATCAACAAGACTACGGCCTATTTCTGGCATCATCTTTCCAGGGTCTGTAGAGTTCATACGATAAGTTAAAATTGATCTTTCTGGACTACCAGGGTGGATATCATATTTTCGACCTCCACTAGCATTACCTGCAGCTATAGGTACCTTACAAACTCCATAGTTTGCTGGCTTGTTTTCTTCTGATTGTAAAAAGAGACCAGATGTCTTTGCTGGTCCTTGCGGGTTGTGGCAATGGGCACAATTGATATCAAGGTATGACCTTGCTCTATTTTTAAGAGGAGCTGTTATTTCTTGCCAGTTTGTAACTTTAGGTACATTTTCTAGTGTGGGAAGGTCACTAAGAAAGTCTTTTGCCTCTAAGTAGCTTAATTGATTTTGCCATTGACCATTGTATTTACGGTCGAGATTCATATTTTTTGCTTTTGTTCCGATTGGGGTGATTGTTTTTTTGTAGTTACTGTCACTTTTAATATGACAGCCTTTGCATTGGTTGAAATTTGGTGTGGTGTAAGTAAAATTTTCTTCTCTTTTGTCAGATATTTTTATTTTCATTTTTTGAGTTGATCCAGTTATTTTCAAGACCGCATCTGTTTGCTCCTTATTCCAAAGATAAGGCAAACCTATCCAACCTCTCTCTTCTTTCACTAAAAGTCTTGTTTCTATTAAATAAGCATCTTTAAAATCAAGAGTATCATTTGTGACTTCAAAGTGGGAGGAAGCACTGATTTTTTCTTCATTCAAAAGTATTATATTGTATCTGTTATAGAAAAAAGTTTTAGAAATAACACTTCCCACAGGAAAATCTAGTATTTCGTTTTTCTTGTACGTTATTTTCTTACTTTTAGGAAGCCAAATAAACCGAAATTTCTTTGCATAGTCAGTAAATAAACTATTTACAAGATAATAAGGGACTGTATCTTCATTTAGAACCATAGTGTCTTTTTCACGTTTTAACAGGTTCCAATCGGAAAGTTTTTTTGGAAAGGGGCGAAATTTTATTCCATCTTGTGCTTTTAAAACTTGGATTATGAAGGTATTTAAGAAAATAAGCGTTAAAAACTTAACAAGACCATTTATGGACATTATTTTTATTAAATTCATATTGTTTGTGGATCCTCTCTAGCAATTCTAGAAATTAATATCAAGCTTACAGTCATATTGACCCGTGTTTTGTGTTGGGTTTTGAAAATTATTTGGCGCATCGATATTTATAAAGTCTATCATAATATTATCTTTTAAACATATCTTTGCTTTATTTTTAAAGGTCTCAATTTTTTTTTCTTCTGAAGAGGTAAAACCGTCATATATGATATGAGGGAAGGGGAGAGAAAGAAAACTTTTTAACTCACTTATCAATTTTCTACTTTCTTCGTTGGAGCCTCCTTTCGGATTGTTTCCTCCATCGAAAAAAGTGTTGTTATGAATAAAAATTGATGATGTAAATGGGTCAAAATTTTCATCATTTATAACTTTATTAAACAGTAGGTAGCTAGCCAAAATAATACTAGCTGTGTCATTTTCGCTAAATGTATTTTGATAAACTTCTACAAAACTGTTAGCTAGTATTAATAAACCGGTACCTCTAGGGACATTTGCAATAATATTTTGTGGGGAAGAGAAGTTATCAATATTGTTGTGAACAATTGTGTTGGAAAATACTTTCGTGTGGTGTCCAAGCATGCTTAGTTGAGGGAGGTTAAAAACTAATATTCCAGCGGAGTTGTCATGAACATAATTGTCATAAACATTGGCATAAGCTGAATTTTCTATTTCTATTCCTGCGACATTATGGAAAGCATCATTTTGTTTTACAGTGATATTTTCAGATTGACCAACATAGATACCGGCATCAGAAGCTCCTGAAATTCTACATCCTTCTATAAGAATATTTTTAGATTTAACGGGATAGAGTCCATAACCACCATTATCAGGAGAAGGACCGTTTGTCCATCTGGCTTGAACAGCTTTAATTGTAACCCCATCTGCTTCAAGAAACTTAATAGCATCACCTTTGGTGTCTTGTATTGTGAAGCCTTCAAGATGGATATTGTTTGCACTTATAAAAAGACCCTCTCCACCTGAAACTTGTGATTTGAAGGAGAGCATGGTTTTATGCATTCCTTTCCCAATTATTTTAACGTTGTCGGTGTAGAGTGAAAGCTGTCTATCAAAGTGAAAAGTTCCTTCAGGGAGTTCAATAACTTCACCAGGTTGAGCTAAAATCAGTCGCTCAAGGAGTTCTTCTTGATAGGAGTCACTCGTTCGAGCTTGAAGGGAGCTTGTAAAATAGATGCTAAATAGTAGGTAATAATACCAGTTCATTTCACCTCCAATAAACTTATTTTTTCTTATTATGAGGAAAATACCCTTTTGATGCAAGTGGCCGTTTGTTTTTGCTTCTTAAAACACCTAATAATACTCATCTTTAATGAGGAGGTAACCGAGTCTTCCTCCTTTAGTTTTAGGGAGGTTTATCTTTACTTTCTAATGACTTTTTTTGTAAAATTTAAGTCGTTTTTTTTTTGTAAGTTGCTGTTTACTTTGTGTTTATAAGAAATGTTTAACAGCTATTAACTTTTGTCTTGCTAGAAAGGTGTAAATTTTGTATGAATCGCTCTTGCCAAAGTATCTTTTTGTTATCGTTATTAAGATTACGATATCAAACAATTTTTACCAATTTGAACCCTCTAGAGTAACTGAGGTAGATTATATAATTTCATTTTTAGGGAGCATGATTTTGGAAAAGACTCGTTTTGTGCCCAACGGTTCACTTGTCGTTTTGATGTTGACAATTTTTTGTACCTATCAATTTTTTCTACAAGGATCTATTGGGATCATGTCGTCAGATCTTAAACGCTCGTTTGATTTAGATGCTGCAGGAATTAGTCTTTTGTCATCAAGTTTTTTCTATCCCTACGTGTTGTTACAAATACCTGCTGGAATCATTCTAGATCGCTTTGGTCTTTTAAGGGTGACAACAGTTTCAATTTTTTTTGTCGGTCTTGGGTGTTTTCTTTTTTCATACTCACAATCCCTGTTTTGGGCAGTTTTTAGTCGAATTATTTTAGGGGCAGGGTCTTCTTTTGCATTTGTGAGCTTATTAAAAAGCATAAAAGCTTACTTTTCAAATGAACAGTTTGTTTTCGTTTTGGGTCTTGGTGAAACCTTTTCAACGCTTGCCGTTGCTTTCGTAAATTCATGGTCATCCCGAGCAACTACCTCTTGGGGGTGGAGACCTACCATGATAATCATAGGTATTTTCGCATGGATTCTTTGTTTTTTAACTTTTAAAGCTATTAAAAAAGGTTCGAACAAAGGTGAAGATCAGTCCGATAAAAAAGACGATTTCAATTTTTCGGTTTTTAAAAATCTCAAAGAAGTCGTAAAAAATAAACATATTTGGCTTTGTGGTGTTTACTGTGGATTTTTGTTTTCTCTTGTTACAGCCTTTGTTTCATTGTGGGGAGTTCCTTTTCTACAACGCTCTTATGGACTAGGTGTTGTTGATGCTACGTCATGTATTTCTATGGTTTATATTGGAGTAGGCTTGGCAAGCCCTTTGGTCGCTTGGCTTTCCAGATTTACTGGTCAGTTATTTTTTATGCTTATAGGGGTGGTTTCGTCTCTTGTATGCTTCTCCTTGGTGTTATATTTTGGTCCATTTGAATTGTTCTATTTGAAACTGTTAATATTTTTCATGGGAGTTTCTGTTTCTGTTTATCAGCTTGCATTTACAGTTGCTACTGATGGGCTTAACAAAAAGATTGAAGGTACAGCTATCGGGCTTGTTAATATGTTGTGTATGGTTGGAGCTCCTTTGTTGCAACCTATTATCGGTATAATTTTGACGCTTTTTGTTGGGGAAGCCTTTGATGGTTTTGAAGTTTATACGGCTAAACAATACAAGGTAGCCCTTTCTGTTCTTACCCTTGGGCTTTTTTTCTCTCTTTTTATAGCGTGGTATTTAATAAAAACTGCAAAGTTCAAAAAATCTCAAATTGCTTAAGCCCAAAATTATTTGCTGGCCTTTTCTTGAAAGGGAGCTTTTGATGTTTTTCGAGTTGCTATGGAGAATCTTAATTTAGTTCAAGTTTTGTCTCGCCATCTTTTGAAAATTCGACTATGATATACAATGAATTGTTTATGCATAGGTTTTTTTGAATAAGTTTCAAATAGAGCTCTAAAACTTCTGAATTCATTTCAATTTTGGCTTTCTCGATGGAGGCGATTTTTTATGCTTGAGAAGATAAAAAATATCCTTGAATTTACTATGTTTAATTTTAAGTTCACTGATATTATTGATATTTCTTTGTTTTCTATAATTACATTCTATCTCTTTAAGTTTTTAACAGCAAGACCGCAGCGGCCGATAATGAATTTGATTTTAGCTATTTGCTTTCTGTTTGCTTTTGCTAAATTTTTTGATCTTTATTTACTTTCTGGTCTTTTAAGATCGGTTTTTACAGCATTACTTGTTTTATTGGCTGTTGTTTTTCAGCGAGATATAAGACGTTTTGTCGAGCAATTTTCAAGTAATTTTTCCATTGCAAGGAAGAATCACTCTCATAACATTCAAGATATAGATATAACAGTAGAAGCTATCTCTGAGTTAAAGGCAAAAAAAACGGGTGCTTTAATTGTATTCAGCGGAAGAGAGTACCTGGATAACATTACAAGTGGTGGCAGTTCTTTAAATGCAGAGATTGTTTTGTCTCTTTTCGAAAGCCTATTTGATTCGAGGACATCAGGGCACGATGGAGCTATGATTATAGAAAAAGGGCGGATTAGATCGTATGGTGTTCATCTTCCTTTATCAAAAAACATAAAACAGATTAAGAGTCTTGGAACAAGACATTCTGCTGCGCTAGGGGTTTCTGAAAGGTCTGACGCTTTTGTTGTTATTGTCTCAGAAGAAAGAGGTACAATTAGTTGTGCTTATCATGGTAAGCTTTATTACGATCTTTCACCTACTGATTTAAAAACTAAGCTTGAAGGTTTTTATGCTCTTATTTCTACAAAAAAGAGTAATAATCTAGATATCAAGGGGTTTTTCGTTAAAAACTTTCACCTTAAGGTATTTAGCCTACTGATGGCTTATGTTGCTTGGTTAGTTATTGTTTACGACCCTGGGGTGTCTGTTCGAAGTGTTGTTATGCCAGTCGAGTTTCGTAACTTGAGTCACGATTATGTCGTAAATAAGGTTTCTTCTGATGAAGTAAAAGTAACCCTATCAGGTCCTTCAAAAATAATGAGTCAAACATCGATTAAGCAAACAAAAGTCTTGTTAGATTTTAAAGATATTGAGCACGGTAAAACAAGTTTTAAAGGGTCTGATTTTAAAATTGATTTACCTAAAAGTTTTACCATTCATAAAATGCAACCCAATTTTATTACAGCCGATGTTGTTAAGTATTCTAGAAGTTTTATTTCTATCAGACCAAAAGTAGTTGGAGAAATATCAGAGCATTTTGAACTTGTAAAGATTGACGTTTATCCCTCGGAAGTGGAGTTAATGGTTCCTTATCACCTAGACACTAATGAAATGATCTTGTGGACGGAAAAGATTGACTTAGAAGATATTGATCAAGACAACTATAAAATGAGAGTAAAAGTGGTACTACCGAATGGAGTCAAACTTGTTAACGGCATCGACGAGGGAGAGGTTGAGGTTGAGTTTACACTTGCCCCTCAAGAAGATCAGCTGGACCTTGAAATATCGCCAGCATTCCCTTAAAAAGTTGTTTGCATTCTAAGAAGTAAAACATCAGGTTTCCTTGTTTCATTTTGTTTAGTTGCGTCAACTTTTATATATGCTCCTGTGAGTTTCAAAGATTTTTTGATATACCAATTGATAGCAAAAGATATGTTTGTTTCTTCTCCACCATTGGCTGAGTCTGAATCTTTTGTAGAACTATGGGTGCTATTCAAATCCAAGTGGCTATATCTTATTCCTATTTGCACAGCTTGCTCATTGCCTTTTATGTCAGGGTTGCTAAAAACACCGTCATCAGTTGAGTACAGTCTTCTTTGGCCTGTAAGTGTATAGTTAACCTGCGTGTGCCAGCCTGAATAAGAGTATTTTTTTTCAGATTTTTCAGCTACAGCAGCCATGTACTCAGCTTCCATTTGAAATTGATTCCAAAGATAGGCAAATTCAACTCCCCAAATTTCAAGGGAGTCAGCCTCTATTTTGTCTGTACCAATAAATTGATTTTTATCTCTCGTTTTAAATTCTGGTTCAGTGGAAAAAGAAAGGTCTTTAGCAATATTTTGATAAGTATAAGAAGAACTCATATGGAGTGTTTGCTCTTCAGTATTGATTGGGCTTACATTAAATCGAGCAATAAAGGCTAGGCGATCATTATAATTTTCATCGTCCTCTTTATATTGTGAATAATAATCAAATGATGGCTGTCTTACAGCAAGTTTTAACCCAAAAGTACTTGTCCAGTAGTTTACAGATAAACCTGGGCCGATACCTGGAGAAAAGGCACTAACAGCAAGGCTTTTGCTTGGGAAAACTAGCCACTTTGAGCTTTCGCTAGCTTCAAGGGAAAATGGGGATGGAATTTGTCCTGCTTTAAAACTCAGTCCTTCAAAGAGGGTTTTTTCAATAAAGGCTGTACCAAGCCTTGCTTTTCCGTCTTTACTAAAAGAAAAGTCTAGATGTAGGTGAATGGAGTTGGTCAGTCCTTTGTCAAAACTAACTTGAGCGGCATTTAAGTTGGCGCCGTTTGCAATTCTGTTTGAAGCATTGGCAGAGTCTTCAATAGCGTGAATTTGATCTATAGATAAAACACCTTTTATTTGAAGGTCGTTATTGGCTCTTAGGAAACTTGAGCTTAGCATAAAAAATAAAATAAAGGTTTTTTCACGTACTTTGGCAATCATTTTTGTCTCCTTCAACTGGTACAAAATTATTAAAATATAAAACTTAACCTATTATTTTGTTACATAATAGCTACTAAAAAAATTTTTTTGGATTTTGCTTCTAGCTTAAACTCCTTGAAATTCAAAAAGTATATATAACAGAATAATTTTTTTTTCCATAAAATTTCTCGGTTAATTCTTGTTTGCTAATGGTTACAAGATGCAAAATATAGCGGTCTGACTAATTTTGCTCTAAAAAGTGGAGAGATTTTTAAGTGTATCTTTTTAGGATTAAAGATCCATTTGTTCCACCAAATCCAAATGAATTTGACAAGCCGTAGCGAATTTCCATTTCTCTTTTAGAGCCTGGTATATAGTCTAAAGTACACTCAGGGTCGGGATTAACAAGGTTCGTAGTAGGTGGAGCTATTTGTTCAGCTATAGTTTTCGCTAAAAACACTGCTTCAATCCCTCCTGCTGCACCTAAACAGTGACCTGTGGCCCCTTTGGTTGAAGAGACAGCAAGTAGGTCTGCATGACTCTTAAAAACTTCTCTTATGGCTTGGCTTTCAGTAAAATCATTGAAACGTGTTGATGTTCCGTGAGCGTTGATATAATCGATACATTGGTAGTCGATAAAAGCAGAATGTAACGCAGTGGTCATACATCTTTGGGCTCCTTCTCCCATTGGAGATGGGGAGGTGATATGATGAGCATCACATGACATACCAACTCCTGCAAGCTCTGCATAGATTTTCGCACCTCTTTCTCTTGCTTTTTCGTATTCTTCAAGGATAAGTATGCCTGCTCCTTCGCTCATTACAAATCCATCGCGATCTTTATCAAATGGCCTTGAAGCCTCTCTTGGTTTCTCGTTGTTTTTACTTAGTGCTTTCATATTTGCAAAGCCACTTACTGTCAATTCACATAGAGCAGCCTCGCTTCCGCCGCAAATCATAACATCAGCAATATTGTTTTTTATATAAAACCATGCATCGCTTATTGCGTGTGTTCCGCTAGTACAAGCTGTTGTTGTACATATGTTAGGACCATGGAGTTTAAAGTAATTTGCTGTATTACCAGCTGCCATGTTTGCTATAACAGAGGGGACAAAATACGGACTAACAGATTTTTGACCCTTGTTTAAAAAAGCCTTGTGTGTTTGAGTTATAGAGCCAATACAGCCTATTCCGACTCCTATGGCACAACCAACCCTTGGGTTCTTCATTTCAAGTTTTAGATTAGAGTCTGCAAGTGCTTCCTTAGTGGCTGCAATAGAAAGCTGAACAAAGCGAGGGAAGATGCGTTGTTCTTTTTTATTAAAAAAAAGAGTGGGGTTAAAGTTTTTAACCTCCCCTGCAATTTTAATATTAAGATCTGAGGTATCAAATGAAGTTATTCTGTCTATCCCACTTTTTCCGTTGAGAACGTTGCTCCAAGATGTTTCGACATCGTTTCCTACAGGGGAAATTGTTCCTAAACCAGTAATAACCACCCGGCGCATAGTTGTCTCCATAAATTTTTTATAGTAGGCCAGCGTATTTTCTTATAGCAAGACTTTGCTAAGACCCCAAAGTAAAAAAAATATTTTTGATGGGGAGGCTTTTTTAAGCTCTGCTAAGTTTTTTGTAAATAACTTCAGGAATGTTATCCCATAACGGGGCTTGAACCCTTAAGTAGGCAAAAGTAGCGCTGACTCCAGTCAAAAGAAAAGATGGTAAAATACCAGCGATAAAAGGGGAGATAATTTCTTTATCGCACATCCATTCGGCTATACCTGACAAAGAGTGGCTTACTACAAGGGTCACAACACAAATTTCAAGTGACATGTTTTTTTTGCGCCTCGGACTTCTTATGCCGATAGCAAATGCAATAAAGCAAAATGAAAAAATATGGCATGAATCAAAAATTTTTGTATAAAAATGATATTTTAACGTATTTAGTTCTGTAATATCTCTTTTCGTTTTTTCTGGCGCCTGTTGAATATCCTCCCTCAGCTCTGTAATATTTTTAAACTTTCCTCCTTGCTTTGCTATTTGCCCTTCAGCTGTTAATTTATCTTGAAAAACCCGAGAAAGGTTAATTTCCATTTGTTCAAATTTTGCAAGATTGACTTTGTCTTGATCAGGGTCGAATGAAAGAATGCTGGCATTAAAAAAAACCAGTCTTAAATTATTTTTTTTTATTGCTCCTTCAAGTCTGGCTTTTGAGGCTGTTAGAAAGAAATTTTTTTGTTCACTGCTGTTGTTAGTTAATGTAACATTTTTAAAATCTTTTTTATTTTCTGATATGTGCTCTGTATAAAAGACATAGTTAATAAAGTCTTTGTTAAAAGTTTTTTCTTGTAAAGTATTTTGAATATAGGAGTCAAGGTGGGTTTTTGCCTTTTCATTGACCAGATCAAAAAATAGATTTCGCCCCCATGAATCAAGGAAACAAGATGAAAATGTCGAAATTAAACAAAGAAGTGTACCAAGGAAAAAGATGGGTTGAAGAATTTTTTTTACTCCAATACCGCTTGAAAAAAGGGGTAAAAACTCATTGTCTTGATTGAGTTTGAACATTGTCATGACAAGGGTAAATAAAAATGAAATACTTATAATTTTTGAGATGTAAGTCATCAGTATAAAAATGAAAGAGAAACAAAATACTTTGAGATCAAAACCAAACTCAAGGATAACCCCAGAGATTTTAACAATTTGAGAAACCATTAGAGTAAAAGAAATGACAAGAAAGCAAATAATAAAATTACTTATTAAGTTTTTTAAAATGTAGCGAAAAAAAATAATGATAAACTCTCAAAAATAAATAAATTGATCTTTTTTCAAGTGCAAATACCTATTCTTATGATAATATAATTTGTTTTCACTGAAAAAAGCTTAACACTAAGCACTATATTAGAAATTATTTTTTCTTGAAAGACTAATGTGCATAAGTCCATAAAAAAATACTATTCAACCTACGCAGAAGAAGAATCTAAATCTATGCTTTCTGCCTTTGAGTCAATAAAGTTTGGGATTTATGACTCAGTTGTAATTATTCCCGCAAGGTTTGAAGAAGCTTCTTTATCTTCTCTTTTTTTGAGTTTATCGAAAGCAGCGGAAATGCAGAAAAATTTTAACGTCTTAGTTATTATCATCATCAATAATAATCATTTAGACTTGCCTGAGAAAATACAAGAGAACCAGAGGACACTACTATTTTGGAAAGACCAACTTAAAGGAGACTCTGTAAAATTTGAAAATAACAGTAGTTTCGGTTCTTGGTGTGGGCTAGACCTTTTTTTTTGGGATAAATCATCAAGTGGTCATTCTTTTACAAATAAACAAGGAGTTGGACTCGCAAGAAAACTTGGTTCTGATTTTGCCGTTGGGCTCTTCTTACAAAAGAGTTTAAAGTGTAAGTATATTATAACTACAGATGCTGATGTTCTTGTACCTGATGATTACTTTGAAGGTTACACCAATCTTGATGTAAAAAATATCTCAGCTCAACTTTACCCATTTATCCATCAGCCTTTTTCTAAAAGTGAAAATCTTGCCAATAGAGCTTTGGCCTTGTACGATAATTACTTGCACTATTACGTTGAAGGTCTAAGACAGTGTAACTCTCCTTATGCTTTCTACACTATTGGAAGTACAATTAGCTTTAGCATAGAGGGATATTGTCAAGTTCGAGGTTTTGCCAAAAAAAAGCTTGCAGGCGAAGATTTTTATTTTCTCAATAAATTACGAAAAATAGCATCTATACATCAACGGCAAACAAAAGCAATTATCATAAGAGCTCGCTTATCTCAAAGGGTCCCCTTTGGAACAGGTCCAGCTGTATCAAAAATTTGTCAAACTTTATTGGAAGGTGACAAATATCAAGTTTTTCATCCCCTTTGTTTTTATTGCCTTAAAGTCTGGTTAAACTGTGCAGAAAATTATTGTACAAACCAATCGTTTGAGATTTTTACTAAAGAGTTAAAGAAGCAGTTAAGTATTTTATCTCACATTCTTTTTATTTATTCGTGGGAAGAGTATGAGTATTTATGTCAAGAGAGAAACTTTATGCTTCTTTTGGAGGGTTCAAAAGTATTAAGTTATTTACCAAAATTTGACAAAATTTTTCCTAAAAATTCTAAAAGATTATTTCATGAAGCTTTCGATGGATTTAAAACATTAAAGTTTTTGAATTATATTAAGAAAAATTGGATTTGTGAAGTCAGCTTTAATAAATTATCTTATTCAAAATTTTCATCTTTAGATTTGATTAAATGAAAAATAGAGTAAGTTTACGATTATTAATAAGACTTTAAATAAAAGATCAGCCATTAAAGTTAAATCATAAAAAAACGTATTTATTTTAATTTTATGAATTTATTTTCCGATAAGATAAAAAAAAGAAACATCTTGGGAAAAAATATCTTATGGAAATAATTGATAAAATCATTCATTTACTTAAAGAAAAGGATTCCTTTTGTTGTGAGATTTTTCCAGGAAAAATTCCTAGTTACTTTTTGAATGATAATTGGGTAGATCTTGATTCATCAGAGGCAATAAGTGAACAGTCTTTTGAAAATATATTAACTTATTTTTTCCCTGAAGACTCTTCTCAAGAAGAAGATCAGAAACAGTTCTTTCAAGTAAAAAAGACTCTTCAAAGTCAAAATGAATGTTATGTTATTAAAGCAAAAAATCCTGAGCTTCATCTAAAAATATACTTTGACGAAAATGGCAAAAAGTTTTTTGATAAGAAATGGCAAGAAATTAATAAAAAAAACGAGCTTAGCGAAGAAGAACCAACTACGAATACTGAAGATTTATCTAAGCTCTCAGCTTTTGATATTTTCCATGAAGATAATCTTAGTGAAGAAGAAATAAAAAAAAACAAACCTGAAACTAGTGAGCATATACCCTCTGAAGGTTCTGAAAAAAATGAAGAACTTAAAATAGAACTATCAAGTTCTTCTACTGATAGTAATAAAGATTCTTCGCAAGACAATTCTAATTCATTAGACAATATTGAAGATATCTTCAAAGAAGATGACTTTGTGGAGTCAGACGATAAAAGTAATGTAAGTCACGAAGAAAAAGAAAAAAATCCAGACATTGATACTGCAGATTCGATTGAGATCCATATGAATCAAGAAGAATTAAGCCAACGAGATTCTCCAGAAACTCTTAGTCCAAATATAAAAGAAGATAAAGAGAATGAAGAGCATGACTTTGAAAAAGATGTTCATATTGATGTAAAAGAAAATGACCAAGATCATGACAAAGATTTATCATTAGATTTTTCAAGTGACGGAGGTGATGAAAATCCTGGTGGTGAAGAACATGATATCAATCTAGACATACCTTTAGAAGAAGATCGTAAACTCGAAGAGCATGATATCAATTTAGACGAAGATTTAAAAGAAGATCATAACATTGAAGAACATGATATCAATTTAGACGTACCTTTAAAAGAAGATGATAGCCTTGAAGAGCATGATATCAATTTAGATGAAGGTTTAGAAGAAGATGATAGCCTTGAAGAACAAGATATCAATTTAGATGAAGGTTTAGAAGGAGATCATAGCCTTGAAGAAAATGATATTAATTTAGATGAAGATCATACCCTTGAAGAAAATGATATTAATTTAGATGAAGATCATACCCTTGAAGAAAATGATATCGATTTAGATGAAGATTTAGAAGAAGATCATACCCTTGAAGAAAATGATATTAATTTAGATGAAGGTTTTTCAGAATCAGAAGAGATAACTTTTGATTTTGATGCAGAGAATGATACAAGCAGTAAAAATGATTTAGAGAAAGAAGAAGACGAAGATAAAAAAGAAGGAGATAAAGAAGAAAACAAACTTTTTTCAAATGAGAATAAAAACTTACATCAAGGATCTTTAGATAAAGATGAATTGGCTAATGATAAAGAAGAAAAATATAGTTACCGAGAATCTGATAGTTTTTCTGAAAACTTTAGAAAAAATCAGCTAAGTCCAAAAGCGAGTAAGATCATTTCTATAAATACTCAAGGAGATAGTGATTTAGATAAGCTTCTTATTGATATGAAGGAAAATAAAATTTTTTCTCTACACATTAGCGAAGGAGAATCAATCAAAATGAAAAGATTGAAATCTCCGCAAAATATTGATCTTAAATATCCAATGGATATTAGAGAAATAAGGAAGCTTTTATTCAAAAGTATGAACTCTTTTGAACGTAAAAGTCTTTTAGATAATATTTCTCACGAAATCGTTTACCAGGTAGGTGGTGTCGGGTGCTTTCGTTTTTTATTTTTTATGGATTTTTCTGGGCCATCAATTATCATAAATGATATAAGTGAGATTGGTGTTGATAAATCACATGATCTTTCTTCTGAGCTTAATATAATAAGTCAAAAAAGACTAGGTTTCCTTCTTTTTTGTGGAGAAAGAGGAATAAGTAAACAAGTGGCTCTTACATCTTATTTTCAAAAATCATCTGCTAAAGAAACAAAGAGAGTTCTTTTTATTTCTACTGGTATCGAATTTGTCTTTACGGCAGAAAATACCATTATGTCTCATATTTTAATTCAAAAAGATGAGGAATTTTCGGAAAGTTTTTTTGCGACTGTAGAAAAATTAAACCCTGATATAATTGTTATAGATGACTTATTTGACATATCTGTACAGAGTCATTTTATCAAATTATTACGGCAAGGATATCTTGTTATTAGTTTTATTCCTTCAAAATCAATTTATAGTGCTATTGAGAAGTTGAATATGATTTTATCTGTGAATGAGAATGAAGAAAAATTAAGTTTTGTTTTTTCTCGTTTGAAAGGGGTCGTTTTCAGTAAAATTTTTGTTAGTAATGAAGGAGACCTTTGCCCAGTTTCTGAAGTTATGATGCCAAATGAAAAAATTACTCAATATATTATTGAAGGAGATACTGACGGCTTAAAAAACTATTGCTTAAAAAGTCAACCGGGAGTTAATTTAACACTAAACGATTGTCTTTTAAAGTTAGTACAAAAAAAGAAGATTTCAATTGATGAAGCCAGTGCTTTAACAGATGACTACAATCAATTGGAAAGTTTATTTGAAGATGAAAAGTTAATTAAAAACAAGTAGGATAAAGTCGTTTTACAATTCCAAGGATTTTTATCAAAAAAATCAGGTCCCCCCGTGGGGGACTCCAAGCTTCAGCCGCCTAAGGTGATTAGACAGTTCTGTGATGATCGAAAGAAAAGTCGGTACTTGCAGTTTACAGACACAGGGAGGAAAAGTTTGCAGCGGCATTGCTTAAAGTAGTAGTTAAAGGTTAGGTCAAGCATAAGAAAAATCCATTTGAACCCTCAAAGTATTTAATAAAATTAAACACATAAGAAACTATCATCAGGAAACTCTTTTCCGGGACCAACCCGTAGTAAAAAATTTATTGAAATGCGACTTCGTAAGATTACCTACATGAATGAGCACATGCTGTCAATGATAAATAAATCTATATTTTTATATAAGTGCTTTTATTGGGTCGCGTAGAATTTCATCTTTGAGTTCTCTTGCTGTCGGGCTTAAAGATGGAAGATTGAGTTGAATAATTGACTGAATATATGTTGTTACCCTTCTTATCACTTGGATAACATCTCCTTGTGAGTAGTATTGATTTGTAACTTGGTGAGCTAGAGAGTCCCAAGAAGTGCCTTCACACCACTCTCTAACAAAAAATCCTGATTTGACGTTAAATTCTCGGAAAACAGCTTGTCTTCTCTGGCCCCTGGGGGGATCGTATAAGTCAGGGAAAAGGTCAAAAGGGTAATAGAAAGAAAGATTTTTTTCTATTTCTTTATAATCAAATGGGAAAGAATAGTTATCGGGAGTAAACGGTTTTTTGTAAAATGCTGTTGTCATTGCTCCTATGAGCTCACAAGTTTCAAGAAGATTAAATTGAGTTATCTCACCTTCGGAAATCATTTTCGCAAGTACTAAGCCGCCAGATTGAGGGAAGTATTTTGCAATCTCTCCAAGTTCTGTTAATTTATTATCTTTTGTCAGAGCTTTTATTTTATACAAATGTTTTTGTAGTTTTGTTAGTGGGTTATTAAGTTGGCGTTTTGTAAAATCATAGCAAGCTGGACACGGTGATGTTGGTTGTTTTCTATCTTGGTGGAAGTGAAAAAGGGGATTATTACAGGGAGAATTAGGTGTTTGACAATTTTTTTTCAGACGAGATGGAAGTATAAACCTTAAAGGTTCTTGTTTTTTTTTCTTGATGAGTAGTAAAAAACTATTTTTGTAGAAGTTTTCGATTTGAAGAAGAGAGTAGTTTTGGCTAATAAGGCCCAAGATTGTATTCGTATCACAGCGCAGACTCGACAGGCAATCTTGTCTTTTCGGGTTCGCAAAAAAATTATAGGCAGCAAGTGAAGGCCACAAGTTAAAACCCATTGGGTCTCGACCCCTCCTTCCAGCCCGACCGGTCATTTGTAGGATTTCAGTTGGTTCATAAAAGTCTAAACCAAAGTTTCCAGGACGAGTAAAACTACTGATAAGAGTTGATTTTACTGAAAAATTAACCCCAAGGCTAAGTCCCATAGTTGCGCAACAAATTCGTATAAGCCCTTTTTTTAAAAGATGTTCAATAACAAATCTACTTTGAGGAGTTAAGCCTGAATGATGGTAACAAACACCGTAGAGGCTAACGCTTTCAAACAGTTGATCGTCTAAATCATAAAGTTGGCCTTTTTCAATTTCAATTTTTTTTAATTCTTCAACAATTGGTCTTGCTTCCTCTTTTCGTAGTCTTCTTAGGTCACGGCAGATGATACGCGAAATTTTTACGCAATCAAGTCTTGTACTACAATATATCAAGCAAGGAGAAAGATTTAGGTCGATCAGTGATTTAGCAGATCGTGTTAGCTCTTTGGTCGGTATTTCTTTCATTTGAGCTTTATCTTTTCTTCGAAGTCGGCTTGGTAATTTATCTGCTAGTATCCATGAGTTTTCTAACCATACGAAATTTGTTAAAGGTACGGGTCTATTTTCCACAGTAATCTGTTTTGTTTCACGTTTGGTTATTTTTTCCAGCCACAGAACAAACTCTCCTGGATTATCGACAGAAGCTGACATCAGCACGACTTGACAATTGTTTGGTGTCAAGATGATAGCCTCTTCCCAAGCCTTGCCTCTAGATTGATCTTGTAGAAAGTGATACTCATCAAAAATGACAATAGATCGATCAAGTTGTGGTTCTGTTCCAAGTAGTGAGTTGCGGTAGGTTTCAAGTGTTGAAACAATAAGTGGTGCCGATAAATTTTCTTTAATATCACCTGTGGCTATTCCAACGTTTTCCTTGCCAAATAAAATTTGAAATTCTTTGAGTTTATCATTTGATAAACTTTTTACTGGACATGTATAGCAAGCCTTGAATCCTTTTTCTTTAAGATTTTCAGCAAAAAATTTTTCCGCAACCTTCGTTTTGCCAGAAGTTGTGGGCGCATCAATGACGATATTAAGTCCCATTCTTAGTGCTTCTAGCGCTTCTTTTTGCCAAGGGTCAAGGTCTATAATTTCCTGTGCGTCAACAACTTGTGGTTTAGTCACTTGATTAAATTCATTTAAAAAATCTGTTGTTGATTCTTTTAATTGTTTAAGCTTTCCAGAAAAAATTGGCTTTTGAATTTTTGATTTAGGTTTTTTACCTGTAAATTCACTATCAAAATGAGTCCTTCGCTTACGTTTTGGCTTTTTTTTTGAGAACACCTTATGCCCTCCTTGCAATATGAGAAAAAATAATTAGATGTATCTATATAGAGACATATTGAAATAACGATTTTAATAAAAACACAACGTTATTAGATAATTTACTCTATCATTCTAATTGATTAAAGTCTTGTGATATTTATCATTTTTATCACAAGATTTTTTTTGAGTTGTTTATTGAATTGACAATGTAATTTTTATTATAAAAATTATAATATTAGGTTTTTTTATATGTATTAAAGAATCAATAGAACGAGAAAATTTATTTTTTTGTTGGAGCTTGGGTATTTTTGCTATAGTTTCCGCCTTAATCTGATGAGTTGAGCTTGTTTTGAAAAATATTTTACTATGTTTTCTGGTTTGTTTCTCATGTCTTTCAATATATTGCTTGTAGGCCTAGTTGTTTTAAAAGTGTAGAAAGTAGATTTACTTTCGGTAGGATAAGCACAGTCCTTAAAGATGTGCGGTGTCATAGGAAGAAAATTTTTTATCACATTTGATTCGAGTCAAATTCTTGAAGTTATTTGTGATTGTAACATTCGTCATCAATTTTATGGAACAAAAGTGAAAAGGGTTTTCAAAATATAAATTGAAATAATTATAGCCCACACAATAGTTATTTTATCTCTTTTTTAAAAATCAATAAGCTCATCGCATTCGGGAATTTTTTTATTTTTTATTAAAAAATTTAAAATTAATCTTTCAACTTTATTTCTT
>PASJ01000063.1 GCA_002711925.1 Pseudobdellovibrionaceae bacterium | reverse complement strand
TAAATTTGAGTGAAATATGTCAATGACACTTCATACTTTGATAGGTTTTTTGTTTTTTGTTTTTTCACTGACAATATTTCTTCGTTCTTTTGATCGACTTGTCAAAATAAAAAAAAAGTATGAAAGCATGAAAAAAGCAGAGTTTTTGGTTTTAAATTGCGCCCGTGAAAAAGCGTTAATTTTAAATCTTGAGTATGCAAAAAATTATCTTACTTTATATTTTCCTAATAAAAAAAATATTCTACAAAAATCATTCACCCAAGTTAAAAATTCTTTTCATTTTGATCTAGGAAAAAAAATCTGTTTGAATAGATACTATCCTTCCATTCAAACCGGAGTTTTTATCCAAAACAAAGGTAACAACCCCCTTTGGTGGCCAAACTGGGGTACGAAATTTTTGTATTACCCATAGTAAGAGATACTTTTATGCTTGGTGCTTTTTATTCTTTTCTTTTTTTTTCTACCTTATTTTTATTTTCTTTAAATTTTATGGATAAGATTTTAAAAGGATCACTTGACGATTTTTCTCATCCAGACTGTCCTCAAACAATAGATTCATATCTTAAAGAAAAAAAAATGAAAAAATGTTTAGCTCCAGAAATTGATTATCAGGGTAAGGGTCGAAACCCTAACATTTTCCCACAAGCAATATGTTGGTTTATCTTTAAACACAAAATAGATCTTCAAAAACTACCTTTTAAGTCAGAAACAGGTAAAAGGGGTTTATGTCTGTAAGTTTTGGAAATGTTTCGCCATTTATATCACATTTAACTTGTATAATTTTAGGAGTTATCATTAATAATGCAAGTCATCAGTCACCTCCTGTGTATAGGAAAAAAAATTTTAATAGTATTTATTTACCTATTCAAAAGAGTAAATTTTTTAATTTTAGCGATAAACTATTCTTAGTAGGAGATCCGATTTTTCTGCTGAAAAAAGATTCGTTAAATCCTAAAATATTTTGTCTTTACAGTTGGCGTGATGATCTTAATATTCATAGTTTAGATGGTGTTCCAACATTGAGTCTAAAAAAAACAAAACACCAAAGGTATTTGAAAGCTTTTCTTGGAAAAGAAAAAGATCTCTATTTGATTCTTTCCAGAGAACAAGCATTTGACTATAAACCTTGTCAAAAGGAGCCAAAGGTCTCTTATGGTTCAAAGTATTAAAAAAAATTCATTTTTCCTATTTATTTTTTTTTCTAGTTATATTTTAACGGCTCAAGAGGAGCGTGAAATATTCATAGGACAAACCTTGATTTTAAACGATACATCTCTTAGTGAAATAAATGTTTCGCGTAAAGGAGTTATTGATATTTTTTATTTAAATAAAGAGAAAAAATGGCAAGTCACAGGGCATAAAGAAGGTTTCGTCATAATTTCATATTTTAGTGAAAAATATCAAAAAGAAAAAAGAATTTTCTTTTTTGTAAAAAAAAAAAAACTAGTTCAAAGCAACAACTTTTTTTCGACAAGATACCTTGCCAAAAAGAAAGAATAATATGTAATATTGAAAACAAGTCCATCGAAGGAGAAGTTGATAGTTTAAATGAGTTCCACAAGATTAAAACTTTATGTTCGCAGAAAATATTATGTTACTTTAACGTACGATTATCTGCTTCTGGTAAAGCAAATATTATTAATAGAATAAAAAAAATAATAGGTAAAGAACACCATGTAGATATTCTTAGGAGCGATGGGGTCGTTCTCATTAAAAGTCTTTGTGATGAAACCACAGATCAAATTAATATAAACAAGCTAGAACGTACTTTGTCAGATTTCTTACAGGTTAAAAAGAAAGTACTTTTTACTTGTCAACAGATTTTCAATAGGACCTATTATAAGGTTCGTATAAAAGTTGTTTCCTTCGAACAGGCTGTTGCTAAACAGCTTGGTTTTGAAGGTTTGTTCGATTCAGTTTTGAGATCTTCAACACTGAAAATAACAGATACCTTAAGAAAAAAAATTAAGCTCTTCCAGCTAAATAAGAAAGTCCATGTGGTTGCAAAACCAGTGTTACAAGTTCAATCCGGTTACAAATCATATACTAAAACTGGTGGAGAGATACCTTTTTATAAAGTTGATCACCGTTATGGGGTTGACAAATCACTAAGTCTTGTTTGGAAAGATTATGGATTAAAGGTACATTTTATAATTACTCCTTCATCAAAGGGCAATATCCTACTAAATTATGATATGCTTTTAAAAAGTCCCTCTAAGTCTTCTCGTGAGAGTTTTCAATCTAATCAACTCAAAAGTCAGGTAAGAATACCTCTTAACGAGGAGTTTCTTGTTGGAGGGTTAGAGTATACAACTGAAAGTGAAAAAACTGATGGAACTTTTATATTAAAGGATCTTCCCATTTTTTCCCCCTTTTTCAAGTTAAGTTCAAACGAGGGGGTTACGACAAATTTATACTTAAGTTTTCAAGTTACTCTTATGTAGATAAATGATTTAATTGAAAGGGAGTATAAAATTATTTTTTTTCCAATCTTTGCTTTATTACTGGAGGAACTAATGAAGAAACATCGCCTCCCAAAGCAGAAACCTCTTTGACTAAGGATGATGAAATATGGCTAAGACTTTGTTTAGTCGGGATAAAAATGGTTTCAATTTGATCAGATAAAATATGATTCATCATTGCCATTTGCATCTCGTAAACATAATCAGCTTCCGTCCTTATACCTCTCACCATCACTGAGATTTGGTTGACCTTAGCAAACTCCACAGCAAGGCCTTCGAAGGTCTTGACTTCTACATTCATAAATTTTTTACAAATTTCTTGAAGCATATCTCTTCGTTCGTCGGCATTAAAGAGAGTCTTTTTGCGGTGATTTTTACCAACACCAATAATAAGTTTCGAAAAAATTTTACTGGCTCTCTCGACAACATCAAGATGTCCGCATGTGAAAGGATCAAAGGTTCCGAGATAACCAGCAACATTTGCTTTTGTGCTCACAGGTGACTCCTTTTTTCTTCTTGTTTTTGCCAAATTGTTATGAGTACAGAACCATATTTTTTTTGTCTTAAGATCACCCAATTTGTATTTGAAATCTCGATTTTACTCTCTAAACCACTTGATGTTTCCATAATAAAAACAGCTTCTTGACTAGATATTTCGTCGAGTTTATCAGAGAAAAAACTAAGCCAATCGAGAGAATCTTGATAGGGAGGATCTGCCCAAATAATATCAAAAGGCTTTTGAGATTTGAGCTGAGACCAAATTTTCTTTAAATCTTTGTTGAAACACTCTGTCGGTTGAGTTATTTCTTGCCGCTTTAGTCGTTGTTGAGCAAGACTTATATTTTCAAGGAGTGTGCTGTAAGCATTTTTATTGTTTTCTATGAAAGTCACACAGTCTGCTCCGTTACTAAGAGCTTCTATACCAACTGCTCCGCTACCTGAAAATATATCAATAAAGTTAGAATCTTGGATATATGGACGCAAAAAATTTAAAGCAGCCTCTCTAACTTTAGCACTGGTTGGGCGTGTGGAGCTGCCCTTTGGGATTTTTAACTTTGTCCCTTTAAGTGCTCCAGAAAAAATTTTCATGATTTAACCTATTTTTTCTGCTATAAAGTTTCAAGCTTTTAGCAAGGATCAGTCGGTGTAGACAAGTAGTAATATTAGTTACTCTGCTCATTGCTGTCCAGTCTTATCTTATTTTTAACTGTCGAGGGCTTTGAGTTTTATGATGAATCTATGGCAACTACAGGAAGTCATTGAAAAAAGTGGCATTGAAGCTTGGGGAGCTGGGTACTTTTCCATCAACTCAGATGGAGATATCGTTTGTTCACCAACTGGGGATAAAAAATTTTCAGTTTCTCTACCACAAATTGTGGAAAAAGCTAAGAGTATAAAAGTGTCAACTCCACTTATTTTGAGGTTTCCACAAGTTGTTAAATCACAGTTAAATCAGATGTTTTCAGCTTTTCAAAACTCTATTAAAGAGTTCTCTTACTCAGGGTCTTACCAAGGAGTTTTTCCTTTTAAAGTGAATCAAAGACGCGAGTTTATTGACTCCATCGTTTCTTGCGGAAAAGATTTAAACTGGGGACTTGAGGTTGGCAGTAAAACAGAGTTGATGGCAGCTTTGAGTTATAAGCTCAGTAAAGACTCACTTTTAATTTGTAATGGTTTTAAGGACAAAGAGTTTATCGAAATGGCTTTCACAGCAGCATCGATGAAAAGAAGGCTTATTATTGTTGTCGAAGGACCTGATGAGCTCGAGCGAATAATAAAAGAAGCAGAAAAGTCTAAGCTGGTTGAAGAGTGTATTCCTGCTATTGGATTTAGGATGAGGATGTACAGTAAAGGTTCTGGGAAGTGGCAAAAATCTTCTGGAGCTGAGTCTAAGTTTGGTTTGACAACAGCTGAATTATTAAGATCTTTAGACCTTTTATCAAACTCAAAAATCAAAAATAGATTTCAGATGCTTCATTTTCATGTGGGCTCACAAATTACTGCTATTAAGCGCTTTAAAAATGCTTTACGTGAAGCTGCTCAAGTCTATGCTAAAGTTTATAAATTAGGGTTTTCACCTAAGTATCTCAATATTGGTGGAGGAGTTGGAGTCGACTACGAAGGGAGTCGCTCTAATTCTCAATCAAGTGTAAACTATAGCTTACAAGAGTTTGCTAATGATGCGGTATATGTTATCGGTGATGTTTGTAAAAATGAAAATGTTCCCAATCCAGATATTATAACTGAGTCTGGACGTGTGATTGCTGCTTATCATTCGGTAATAGTTACAGACATTCGTGAGGTTCAAGTTCATGACCGATTCGACCTACCTTTAAAAAATAATAATTCAAATTTTTCAAAAGATGTTCATAAATATATAAAAGAGTTGAGCTATATTTTAGAAAATATGTCTTCACAAAATTTTTCTGAATACTACCATGATGCTATCGAGTATCACGACGATCTTTTTTCTCTATTTAATCTTGGGTATTTAAATTTACAAGAACGAGCACTTGCCGAAGAACTCTACAGTCGTATTTGTGCCAAGGCTTTACACCTTTCATCTTTTCAAAAGCATCCTTCAGAAGAGTTTCTTTCTTTGCAAAAGCTGAATGTTTCAAAGTATTTAGCTAATTTTTCCATATTTCAATCCATCCCTGACGCTTGGGCAATCGATCAGCTTTTTCCTGTGCTTCCGTTGTCTCGTCATGGAGAAAAAGCTATTCATAGAGCTAAGATTGTAGACATAACATGCGATTCAGATGGTTGCTTAGAAAGGTTTGTTGGGGAAAGAAAAGAAATGCCCACCGTTAATCTCCACGCTCCAAATGGTGATCCTTACTATCTTGGTTTTTTTCTTGTTGGAGCTTATCAAGAAAGCTTAGCTAATGAGCATAATTTATTTGGTGCTATAAATGAGGTTGAAGTTTTTGTAAAAGATAATGGGTCGTGGGAAATTTCAAAAACAACAAGTGGTGATCCTATTAAAGAGCTTCTTGTTTGTCGAAACTATGAACTTGACGATATGATTCAAAGCTATAAGAATCAAATACAATCAGTGATTGAAGACGATGAAATAACAGAAAAAGAAGGGATAAAAGTTTTAGATAAGCTTTCTGTTTATCTTGAAAGCTATCCTTACTTGAAAGAGAAAACTGTTGATTAGTGTTTAAGAATTCCGTCAGCTAGTTTCTCGCTATGGCGATTTATGACTTGTCCGCGTAGCTGGAAGCTTAAGCCTTCGTAAGAAAAGTCGTGCCAGTCAATTGGTAATGTCGTTTCTTCTTTTGTTTGGAAGAACTCATCGAAGTAGTAATCAATATAATCAATTAAACATAGCGCGGCTTCTTTTGCTGGAATAGTTAAACCGTCTTTTTTGATTCTTCCTTCAACAGGGTAGTAGAAAGACTCTTTAGTGTTCTTTAGAATAACTCGCATTAAAATAACATCTGCAGAGTTCTCGTCTTCGATAGTAAAAAATCTTTCACCGCTAATATGAGCGTATTTTAAGTTTAAGATTTGGGTTAGTTTTTCTAGTTCTTCCCCACTCAAGCGAGATTTTATCTTTTTCTTATCTTCTAAATTCATATTAATCTTTCAGGCTGTGTGAGTTTCTCAAAGTGTCAAACTCAAAGGTTTTTATTTTTTGTACTTCATTTAATAAATTTTCTATTTCCTTGACCGTTAGAAAAACATAATTGTCTGGTGTGTTACGATATTTTGAAAAAACATAGCTTTCTCTTGCTTCACTTATTTGGTCTTTGTTGAGTAAAATATTTATGGATGAAAGTAAAAATGTTTTACTTTTTTGCCACAGGTCTTGATCCATATTGTTGATTTTTTCGACCTGTTCTTGTCTAATAGGATCATTCTTAAACTCATTGCCGCATATTGCTTGTATCGATGCATTTTGAATAATTTTGTCAAGACTCGTTGTTTTGGATAAAGGTGTGTTTGATGAAAATGAGAGGTAAAGTAAAGCACTGTTTGTGTTTACTAAACTGACAAGTTTTTCGTAGTCTTCTAGTGTACTTAAAACTTTAAATTTTAACTTTTCACCAGTATTTTCTGGAAAAGGAACAACTGGAAATCTATTAAATAAACCTTTGAGTGTTTCGTTTCTTTCAAAACCAAAATATTCTAGGCCGTTTGTATCAAACCATTTTAGAATTTGCCCATTCTTTTGTTTGTATAGATAATCTTTAAGTTTATTGCTTGGAAGATTTGTAAATTTTTCCAAATTTTGGATAAAATGTTTCCGTAAATCATTGTACATACTTGCTGAAAAACAAAATAGGCTTTTTGTATATTCTTTCTTTAAAATTTCACAAGCTATATCAATATTTTTATTCGATAAGAACTCAAGAGCTAGGTTTATAGAGCCTCTTGCATACTCATAAATAGTTTCTAAATTTGACAGATCAGAAGATTCTATTTGGCTAACAGAACATAGAGCATTCATTGTTTGTGTCATGCTTTTCTCGATATTTTCAAAAGCGGTACAGTCTGTTCTGCTAATATGCTTAATAACTGTTTCTAGAAAATTATCTTCTTTTTTTGTGAGTAAGGAGCTAGTATTTGTACTTTCCTTTTTCCACTTTTCAATGAGATGGTCTGTATTTATAGGTTTAAAAAAACCAAGGCTTTCTTCATATGTAACAAAACCGTCTTCTTCCATTCGAGCTCTTCTAAAACGAGCAATTAATTCTTCAGATTCAATAGAAGAGAGGTAAGATGCATGAGCAAGAAGAGAAATTGTATAGTTCATATCTGTGCCCATAGCTGTTTCTATAATACTCTGAATTGTCTGTTGGATTTCTTTATCATCTGTTGTAATTTTATAAAAAATTTCTTCCCCAGGCAAACTAAATAGGGTGTCTTGTTCCTGTTCACCCAACTTTTCAAACTCTTCTTGCGTTATAAACTGAACCAAAGGGCTAAGAATGGCGAGTCGATACTCCTCTTCTAGCTGATTAAATTTTCGGAGCATATCGGTGGCGCTAGATTGTTTCAGTAAGCTAAGCCACGAGCAAACTCTTTTTATATTTAAACTATTGTCTGTCCAAACATCATAATCGAAAAGTCTTGTGAGCTGATCTTTACTGATGAGAGGAAGGGTAGCAATTTGTGTCTCTGGGCTACAATTTTTTATGGAATAGTAAAGGCTTTGAGGATCAATACTTTGAATTTCTTCTTGCGGATTATCTGATGCTAAAGCTTTATGGAAAGAATCCAAATTATTATTGAATAGTGGGTTTTTTTTTCTGCGCTTGAGTAAAAAGCTTTGATACCCGCGTTCATAAATAGCCAAATCTAATTCTTCGGACAATTTACTTGTCATAGTGGAGTTCCCAAAAAATCATTGTAATAGTTTATTGATCCCGAGCAGTAGGATAAGGTATCAATAGAAGCTGGGATTCTAGCTTAATAAACATAGCAAAAACTGCCAAAAATGGCAAGTGCTTAACATAAGCTTGGTACAGAGGAGTCTTAGTTCATATTGTAAGTGTTTATTTTTGCAGGAAAAAGAAATAACAATAAGTATGACAATAATGGAGAAAGAGTCAAGTATGGTTCCAGCTGTGACAAAGTCTGAAAATTCATTTAATCTGCCGATAAAATTAAATTTTTTAAATAGTATTAATGATCAAATGTTGGATTTAGACAGGAGTCTTGTAGAAAAATTAACTTTAAAATCAGAAACAGCAGCAAGTTTAGCGGATCATATTTTTTCTTCGAAATCAAAACGCATCAGACCTGCTTTGTTTTTTCTTGTTGCTAAAATGCTTGGTTATAGTGGTAAGCATTTGTTATCTATGGCGGTTGTGGCTGAGTACATTCATACTGCTAGTCTTTTACACGATGATGTTATTGATAACAGCACCTTACGCAGGGGGCGTGCTTCAGCAAATACGGTCTGGGGTGATAAATCTGCAATTTTAGTTGGCGATTTGATTTATGCTCGTGCTAGTGAAATCATGGCAGAAGCTGATAATTTGGAAATTGTAACAAGTTTTGCTGGTGCAATTAGGGACATGACCGATGGTGAGTTGTTACAGCTAGAAAATGCTTTTAACGCAGATATTAACGAAAGCACATATCTTGAAATCATAAAGATGAAAACAGGAGTTTTACTCGGTGCAGTTTGTAAAGTGTCCGGACTTCTAGCCCAAATCTCTCATGAAAAATGTCAGGCTTTAAAACAATTCGGAGAAAAATTGGGTATTGCTTTTCAGATTTTAGATGACGCCCTTGATCTGCAAACTTGTCACAAAGATTTTGGAAAAGAAAATTTTTCTGATATAAGAGAAGGGCGAGTAACTTTGCCTGTCATACATATTTTAGCAAGCTCCAACAAAGAAGAAAAAGATCGTCTTTACCCTTTGATTAAAGAGGGGAATATGGATAAGAAAAGTTTGTTGTTTTTTATGACTCTAGCTGAGAAGTATGATGTGATAAATTATGTTAAGCTAAAAGCAAGAGCAGAAACAAAAAATGCAGTTGAAATTCTTGAAACAAATTTTCCTCCATCAGATGCAAGAGAAAATTTAATTAGTCTTACTCAAAAACTATTAAGTAGGACCGTATAACACAGAAGGACAAATAGTTAATGATTTATGAGTCGTTTACATATGAGAGTAACTTTGAAACTTATAAACTTTCAAATGGTATAGAACTCTTTTTTTTTCCTCAAAAAAATAATAAAAAAATTTCATTTAATACCTTTTTTAACGTAGGTGTTCGAGATGAAGAAAAGAAACATTCAGGTATCTCTCATTTTCTTGAACACATGATGTTTCGTGGTTCAAAAAATTATCCTGATTTTAAAAGACTTGCAACCGCTTTTGAAAAATATGCAGGAGATTGGAACGCATCTACAGGTTATGAAACAACTGATTATTCTTTTTCAGGGTTATACACAAAAAATTCACACAATATTGTTGATCTTTTTTACGATTTTCTCTTTTACCCTCAATTTGAAGGTATTGAAAAAGAAAGACAGATTGTCTTAAGAGAAATTGAAGATGATCTAAATCACTTGGGTCATCTCATTGATTCTGATCATCAAGCGTTAAAGTTATTGTGGCCGTCTTCAACCTTATCGAGACCTATAACGGGAACAAAAGATTCTATTGAAAGTCTAAGTTTTGATGATCTTGCTTTCTATTATAAAAGTTTTTACGTCTCGTCAAATATGCTCTTGACATTATCAGGCCCAGATGAAGCCAAAGATTGGATTCCTAAGATAGATGAAAAGTTTTCTCTCTTAGAAGAAATGAAAACGATTACAAGAAAAAAGGAAATTCTTCCTAATTTTGTCGGACCTAAAGTTTCTTTAATTGAACACCCTGATAATCAGTATCAGGTCCATATGATTTTTCCTTGCCAGAATGAATGGGATCAAGATTATCCCGTTTATTCTATCTTAGATAGTTTACTGTCTGATGGTTATATGTCTCGATTGTCTTATCGCATCCGTGAAGAAAAAGGTCTTGTTTACGATATAGATTCGTCAGTGTGTTCGTATAATGATTCAGGTACTTTTTCTATTTATTCTTCCACAGAAACAAGTATGTTTCATTTATTTTTACCTGAGCTGTTAAAAATTCTAAGTAACTTATCAAAAAACAAAATAACTGATGAAGAGCTAGAGAGAGCAAAAGTTAGAAGTCTTATGAGATTAAGTACTTTAACGTATGATAAAGAATCTTATATGCACTACGTAGCAAGAAGTTATTTTATTAAGAAAGATCCAAAACTTGATCTTCTTTGTGATAAAATTAAAAATATGACAAAAAATCAAATTATGTCTTGTGCTGAAAGATTATTTGTTAAAAGAAATTGTGGACTTGTCATGATTGGACCTAAAGATAAAGGAGCTCGAGGTTACGCTTTAAATATGATCGAAAAGTATCTCTAACTTACGGTCCGGTTAATTTTCTTTCATTCTTATATTCTTCAAGAAGGCTCTTAATTTTTTTCGAAAGAAAAACCATACCGATAATATTCGGAAAAGCCATACTTAAAAGCATAAGATCAGAAAATTCAATGACATTTTCTAAAGAGGCTACAGGGCCTAAAACAACACAAAAGACATAGACGACTTGGTAGTAAGGTATAGAACTTCTTCCGAAAAGATACTCACAACCTTTTTCTCCATAGTATGACCAGGAGATCATGGTTGAGTACGCAAAAATAGCCGTAGCTAGAGCAAGTAGCATAGGCATAAAGGAACCTAGACTCGAAAAAGCTTGAGCAGTTATCGCTGCTCCTTTTCCTGCTAAAGCTGGTTCTAAGTGTGCATTTGTTATCAGAATGCTCAAAGCTGTCATTGTACAAACAAGGTGTGTATCTATAAAAGGCTCAAGCATAGCTACAAGGCCTTCACGTATAGGTTTATCTGTTTTTGCTGCAGCATGAGCAATAGCAGCAGAACCTAAACCAGCTTCATTTGAAAAGGATGCTCTTTTGACTCCTTGAGTTAATACCCCTATAAATCCTCCAGCCCACATGGCATCAGGAGAGAAGGCCTGATAAAATATCTGACCTAAAAGATGAGGTACAAGTTCAACATTTGAAATGATTATCATCAAGCAACCAAGACAGTAAAATCCACACATAAAAGGGACAAGACGACTAGTAACATCTCCGATTCTTTGTATCCCACCAATAATAACAATCCCAACGAGAACGGCCAGGACAATACCAACGATCCAGTTGGTATTTTCTAAGCTAGGAAACTGGCTTACGAGAATTTCAAAAGTTTGATTCCCTTGAAACATATTTCCACCACCAAGTGAGGCTCCAATAGTAAAAGTAGCAAAAAGTACAGCAAAAAATTTACCCAAAAAATGTAAATTTGGTAGTTGTGATTTAAAGCCTTGGTCTAGGTATACCATTGGGCCACCAAGGACTTTACCGTCACTATGAAGGATTCGATGTAGTTGTGCAAAAGTGCAGGAGGAAAACTTCATACTCATTCCAAAAAAAGCGACGATCCATAACCAGAAGACAGCTCCAGGTCCACCAAGAGAAATTGCAACTGCTACTCCAGCAATATTTCCTAGCCCAACTGTTGCTGATAATGCTGATGTTAACGCTTGAAAATGGGTAATTTCTCCTTGATCTTCTTTTTTGTCGTATTTGCCACTTACTATCTCTAAAGCATGTTTAAATAGAGTCAAGTTCACAAACCAATAGCGGAATGTAAAAAATACGCCACCAAAAGCCATAATCACTAGGATAAGAGGTAGTTTCAAAGGGTGCCCATTCCAAAAAAGAAAGCTTCCCCAATAACTATTGATGGTATTGATTGTGTTGTTTATAAATGATTGAGCCCTATCCTCTGATGCAAAAGCAAGGTAGGATTGACCTAGCATAAAAGATAAAATGGAAAAAAAAGCAAAATAGATTTTCTTCGTATGTAAAAAACGTTTCATGTTTTTCCCTTAATTTTATAAATTGATTTACTGTATTTATTATACGAATAAAAAAATCTATATCAATTTATAAATAGAATAAAAAATCAGTAATATAGTATATCCTAACAAGATGACAAAATTAGGGTTGTTTTTTGTCGGGTATATCTAGTCAGTTTTGCCTGTTTGAAATAATTTTTTTAGTAATTATCTTTCATTTTTCTGAGCAAAGAAAAGTACTCCCATTCCTCTAAATTTTCAGGTGATATTTTTTTTTGTAAGGAGGGTTTATCTGTCTTTAAAAAAGGATTCATTAAAAGTTCTTCGCTTAGAAAACTTGGGATACTTGGAGTTTGGGCTTTTGAAATTTTTTCAAGATCTTTTATTTTATCTTTCAAATTTTGATCGTCTTGATCTAAGCTAAGAGCAAAGTAAGCGTTCTGAAGCGTGTATTCATGTCCACAATAAATCTTTGTTTCTGTTGGAAGATTTTTTATTTTTTGAAGACTCTCAAGCATTTGTTTAGCTGTTCCTTCAAACAAACGACCACAGCCAAGAGAAAAAAGAGTATCACCTGTAAACAATATGGATTCGTCTTTGAAGTACCAGCAAATAGACCCTTTGGTGTGTCCTGGAGTTTCTATGATCTCAGCTCGAGTGTCTCCAAATTTAAAAGAGTCACCTTCTTCTAACATTTGATCAATTCCAGGGATTTTCATTTTGTCTTTTTTTGCGCCAATAATTTGACACCCTGTTGCTTCTTTTAATTTTAGATTTCCACCAATGTGGTCCCAGTGATGGTGTGTTATAAAGATATAATTAAGTTGTCTTTTCAGGTTCTTCAATTCTTTCAAGACAACTTTTTCGTCTGAAGGGTCAATAACAGCTGTTTGTTTGCTTAGTGGGTCATGAAGTAGGTAAACATAGTTATCTTTTAAAGCTTTTAATATTTTAACCTCAATCAAAAAAAACTCCTTGATAAAGTATTCTATAATTTTTTATGCTCGTCGCAGATCATATCATGAGCTGCTTGAGTGTACGTTTCAAGTGATGAATAGTTATGAGGATAAATTGCTGGTAGAACGCTAATTTTTACAGTAGCTTTAGAAGGGCTAAGCGAGCTCTTTTTTAAAAGCCCCCCTGCTCCTTTTAATGCTATTGGAACAATGGGGTAATTTTTTTCTTTAGAAAGCTTAAAAGCTCCCAGCTTAAACTTTTTTGGGTAGCCGAGGCTTGATCTTGTTCCTTCTGGGAAAAATAGCACTGAAACTTTGTTTTCTAAAGAGAGCTCACATTTTTTAATAGCATCTTGGCGACTTTTTTTATCCTCTCTTTTGATCGGAATATAACCGGACATCTTCATCGCTTTTCCTATAAGTGGAAAAGCAAAAATTTCTTTTTTCGCTAACCACCGAAACTGAAAGTCTAATAAATAAATAGCCAAAATGTCAGTCGCACTTTCATGGTTGGCTATATATATTGATGGTTTTGGTGCTTTTGCTAAATTTTCCAAGCCCTTGAATTTAATTTTCCAACCAGGAATAGCTTTAAAAAGAGATTTTCCCCATTGGGTTGCTATTTCATGGGCTTCGTGGCTTGTGAATTTTTTCCCGATTAGAAAAAAGTAAACTCTTTTTTTCAAGAGGATTAGAGCAAATACTATTGTCATACAAGAAAAGACAGCTAAAAATGCAATTGATTTGGACGTACGTTTTAACATATTTAAACTTTTTAAAATTCGTAAAATAAAGACAGAACATATACCATCAAAATAAAAAGAATTGGCAAGTCTTATTTTTTTGATTTTAAAATATCTCTTTATTCAAAAACATTTCCAATTCCTTAAATTTGAATTATTTATTATAATATCTAGTAAGTTTTTTTTATAATAAAAAGTGAGGTTTTACTGTGGAATTTTTTTTTAAAAAAGTTTTCTCTAGAAAAAATTTATTTTTTTGCCCTATAGCTTTGTTGCTTAGCACCTCAAGCTTAAGTGCTGAAGTTTATAAACCGCCAAAGAGTCCAGAGCTTTATGATAATTCCAAGCCGGTTGAAACCCAAATTTTCTCTCCAACCTCAGCTACCTTTCTTGGGGTTAAGGTAGGCCTTGGACAAAGTCGGAGTGATGGAGCTCCTGGTCCTGTCGCGGCATACGAAGGCTTACTAGAATTTGGATACCAAAAGGCATTGGGGTCTTGGAACTTATGGGAAATAGGGCTGGAATATAATTATGCTGCCGCAGGGCATTCCCAAGCTGATATGACTATACCTTACGGCTTTTTAGCAAAAGCTGGATACAGCTACTACCTTGCTAAAAGTTTAATGGGTAAACTATCCTTGGGTGGGGGAGTTAGCTTTGCTGATTACAGTAATACAACAGATACAGGAGATAAAGAACTGAGTGTTGATACCCTTATGGGAACTAAATATTTTTTCGCTTTTGATCTAGATTCTATGTTTACTTCAAATTTAATCGGGTCAGGAGGTTTACGTTGGAACTTTTACCAATTTAATTTAAAAGAGGTGAAGGTGAATAACGATGCTTCTAATGTGGATAGACAAATTAAATTTAATGTACCTGAGGTTGTTCTTGGCTTAAGATATTTACTGTAGAAGAATCTTTATTCTTAAAACAAATTAAGCTGAAGATGATAAATTTTCCAACAGGAAATAACTTGGGCTTTCCGTATTTATCTGAACCTTCTCTTGTGGAATTGCTTGAACAGGACGGAAACCTTTTGTAACAAAGAGTTTTTTAGCAATAAGCATATGTGGACTTGTTTCAAGGTAGAGTCTTTTGTAACCAAAATTTTTAGCCTGTTTTATACATTCAACCAGAATTTTTTTTCCTAGCCCTAAGCGTCTAAATTCCGAGTGTACGACCAAGTCTCTTATTTCACCTATTCCATCACGAAAGTTTAGACCATGGAGAGGTCCAAGTCCTGCACAAGCAATTGTCTTATCTTCTTTAATCTTTTTGATAAGAGAGAGACTGCTTCCAGGGGTTGAGTAAGTGCCTCTTAAGTCATTTAGTCTGCGTAAAATAGATGTAAGTATAGACTCTTCTGCTCTTTTGTTATCTAGGTTCTTGCGTATCAGGTGTGATATGTTTTCGAGTTCATCTTTTGTGAGGCTTTCAATTTTTACTTGAACAAAGTAGAAGTTCTCGTCTATTGGTCTGGAAAAACTAAGTCGGTCATCATTTATTGATTCATCAAGCAAAATCATTGCAAATCCCTCATAATTTGCTAGCAAGGCTATAATGAATCTCATGAAAAGTCTATTGATTTCTGGGTTTTTCTCGTTTTCTGAGTAAAATTATATAATGTAAAATATTTAAATTTAAAAAGATTATGAATCTTATTTTAGCGGCCAAGGCTGATGCCTATGGCTTCAGCTGCTTGCATTAGTTCATTATCTAGGCTGACAAGTTTTCTTTCCCATTTATTTATTGCTGAATACTCAATATCGACAGTTTTCGCCTCATGAATCATCACAATTCTATTATATGTCTTTTTTATAGCCAGATTCATGGCATAGACTCCTAACCTTGTTGCAAGAAGTCGATCTTCTGGGCTTGGTGCGCCTCCTCTTTGCAGGTGTCCAAGAACAGTAACTCTTGTTTCCATATTCGTCATTTCTGCTAAATTTTTTGAGAGGTTTTGAGTTAGATTTTTTGGGCGAGAATCTTGTCCAGCTTCGTAAGCTCCCTCTGACACAACAATAACGGAGTTATTGCGACCAAGTTTTCTTCTTTGATCAATTTTTTCACAAATAGCATTATAGTTAAAAGCAATTTCTGGAATAAGTATAATATGAGCTCCACCAGCAAGTCCCCCGTAAAGTCCAATAAAACCAGAATCGCGCCCCATTACTTCAAGTATCATAATTCTATGGTGAGATTCAGCTGTAGATTGAAGGCGGAGTACAGATTCAGCAACTAAGTCCACACAAGAAGAAAAACCTATTGTTTGTTCAGTTTTGGGTAGATCGTTATCGATCGTCTTCGGGATACCTATGACATTGAGTTTTTTTTCAATCAGTTGCTGAGCAATGCTTTGAGTTCCTTCTCCGCCGATGACAATAAGACAATCTAATTCAAGAGAATTATAGCCTTCACAAATTAGATCTAAATCTTTATTGCTGGTTTCTTCTTTATAGGCACCTTTATTAAAGGTACCAAGGATTGTACCACCTCTGTGGTATATATCGACCACTGACTGGCGGTTTAATTGAGTATAGGATAGGGGCCGTGATTTTAGGCCATTAAAGCTATTTTTTATACCGTAAAGCTCTATATCTTTGTGCTTGATCGCTGATTTGACCAGAGCTCTTATTGCTGCATTTAAGCCTGGGCAATCCCCACCGCCTGTACAGATACCAATTTTCATACCTATTGTCCTCGCATTATTGATTTCGCTAAAATCAGATGTACCCTCCTTGTTTTAGCTTTATTGCTTAATTTTGCAAATCTTAAGGTTGTAGATTTTTAAATGCAGCAATTAAGTCATAATATTGTTTATTGGCTTCTTGGTTTGCGTCTAATGCTTTCATGACAACGCGTTTTTTTGTGATTATGGAGTTTTCTTTCTTGGTTTTTCTAAGTTCCACATATTCATAGTTAAAAGTATCAAAAGCAATCGCTTTAAAATCCTTAAGTGTAGCTGACTTTATAGAAACTTGTAAAAATTTTTTGATAGCAGATTCGCTAGGTCTTTCTATTTGTTTTTTGGCCTCGCGGGTTTGGCTAGAATAATTGAAGGATGCGTCGTAAATCTCAAATTTATCCTGACCATTCGAGAAGACCCATATTTGGCCATCTCCATGACCAGCTATACCGCCTTCTGAAAAGAGTCCCCAAGCATGGCTAAAAGAGTCATCGAGTGTTGAAAATTTGTTTTTGAACTCTTCTTGTAATTTAGTTTGTATTTCCGCTGTTTTTGTCTCAAAAGATTGAAGACTCTCTTTTTTTTGGCTTTTGTGTAGGCAGTTTACTAAAACGCTAAGGGCACATATACAAGATAAAGCTATTGTTATATGCAAATTTTTTTTCTTCATTATGTTGTCTTCCTAAGAAAGTACTTTTTTTTCTGTGCTGGTGTTATGAAGTGAGTTCAATTATAATACGATACGAAGTTTTGATTGACTCGTCAATGATTTAAGAATCTTAGGCATTATTTGGGATCTTTATGAACACAAAAGAAGGTAGACAACAGCTTTTGTCTGATTTTTTGAAAGCCGTTAAACAGCTTGATGGTCAATATGGGCATCTAAAGTATGCTGATTTTGCTTATATGATTTATCCAAAACATAAAAAAACTTTCAACCTTCCAGCTACTAAAAAGATTACTCTAACTTTTATGGCAATCACTCATGGTAACGAGTTAGCAGGTGTGAGCGCTTTCCTTCATTTTTTGAATGACTTGAAAGAGGGAAAAAGGGTACTCAATTTCCCTGTAGCTTTTATTTTAGGAAATTATCAAGCCTACATTGAGAATAAAAGGTTTATAGAGTCTGATTTAAATCGTTCTTTTCATATGGATCAAGCTAGCACTATGGAACAGTGTCGTGCTAAAGAGCTTTCTACAATTTTACAAGAAACTTGCTATTTAATTGATTTTCACCAAACGATAGAGCCCACTATTTGGCCTTTTTATATTTTTCCTTATACAAATCAAGCTTATAAATTTGCAAGAGTCATAAACCCTCATTTAGCCATAGTTACCCACTGGGGCAAAGGATTCTCAAAAGATGGTCTATGTACAGACGAGTATGTTAACTCTTTTGGAGGTGTAGGGATAAGCTTTGAATCTGGGCAAAAAGGTTATGATGATAAACAAGTTCAATTAATTATTGAAACAATGACAGCAAGTCTGTCTGTAGTCGAAAAACATTTTTTACATACTGTTAGTGCTTTAACCACTCCTTCAAAAATTGCGAAAGATTCTGCAAAAGGAGATATTTATACATGGCATAAAGTTATTCCGTATCCTAAAGGTTCTCACGTAAAACTTGTGGAAGGTTTGAAAAATTTTTCTTTTATTTCTAAAGGAGATTTCTTGGGCGTCGTTGGAGATAAAAAACTATATTCTCCCGAGTCAGGGGAGATTATTTTCCCTAAGTATATTAAAGAAAATGTCCCTTTATCACAATACCCGAAAGAGCTCCTTCGTATCATGAAAAAAGTTTCCGAAGATAGCCTTCCTTAAATTTAAATATCAATCTGTTCGTCGACATAACGAGTTGGGATTTATCTTGCCTGTTGTTGGAAGTGGATTTGCGTTTAAGTAGCTTATCGATATCTTGGTTTTTATAGGAGCTTTTTTAGGTTTTCCAGTTTGTTTGTTTTTTTTCATTTTTTCCCTTTAAGTCTACTTTTTATGATGAAGAACAACTATTAAGTGAGCTTCTTTTTTTTTGAGCTTACAATTAAATTGGCCATTATAAGTTTCCAATACTCTTCTCAGCATGTCAATGGCTGTTTGCTCTGTGGCTGTGAAATTTTTTATAGCCCCACGACTACATGCTTTGTCTGCTGCTAAATAAGAAAAAGTCGTTTCTTCTATCTTATTCTTATCGCCTGATACAATAAAATAGTCGTAAAAAAAATTTTCTTTTTCTTCTTGTCGTAACTTTAGGTGAATATTTGGAGATTTTTTTCTGTGAATAAAAATACTAATAAGTGCAAGTATTATGGATAAAAAAATTTTGTCTAAACTAAAAAATTTATAGTACCTCGATGGGTTGTTTATAGTGTATGTGACATTTAATTCTAAACTTTTGATAAGTGGTATAATATTATTATTTAAAGTGTCTTTTATATTTATAAAAATTTGTGGTGGATGTAAGGTGTTTTTTTTTTCTAAATGGATAGATGTAAGTTTAAATTGGATGTTAAGCTTTAATTCCGTTGATATTTTTATGATTTCTTTAATTTTTTTTTGTTCAATATTTCTTTTTTCATGTATTATTTGAAGAACTCCCATTATTTTTGCAATAGGGGTGTTTAGATTATGTGTAACAAGTGAAATAAAGTTATTTTTGGAGTCGAGAATATCGTCGGTATTTTGCTTATGTATTTTTTTCTTCCAAGTTTCATAAAATATCACTAATGCCTTTGAGTAGATAAGTACCATACTACAAATTAAGCAAGCGTATAATGCAATAAAGACTGGAGTGTATGTTTTAAATAGCTTAATTAACATTATGTTAGAAAAAAATATTATCAAGTAAAAAATCGAGAAAATTATAAGATTAAGCTCTGTCCGAAATAAGCATAAGCAAAAGATAAGTAATAAAACAAATAAAATATTAAAAAAAAGTGTCTTTTGTAGTTCAGCTGTTTTTATAATATTTTCATGATTGAAATAGCTATACAAACTTGCCCAAAAAACGTGAGATTCAGTTTTAATGTCTTCTCCTTTTTGCGGAAGAAACACCGGGTTTTCAAAAGAGTAAGGTTTTTCTAACTGGGCTAAAAGCTTGTTACTGGGACCTATAAAGAAATATTTCCCCATATCTAGCATAGTGGCATTAATGAGTTTTTCTTTACTTAAGAAGTTTTTTATGGAAGGAAAGCTAAGGTAAATGAGATAACTTGAGTGAAGTCGCGGGGTGTTGTGAGAGTGAAAATTTTGTATTTTTTGGTCATTTTGGTTTGTTTCACTAATATATTGAATCATCCATGATTTCCAGCTTAAGTTATATGTACAGAAAGTCTGATATTTTTTTTCACAAGGGTCTGATTCAAGAAAAGAAATATTTTTACTGTTGAAAATGTTAGGAGCATTGGGAATATGTTCGGGTTTTACTGCGAAAATTATTTTAGTTTCAGGTGATCTTTTTTTATTTTGTCTCACTATTTCACTTACTAGCCTAGTGTTTTTTTCAATATTGCCCCAATTTACAGCAATTAGCTGTGGTTTTTTTTCTAATAGATAAAAAATAATTTCTTTGTAGACTAAGTAAATACTTTCTTGATTTTTGTTTTTTCGGGGAAGATCTTTTGGGTCCAGAGAAATTAAATAAATATTCTTTGAAAAGTTGTTGTTAAATCCAAGTCTTTTCAGATTATAGTTGATAATATCATTCTCAATGAGTGATGATATTTTTCTATGTTTTTCACCACTAAAAATAATCACAGAAATTAAAGATACGAGTAGAATAAACCCACTAAAAGGCAGCAAAATATCTAAAAATGGAAAATTAATATTTCTTATTTGACTATATATTTTTCTCATAATTCAACCAAAAAATTGGATAGAAAATATTGTGCCCTTTCCAACTTCGGACTTTACAATTATTTTTGTATCTAACTTTTCTGCAAAAAATTGACAAAGATAAAGACCGAGCCCATTGCCCTTTGTTTTGTAAACGCGGCTATCTTTTATTCTGTAGAATTTTTCAAAAATCATTTTATGATATTTCTTGTTGATTCCCACCCCCTCATCTCTTACTTCAAATAAGATGCTCTTTCTTCGAGTAATAAGATTTATATAGATATTTCCATATTGGTAAGAGTATTTTATTGCATTCGAAACAAGGTTGAATATGATTGGTTCTATTAAGTTAACATCCGAGTGAATTATTTTAGGCTGGCAAGAATCGAAGTGAACGTTGATGTTTTTTGTATTAATTGTATCATCAAAATTTTTGATTGTTTTTTTTACTAAGTCATTTAAATTTAATTTTATTCGATAGATTTTATACTTTTCCCACGCTGGTAAATTAAAGTATTTTAGAATTCCTTCCAAGTAAATATCTAAGTCATTTGAAGCTTCAAGTGCTTTTTCTAAAAAGAATTTTTCTTTTTTGAAAATCATACAATTTTCAAATATAATTATATTTAATTTATTTTTCATTATTTGAGTTTTCTGTTGTAGACCCTTAATAAATTTTATTTGAAGATTATTTTGTATATTTAAAATTTGTCTTTTTCTATTAGACTGATTTTTGAAAATAATTTTTTTTTCGATATGTTTTTGAATTTCTCCGTAAGAAGAAAAGATAAATACAGCTAGTGAAAGCATAAACGTTTCAGCCATAGGCATGTTTACGTTCACATAGCTCATTAAAAGACTTTGAAAATAAAGAAGAATAAATAAACTCGTTAAAAGTAAACATACAGCCGCAGCAGGTGCAGCCTTGGCGCAAAAAAAAGATATTATCATGAATAATATATTTTGTGTTAATTTAGAAATATTAGAGCTTTCTTTTAACCAAGAATTATTTAAAAGGTTATGTACAATTATTGAGTGTATGACAATCAGTGGAGTTCCATCTTTTTCTTCCTTTTTGTTTGCGTCCCAGGGAGTGAAAGCAAAAGTTCCATCTCTATGTGTTATGCTTCTTGCTTTGAAAGAGTTGTGTCCGATCAAGATTATTTTGTTTTTCAAATTCTTTAAGTTTTTTTTATCTAAAACTTCTGAAATTTTCGTTGTTTGAATTAAATTGGGATTGATGTAATTGATATTTAGGTACTGTTGGCTACCATTAACAGTTTTTGTTCGTTGATTTGTTCGAAAAATCTTTATGTTATTGACTTTTTCAGCTACTTGGAATGGGAATGTTTTTTTAGCTGATTGGTCCATGTATGAGAAAATAGGGTATTTATAAATTGTTTCTAACCTATAAACTCGGTGAGTTTGAGCGTCTGCTTTAATTATTTTTTCCTTCGAACTAAAAAGCACTTTTTGTGCTTGCGGTTCTAAGCGGTGTTTATCAAAAACTCCGAATATGACTTTTTTTTCTTTTTTTACCTGTGTCTTTTCAAAGTTATTAAACTCTTTACTATTGTAGTTATAGTAATGTCTAGGTAAAGATATTCCAATGACTTTAGGCTTTAAATCTTCAATTATTTCAATTGACCTCTCTAACAATTTATACAAACTATTGAGTTTATATTTTTTCTTTGAATACTCTATTTCAGATTCATCAATTGTGATGATTTTTATTTGAAAATTATTAGAATTTGGTTTCAATTTGAATTTTAAATTTATGAAGTACTCTTCTAATTTAAGATTTATTTGATATTTGTAATAAATTGAATATAGAATAAAAATAGTGAGACTTATGAAAAATCCGTAAAATAAATTTTTTTTATTTAAGTAGTTGTGGTGCATTTTTTAGTATCTGTATATATGCAATTAGAGCAACTTTACACTCTGTCCTGAATAATTGACAGCTTAAATTATCAGGTTCGAAAAAAGTGTTATTACTTACTTTGTTTTCATGCATACACCCACCTCCAGAGCATAAATTTTTAGCCCAGCAAACGGCGCACTTTTTCGGAGGTTTTTCGCGAAAGTTTAATATTTTTTCTATTTTTTTTTCATTGATACCATGTTCAACAGAACCTAATGTGGCATCACAATGTTCTGTGAATCGGTGGCATATATAAAAAGATCCATCAGTTGATACGGATAGATAGTTTATGCCTGCAGAGCAAAATTTTTCCTTTCTTTGACGTTTATTTATAGCATGAATGATCGTGCTGATATTTTTCAATAGCAATATAGAGTTAAAATCTTTTCGTGCAAAGCATTTATTGATAAATTCAAAGAGAAAAAATTCAAGCTGTCTGATTTGTTTTGTATTATATCTTTCTGGTTTGTCCTTTGATATAGACCTAGAGTAGTAAATATTTATTTTTTTTTCAAAAATTAGCTCATCAATAATTTGAGGAAAGTAATTTAAATAATTTGGTGTAATTGTTGTTCGTAAGACTAGACTTTTACTTTTAAAAATATCTGAGTTGAAAATCTCTTGGAAGTTATTTTTTCTCCAACTTGATTTTTTTTGGGGTGGACGTTGTTGATTTTGTAGAAATTTTCCGTCATATGAAACAATGAGCGAGAAATTATTTTTTTTAAAAAACTCAATATGACTTTTTTTGACTAGAGTTCCATTTGTTGTTATGGAAAAAGAAAATTCTTTCTTTTGGTTCAAGCACCATTTTGTAACCTTTTGTATGAGGTTAAAGTTTAGCAAAGGCTCACCACCAAAAAATTTAATATGAAATTTTTTTTTGTATCTGCTTAAATAGTTTATAGAAGAAATTGCTGTTTTATACGACATTGTCGAACTTCGTCCATATGTGCCTTTATCGGCATAGCAGTAGGAACAAGAAAGATTACACTTTTCAATAACATTTAATGCAATAGATTCGATGTTAGTGGAAAATTTCACCGGGTCAGAGGAAAGAGTGTTTTGACTTGCATCAAGAACTGCTATCGTTTGTCTCAGAGCTTTTTTTTTCATTATTTGATTTTTTGAGAATAGTTCTACGAGAAGTAGGTTTTTTGTGTTAAAAAGATAGATTTTTTTATTACATTTTAACTTGAGCCAAATTTTTTCTTGCTTAATGTTTCTTTGGTTCATTTTTTGCCTTGATTTTTCATGAGTATGAATTTTTCTAAGCTTAGTTATTGATCAAAGAATTAAGGTGTTTTAGGTTAGGTTTTACTCGTTGTAATTATGTTTTTTTATACTTCTTTCTATAGATCTTTGGTCTTCTTTTTTCTTGTCTGTTTGTCTTTTATCATAAAGTTTTTTCCCTTTTGCTAGAGCAATTTCTACTTTAACAAATTGGCGAGTAAGATATACTTTAATTGGAATAACCGACATCCCTTTTGCTTGTACCTGGTTGGCTATTTTATTTATTTCTTTTTTTTTCAGTAGGAGCTTCCTAGGGCGTTTTGGTTCGTGGTTATATATATTTCCTTTTTCATATGGACTAATATGAATACCTTGAAGTATGGCTTCGTGTTTTTCTGTAATCTCGACCCATCCTTCTTTTAAGCTGATTTTGTTTAATTTTATCGATTTTATTTCAGTCC
>PASJ01000062.1 GCA_002711925.1 Pseudobdellovibrionaceae bacterium | reverse complement strand
TTCTTTGAAACTTACAAAAAAGAAAATTAAAAGCCTCAGTGAGAAAACCAACTACTTCGCTTGGCTTAAAAGACGAGTAGACTATGACACACTCGACTTGGTTCGAAAGCAAAAAATAAAAGGTCTTCATCACTTATTAGAGCCTGATCGTTATTACCCGGGTGGAAGTTCTGCATCTAACTTTCTTGGTTATGTTGGTATCGATAATACTGGTTTATTTGGTTTAGAAAAAAACCTTGAGAGCTATTTATCTGGGACTCGTCAAAGTGAACTAAGGTTTAAAGATGCTCGAGGATCCCCCATCTTATATAATACTTCAGCTGCAGCACCCCAAACCCCAGGTCTAAATGTTGTTTTGTCTTTAGATCATGTGATTCAAGAGTTAGTAGAAACTGCCTTGGACAAAGGGGTCAAAGAGGCAAAAGCCAAAGGGGGTTTTGCTGTTGTCGCAGATCCTCACACAGGACGTATTATAGCTTTAGCAAATAGACCTACGTTTAACCCAAACAATAGCGAACAACTTTCTATTTTAGACACAAAAAATTTAGCTTTAAATTATCTTTTCGAGCCGGGATCTATTATGAAGCCTCTTGTGTTAAGTTACGCTCTTGAAAAAGGTTTAGTAGATCTGAGCACTCAACATGACTGTGAAAAAAATGGTATTTATGAGGTGACACCTGGAACGTTTATTCGAGATGATCACCCGAGACCCTCTATGACAACTGAAGATATTATCATTCATTCAAGCAATATTTGTATTTACAAGATAGCAAGATTATTTGGTAAAGAAGCTTTGTTTGATCTTTATACAAGTTTTGGTTTGGGAGCCGGATCAAAAAATATCAATAGTAAGGTTGGTAGTGTTGATCATTGGAGCAAATGGCGAGAAATTCGTTTTGCAAATCTAGCTTTTGGTCAAGGGCTTCTTGTTAACGGCTTAGAGATGATTCGTGCTTATAGTGTTTTTGCTAACGGAGGGTATGTGGTCGAGCCTTATGTCATTGAACGTATAGAAACCGCCTCGGGTGAAATACTTCAAGGCCCCCCACCGTCTGTACGTAAAAGTATCTTGTCCCATCACACGGTCGATGCCATGCAAGATATACTTCATAAGGTTGTGCTTCATGGAACAGGTAAGAGATCACAGTTACAGGGTTTTTCTTCAGCGGGGAAGACGGGCACCTCGGAAAAATTTGATCTGAAGGAAAAGCAATATTCTCTCGACAAGCGGCTTGCAAGTTTTATTGGTTTTGCTCCTGCTTTTGATCCCCACCTTGTTATCTATGTGGTTATCGACGAACCAGCAAAAAAACCCTATTATGGAGGTCTTCGAGCCGCGCCAGTTTTTAAAGAAATAGCCGAGCAGGCATTGAAATACTTAAATGTAGCCGAAGATCTCACAAAAGAAGAGAATGAAGACAGTTTAGTTGTGGACCGTTATGAAGAAAAATCAGCAGAATAATATTTCTTGGAACGCCCTTGTGGAGCACTTAAAAAAAGCTTCATTAGTTCAAAGTTATTGTCCAAGAAAAAGCAGTACCTCATGGAACCAAAGGATTTGTGTCAAGAGTTCCACAGTGCAGGCTGGAGATGCCTTCCTTGCAATGAAAGGTACTCAGTTCGACTCTCATAGTTTGATTCAAAGCTTGTACAAAAAAGGAGTAAGGCATTTTATCGTTGAAGATCAAAAGAAGCTTGGTGACTTCTTACATCAAGAAGGGGTTTCGTGGGTAGAGCTTACAAGCTCACGTAAAGCGTGGAGTTATGCAGAGTCTTTTCTTTGTGGTCAACAAGAAAAAAACATGAAGATTTTGGCTATTACAGGCACAAACGGTAAAACAAGTGTAGCTTGGATGCTCACACATGTCTTGCGGGCTTGTGGTAAAAAAGCATTTTATATTGGTACATTAGGGTCCTCTTTAAAGCAAGAAAATGAATTTTCTCACACAACCCCTGATCCCGATGTTTTGTTCCCTATGCTTCGCTCTGCTTGTCAGCAAGAATATGATTTTTGTGTTATTGAGGTATCTTCTCATGCTTTAAAACAAGAAAAGCTCGGGCCTATTTTATTTGATGGGGCTGCGATGACAAGCTTTTCTCGAGACCATCTTGATTATCACAAGACAATGGAAGATTACTGGGAAAGTAAAAAAATTCTTTTCACCCGACACCTAAAAAATAATGCCACAGTTTTTATCCACAAGGACTTGGAAGCTAAAGAGAAAGGTTTTTTTTCATCTTTAAAACAAAAAGTTTTTTTCTATGATATGGAAGACGAAAAATTTAACGAGCACTTGTCGTTTAGTAAAAACTTGAGTGCTAAGGATCTGAAAACACTTCCTTATCGAGGTAAGTACAATCACGATAATTTTGTTTGTGCCCTACTTTTAGCCAGTAAATTCGTTCATTTGGACTCTAGCTTTCCTTTTCACCAGTTGCCACAGATTCCAGGGAGAATGGAAAAAGTTGGAGGTTCACAGAAGTCTCTTGAGGTTTACGTAGACTTTGCTCATACACCGGATGGATTAAGCAAGCTGCTAAAAAGTCTGAGGGGAACTTATACTGGTGGCTTGTGGCTTGTTTTTGGTTGTGGGGGGGACAGAGATGTTGGTAAGAGAGCTGAAATGGCTCAAGTTGCAGAGATTTTTTGTCAAAATATTATTCTTACCTCTGACAACCCAAGAAACGAAGACCCCAAAATAATCATTAAAGATATTCTTAAAGGTTTTCAGAAACCAGACTTAGTAAGAATTGAAGAAGATAGGAAAAAAGCAATTTATAAAGCTCTTAGCTTAGCTAAAGCGGGAGATACGGTGTTGATTGTTGGTAAAGGTCATGAATGTTTTCAAGAAGTCAAGGGACAAAAATTTAAACTTTCTGATCGTAAGTTGGTTGAAGATTTTTTTTCACAGTTAGATCTAAAACCTATGTGACATTGAATATTTTTTCCTATTTACGTTTTATTTGTAAAGTTCTATTGGGTGGCTCCCCTATTGAGTGAGACACAAATTCATTGCTTTCCATAACTGCTTTATGTTGAATACGTCGAATGAAGCTATTTTGTGCTTCAAGTGTTATAACTTTAAGAGATGAGTCTTGTCGCATTTTTTCTAGAGAGTCAGAAACTTCTTTTAAAGCAAGTTTTTCTGAGGCTTCATCTGACCCTTGGTTATTTTTTTTTATTGTTGGCTCGTTTGGTGCTTTAGGCTTTTCTTCCTTGTGTCTTTTCAGTAGCTTTATGTATTTTCCAACTGGTGGAACACTTCGTAGGTCGAGATGATCCTCTTTAGGTTTTTGAACGTAACACCAGTTTAAGTAGCTAATCATGTAAGAGCTATATGTAGGGAAATGCTCTTTAATAAGGTTATCCACTAGAGACCAATCAAATTTTGTTTGCTCTGTAGTTCTTTCTGGGATGATTTTAAAAGACTTTCTAATCAAAAAATCCATATCAGCTTTTAACAGAACAAATTCTTGTAGGATGTGTCCATGGGTTTTGTAGTCTAAAACAACATCAGAGCTAAGCTGGGGATACTGATTGCTATACCATTCGAAGAGCTTTTGGAGGCTGGTACTAAGTTTAAGAGCTTGGTCCTCATCTTTTTCTAGGAGAGTTTGGCACCTTCTGCGTTGGATAAGAATACTTGCCGTTGAAGACTTTACCGTTCTTTCTTCTTCTGCGCAGGTAAACAAAAAGTAATCAAGAGAAATGGGTTTGCCTTTGCCGCGAACAAAATGGATTTTCAGTTGGTTTGCGTCGTCGGTGTTTCTCGTAAAAAAATTATCGTCTTTCATGGTTTCAACTTTTCTTCCGTAGTGGTTACAAGTTAATGGAATTTATTTTTTGCTTTATGTGTCAATTATATCACCCCTTTGTCTACTCAGCTATCGCCTTAGCTTCTGCTTAAGGTTTTTTGTCGCAAACGAAAGTTCGAACAAGTATGTTTTTGAACATACACGCATTGTTTCCACGTTTTTTTGACCCTATTTTTAGGGCCAGCTTTTGTAGGGGGTACTTAAAAAAACAAGAAAGCTTTCTTTCTTTTTTTGGGGGAAACTACAGCCTATTTTGCGACCCTACGGGCAAGCTTTTACAGTCTGCTCTAGTACCTAGCAGAAAAAACCAAGTTTTGCCAGCGAAAGATTGAGAAAACTTAGCCAAAGGAAAGGTGAGGCACAAGAAGTTCATCTTAAGTGCTAGTGCTTTTGGTGGTTTTGCTTTTTTGTTTATTAGTATCAACTAGTTGAACAATTTTTTTAAGTCTTTTCACTTCTTGACTTGGAACCTGCATGATTTTGCCTGGCTTGAGTTTTTCAGGAAGGTGTAGTCCTCCGTAAGATAGCCTGATAAGCCTGACAACCTTGGTGTTTAAAGACTCAAAGACCCGACGTACAAGTCTGTTACGTCCTTCGCGAACAGTGACAAGAAACCACGTACCAGAACTTGCCCCTAGGCTCAAGCTGCAGGCTCTAACAATCTTCAAGGAGACAGGGCCATCATCTAGGGTAAGGCCTTTTTGATTAATTTCATGAAGCTTATCTTTACTTATTTTCCCAACAACAAGAGCTTGGTATTGTCTTTCCACTTTATATTTCGGATGCATGAGACGGTTGACAAAATCACCATCATTTGACAGAAGCAATAGACCTTCTGTGCGATAGTCGAGTCGTCCCACTGGACTTAAAAGAGCTGGAAGCTTTTTTTTAAGTTCTGGGAGGTCGTAGATATTTGTGTAGTTGTTTTCGCGACTTCTTGAAACCAAGACCTTGTCTGGTTTATGGAGTAAAGTGTAAAATTTAGTTGGTGTTTTTACAGGAATAAGCTTATTGTCAATGGTGATTTGATCCTTTTTGGGATCCATTTTTTGACCTAATGTAGCTGTTTCTCCATTGATAAGGATACGTCCAGATTTTATATAAGATTCTGATTCTCTTCGAGAAAGAAGACCCATGTTGGAAATTATTTTTTGGATTCTATGTTCCATAAAGACACCGTGGTTAATTGTTTTGTGAGTTGATTTGATCAAACCTTCTTAGGTTTATCAGGCTTTTTTCAATATCGTCATTGATTTTTCTTTAAGGGAAGCGAAACAACAACATGTCTAAAAAAGCTAGATTTTTTAAGCTTAAGGCTTGAAGTATAAAGATTTTAAGCCGCAATTTCAAGTGAAGAATCAAAAAATTAGTTTTCAGACAGATTTTTTTGATCAAGGTCTGTTTTTTCAAGCTCTTGCCCAAAATTTAGCATTTCATCCAACTGAATTTTTTTGTTTTCAATGTCTTTGATTTTTTCAAAAGCATTTTCTACACTCGACTGACATGGTTGAAAAGAGTCTAAGGGATGAAGATCTTTTATAGATTTTAGTTTGTAGACTCTTAAAAACTCGTCGCTTGTTCCAAACAACATGGGTCTTCCAACTTCATCTTTGCGACCGACACAGCGAATCAACTCTCTTTCGAGTAGGTTTTTTATAATACTGCCTGCATCAACACCTCTGATAAACTCAATATCTACCCTGGTAACCGGTTGTCGGTATGCTATGATAGCTAAGGTTTCTTGTGCTGCACGAGACAAAGGCCTTGGACGTGTTGCAAACATTCGCTCTAAGATAGAAGAAAGCTTAGGGTTTGTTCTAAACTGTAGTGTATTGTTTGGGAAATGTTCAAGTATGATACCTTGAGATTTTTCTTTATATTCTTTGCTTAACTGACCAACAGAGCTTTTAACATCACTCAAAGAAGGTTGACCTGGTTCTTCTTTAAGTACATGAAAGATTTCATCTTCAGAAATGGGAGAAGGAGAAGCAAAAATAACAGCTTCTACTTGTCCTTTTAAATTGATATCTTTGTTTTTGTCTTTGTCTTTGTCGCTATTTATCACGTTGACCTCTTTTCAGGGTTAAGTACTAATTGGAGACAGTTTTTGGAGCTTGTTTTAAGTTACTAAGGTGCTGTTTTTTTTCAAATAATCATCGTTCAATTCCGAACGATATATCCACATTGGACCATGTAGTTCATTCTGGTAGATTTTCATTTGTCTGTCTCGGGTTAGTTGTAGAACTGCTAGAATATTAACTACGAGTTCGTAGCGACTGGAGAACTTGTCGTAAAGTTTATCAAATTGTATACACTCTATTTTTTTCAGGTATTCTTGAAGCTTGTCGATAATCTTGTCGATAGAAATGGACTCGGTTTCTGCTTTGACTCGAATGGGTCTTTTTTCCGATAAATTTTTCAGCATTTGTTCGTAAAGAACAACGAGGGTTACAGGCTCACCTTTTATGGGACGGTCGTGCTCACTATAAAGTTCCTCTAATCTTTTGTGTTCGTAGTTTGAAAAGCTAAGGTAATTTAACTTGTCTTGATCGGAAAATTGTTGTGCAGCTTTCTTAAACATATCATATAAAAAGAGTCTTTTTTGTAAAACTTCAGCTGTCATTTCAGGATCATGGTCGTCGTTAGTGGGTGTTCCTTTTTCAGATCCTGGAATGAGTTGTCGAGACTTGATTTCTAACAAACAAGCAGCCATTTCGATAAATGCTGAAGCTTCTTTTATGTCTTTGAACTTAATTAAACGTAAAAAATCTAAGTATTGAGCAGTAACTGTATAAAGATCAATGTCAAAAATATCAAGTTCGCTGGCTTTAATCAGATGAAGAAGGAGGTCAAGGGGACCTTCAAACTGATCGAGTTTTAAAAAATACTTTTCACTCATGATATTTTTTACCTAATAGAGAAAAAAATCTTTGCTAGTAAAAAATCACTCAAACTATCGGCTAGAAATATTTTTTATACTTTGCCCGCTTTTTTAGGTGCGGTTGAGTGATCTCTTATAAAATAGGTTTTTCTTAGTAAATATTAACTATTATATCTTATATTTTAACATAAAAAAATGTATATGGAAAACAATAAATATTAAGTTATCAAGTTTTATTCCATTAGAAATAGGTGATAGGATCTTTATCTCTTTTATTCTAAATGTTATACTTTAAACAGGTTGTATGTATTGAAGCTTAAGGTCATTAAGACTTTATACAGTGAGTGTGGGTGAGCTTTTTTGTAAGGGTTCGTTATTTAATTTATTTTTTTTAAGATGGAGTTTGCTTTGTTGAAAAAACACGATCTTTTTTCCATAATATCTTCAAGCTGCTTGGCTTTTTCAACCTTTAGTGCCCAAGCCTACGAGGCCTTAACAGATATCTCTTTACAAAGAGGATTTCAAGAAATTTCCTATATTTCCGCAGGAAAGATCAAAAACTACAAAGTTAAAGAACCAAAAAAACGTATTTCTGATTTGTGCAGTAAACTCACTAAAAAATTTAAAGAGTATAACTGGTCATCAAACCCTTGTGGGGACGTGTCTTGGCAAGCAGAATATAAGACAAAATCAGATTTGCCTTTGATTTGGACAAAATTTGGTGAAGGGGAAAATACTACACTTTTTTTAGGTGGTGTTCATCCGGATGAACTTACTCCAGTACATTTGGCTTTTCGCTTAGCTCGTTATTTGCAACACAATCCTGTCATGTATGAAAATAATAAATCATCAATTATTGTCGCTCCTTTAGTGAACCCTGATGGTTTCTTTTTTAAGAAGCCCAAAAGAACAAATGGTCTTGTAGACCTTAATCGTAATTTTAATACTCTTGATTGGTATGATAAATTTTATGGTCCTAAAAAAATTAGAGCTTTACGTTATTTTCCCGGATTTTTTCCTAATACGGAGATTGAAACATTTTTTCAAACAGATTTAGCTTCACGATTTAAGCCTCAAAAGATGCTCTCACTTCATGCTCCGTTGGGTTTTCTTGATTATGACGGACCGTCAGGTTCAACCGGTCATTTTCTTCAAATACTTAAAGATAATACTAAGATTTTAGCTCAAGAAGTAGCTCGTAAAGCTTACAATTACAAAGTCGTGAATTGGAATATTTTTCCAGGATCTCTTGGTAACTTCTATGGGTTTGAAAGAAATTTACCCACCATTACGATCGAACTTGAAACTACAGATCCAATGAAAACAGATATTTACTGGCGAAAATTTCTTCCAGGCTTTATTGAAGCCATTCAGTTTAAATTTCCAGCCCATGCTTCAAATCTTATCAAGCCTTAATTTTTATTTGTTTTTTTGCTACAAGAAGCAGAACAAAAATTTTTTATGATCACAAATTTTATCAAAAAAAACAGTAAATTCATGAGTCTTATAAAAATGGAAGAAGTAAATAAGGGCAAGCAGCTCAACTTAAATGACTTTTCTTTTCACGTACCCGATGATCAGGTTGCTCATTTTCCAGCAAAAAAAAGGGATTCCTCAAAACTTTTATTTTACAAAGGTAAAAGTGAAATAAAAAATTTTGATTTTAAATCATTACCAGATATTTTGCCTCAAGGAACCTTGCTTATTTTTAATAATACAAAAGTCTTCCCTTGTCGCTTGCAGGCCCAAAAAGATACGGGAGCCCAATTAGAGGTCTTTTTACTTTCTTTGCCAAATGAAAAGAATCCAAACTGTCAAGCGATAGTTAAACCTATAAAACGAATAAAAACAGGAACAAAGCTTTATTTTCAAGAAGGTGTTATAGCTGAAGTTGGTGATTTTAATAATAATGGTTCCATTCCAACGGTGTCTCTTAAGTTTTTTTCTCCTCCTGGTGTTAGCGACTTTCACTGCTGGATAGATCGTTTCGGTCAGACTCCTCTTCCTCCGTACATAAAAAGGCAAACGGATGATTCCAAAAATGCAGAAATAGATAAAAAGCGTTATCAGACAGTCTACGCTCGGTGTGAAGGATCTACAGCAGCCCCAACTGCAGGGCTCCACTTTACTAAAGACCTTCTCGAGGAACTTGAGCGCTCAGGTATTAAGTCTTCTTGTGTTACTTTACACGTTGGGTTAGGAACCTTTGCACCTGTAAGAAATAACGATATTAAAACTCACAAAATGCATAAAGAGTTTTATTTTATACCTTCGGAAACATTCGAGGCTATAAAAGAAAATATTCGTTCTAAAAATCCAATTGTTGCTGTCGGGACAACTTCCTTAAGGGCCGTTGAAAGTTTGTTTTATCATGATTGTAAAAGTTTTGAAAATTTATCTTCCTACGTAGATGCCTGGAATGAAACGGATCTTTTTATTTATCCGAAAACAAAGAATGATTTTTTCTCTCCTCGAGTGCTTGATGGTTTAATCACTAACTTCCACCAACCCCAATCAACTCTTTATATGCTTATATCAGCTCTTCTAGGTTTTGATGAGGCAAAAAGAGTCTATGATTATGCTGTTAAAAACAAATTTAGATTTTTTAGTTATGGTGATTCGAGTCTTTTATGGTTTAAAAAAAAAGAGATGGATGATCTTAAAAGTTAATTTTCAAGCTCTTTTCAAAAATATAAAATATTGGATTATAAATGAATAATCTTTTTCTTTGTGAATAAAGTTTATAAAGTTTTACAATATTTTTTTATATAAAAGATAATTATTATTGTGCTTTCTTAAGCAAAGTGAGAAGAAAAGCGTAATAATTGCTGTAAAAAATCCCACGGGGATCAAATTTGTCCTTCTTTTCTATCCATTGGTTTATTTCTGGATATGCTTTTAAAAGCTGTTTTCTTGAATAATGAGGTCGATAAGGTAGATAAAACGTACCTTCAAGTTCAAGAGATTTTTCAACAAGAGCGTTTGTGAAGGTCTTCATTTTTTCTTCATGACTTTTACCGTAAGGGTGCGAAAACAATAAAACAAAACCAAAACCATCGAATTTAGCAAAAGGCAAGTATGAGATATTGTCTTTTTTTATTTCTCTAATTGTTACATTTAACAAATCCATGTTGTGTTTCTCAGATAAATATCTCAGATTATCTAGAAATGATGCCACCTTTCCTTTGGGAATAAAATATTCTTGTAAAATATCTTTTCTGTCTTGACGAACAGGCCAAAGAAGATGGATATCAGGACTCATAACAGTATTTCTTGTGAAAACACTTTCTTCAAGAGATGAGGAAAGGTTTTTCTCAGCAAACCACCTAAGCTTTTTCCCGTAATCACTAAATTCCGAGGTTCGAAAAATACTTCGTTTGAGACTAACAAATTTTTCCCTAGACATAGGCTCTAGGTCTTGTTGAGTTGATTTTTGGTAGGTACATAACGAGGCTTGCCTTAAAAAATTTTTTGAATCAAGAGACAGTCTACCGTAAGCTAACTCAACCTCTTTTTTTACAGAGACAAGTTTGTGATAGCGAGTATCATAATTTTCATAAGAAAAATAATCACATTTTTTATTTAATGATACGTTTGGCATGGTCTCTAAGGTAGCTTCAAGTATAACTCCAAACTGACCATACCCCCCCAAGACAAGGGAAAACAGTTCCTTATTTTCTGTTAAGGAAGCATTTACAATTTTTCCATCAGCTAAAGCTACTTTCATGTTTACCACAGTAGAAGCAATTGGGGGGGAATGCGTTTGCCACCCGTGGACATTTGCGCTTAGTGATCCTCCCACAGTGAAAATGTTGTCTGATTGCATAATTTTTACACTTCTTTTGTGCTTATCAAGAAATTTTTGTATTTTTTTCCAAGTAGCTCCAGCCTGAACTGTTAAGTAAGTGGTTTGAGGTTCGTACGTTAAACTATTGTATCCAAGCATATCTATATGGATCGATTTATCAAACATGGTATGCCCACCCATAGTGTGTTTTCGTCCACCAATACTTATTTTCTTCTTGTTTTCTTGTGCGTACAAGATCGCTTCGACTATTTGTTTTTCTCTTGTTACATAAATTTGCTGCTTAACAGTGGCTTTTTCTCCTCCTGCGTCTTGAACCTTAACAGCGAAGCTTTTCTCAAGCTTGTGTATTAATTCTAGTGGCTTATTTGTCTGAATTCCACGCACACCTAAATTTAAAAGTTGTAAAGCCTCTTGAACATCATCTACGGTCCATGAAAATAAAGGATAACCTTGTTTAATTAGTTTAGTTACAAGATTTTTATCAACGGTCCAACGTGGCCCAAGGTAGTCTGGTTGCACTACCTTTCGGACAAAACGTCGAAACCACTCTTGTTTCAATATCCAAGGAATTTGATCAAACTGTTTTTGGTTCTCCTCCCCCAAAGCCTTTGAATCATCGGTAAAATCATACATCACTTGAATATAACGATTAACAAGGCGCATTTGTGTCAAAAAAAAGGGATTAAAAGATTCTACAATTACTGTTTCTTCTAGTTGGTATTTTTCAATGAGGTCACTTAAAACTTTAGAGAATGTTTGATTAAAAATATCTGTGTTTTTTATATCCAAAAAAAGAAATTTATCTGAGTCGACTTTTTTAAACACATCTTCTAATTTTATGATTCTATCAAAGGGAGTTTTGTGTCCTTTATAGAATCCCTCCTTTAGTTCGTTCCACGTTTTTTCTTCCGGAATACCCGTTAAGTTTGTTAAGTTTTCAAGCCTATCGTCGTGGAAAAGGAAAGGAACCTTATCCTTGCTTAAACGGACATCAACTTCTATCCCTTCTACAGGAGATAATAAAACAGACTCAATAGCGGAGAGGGTGTTGCCGATTGAGGTTGTCGAAAGTAAGCTTTTATGAGCTATAAAACGTGGCAAGTGGAGCTGCGCGTGAGGAACTTGAACGGCTGTGGGGGTGTAAAGCGGCTCGTACCAAAAGAACCAAGTTGCTATAAGAAGTAATAAAAAAATAAAAAAAAGTAAAAGATAATATTTTAACTTTTTATAATATTGCAGCATTTAATTAAAATCTCCTAAACAAAAAAATCAAATCCTATTTGTCATATCTTTCTTTGAAGATAAAGAATATACTGAAAAACATAATAATTAAACAAGATTATTATGTTTTTACCAGTTTAGCTTGTCGGAATTTTAGACCTGCGATCTGCAAGAAAAAAATAAGTATAAGTCTTTTTAAGACTTATAAAACACCAAGCTCCCCTAGTCTTTCTTCTAGATATGATTTTGCCGTATATCTTTCAGATAAGACAGCACCAGGTTTACAGTGCAAGAATAACGGAATAGAGTAACGGGAAAGAAACCGATCTTTTCCATTTGGGTTTAGAACTTGGTGTGTTGTTGCTTTATAGTAAAAGTTTGAGCACTCTTGAAGCATATCACCGACATTAACACATATGGTGTCTGGTTCACATGGAACATCCAACCATTCACCGTTTGCTTTTTGCAGTTGTAGACCAGGAGCTGTTGCTGCAACAAGAAGTGTTATAAGGTTAATGTCTTCATGTGGAGCTGCTCTTACAGCCCCCTCCATTGAATCTTCTGCAAGTGGTGGGTAATGTAGAACTCTTAAAAGTGTTTGTTTTTTTTCGTCAACCATATCTGTGAGAGCTTGGCTGAGCTTGTCTTTATGACTTTGTGGAAGAGCTTCTTCAAGCCAAGATAAAAGTATCTTACCTACGATAATCAGCTGGTCTCTTAGCTTTTTAGTAGATGGCCCTATACAATCTGGCAAAGCTCTGGGTGAGCTGGGGTAGTAATGATAAAACTCCTTTAAGTCTTTAGCCGTAAAGCCTTTAGCTGTTTCCGATGTACTTGCGGGGAAAAAACCACATTGGACATCTTCAAAGTTTCTTTTGAACAAAAACGATTTTTTTTCTTCTTCCGATAATTGAAAAAAATTTTTCCAATCTGAAAAAGATTGTTCAATCAAAGATAAATCTATAGGGTGATTTTTCAAAACAGCAAACCCTGTTTGTTTAATAGACTCAACAAAGTTTTTTTTTGCTCCACTTGCATTGTAATCAACAGCATGAAAACTAAACATAAAATTCCTTTAGGAAATGTATTGTATTTTTTGAAAAATTTTTGTTTTTAAGTTGTTTAATTTTTTGTTATTTTCAACAGCTTTCATGGGGCTGTTAGGATTTGTACGCTACCATCGTTTCTGATAGCAACTGTGTGCTCAAATTGGGCAGACAAGAGACCGTCAGCAGTTACAGCTGTCCAGCCATCTTCCAAAATTTCACACTGCCAGTCTCTTTCATTGATCATCGGTTCAATGGTGAAGACCATACCTTTTGTGAGACGAGTTCCTTTTCCAAGTTTTCCGAAGTGATAAATTTGTGGTTCTTCATGAAATGTCTTTCCAATTCCGTGTCCAACAAAGTCTCGAACGACACCATAACCTAGACTTTCAGCATAACTTTGAATAGCGAATCCAATGTCTCCAACTCGGCATCCGTCATGTACAGCAGAAATGCCTAGCTCAAGACATTTTTTAGCACACTCTGTTATGGCTTTAGCTTCTTTTGAAACATTACCTACTAAAAAAGTTCTTGAAGAATCACCGTGGTAACCATTAAGTATAGGTGTTACATCTACGTTGATAATATCACCCTCTTTGAGGAAAACTTTTTTTGATGGAATTCCATGACACACAACATCATTTATAGATGTACAAACAGACTTAGGAAAACCTTTATAATTTAAAGGAGCACTTGTAGCACCATTTTCTCGAGTGTGCCTTTCTACCAATTCGTTGATTGCTTCAGTTGTAATTCCTGGTGCGATCAATGCTTCAACTTTGTCTAAAATCTTACAAGCAAGTTTTCCCGCTTGTCTCATTTTGTCTATTTCTTCGTCGCTTTTCAAAATAATCATGACTTACCATTCTTTGTTAAAAAAGTATTTTCTTAAACCAGTCCGGCTCTTCACCGTTAACTGCTGTTTTTTTATGTAAACCTGAACTTGACACCAAACAGGCTTTGTGGCGGACAATTGGTGTTAAGTCTTGTTGTTGTATGCTTGCAGCATGAATTTTTCTTAAGGTTTTAAAATCGGGGTACTTTCCTGTTGTGGAAAGAGCATAAGACTCTAGCATCTTATCTAAGCTTGAGCTTGAAACTTGTATGGGGATCGTTTTATTTTTTACTTGACTGTGATACCAAGGAAGAAGATTAGCTGAAGGCCAGGGAACAAAAAGTCCAGTTATTAAAACGTCGTAATTGCGACTATTTTTTTCATATGGTTTCAAGATTCCTTTGATACCTATTGATTTGAGGTTATCAATGAAAACTTTTGAAACTATCGTGTCTCCAAGAGGAGAGCTTATACTGAGAGTGAGGGGGGCTTTGTTTTTATCAAGACGATATTTACTTCTTGCATCGATTTTTGGTGCCAGCTTGTCAAGACGTTCAGATATAACTTTGAGGTGAAGAGGGTCATCTTTTGATGCTGATCCGTGACCAGGGTGACCCGCAGGGATAATACTTGAAGAGGAATCTCCCCAGCCCTTACCACCAGCATATAAAAGAGCTTTTTTGACAAATGTTGAAGCAAGAACAGATCGAACTTTAGAGTCTTTAAACCATTTTTTTTCGTAGTTCCAAAAAGCTGTTGTGTATAAAGGTAAAGGAACTATATTTTCACACTTTTCCTTTGATCTGAACACAGACTTAGATGTTTTCGTACTGATTTCTTTTGCCATTTGAAAGGAAAGTGTTTGATCAGCTTTTGTGACTAAGCTGGGTCCTTCTGTTGTTTGAAATAAAATCTTGGGCCTACTTTTAAAATAAGACTTATTCGGAGTGAGGTCTAAGTAACCTTCTTTTGCTTTTGCAGAGTAGATCCCGGTACACTCATATGAGAAATTAGACTTGGGGTCTTTGCCGGGTCTTGTGAACGATATATCATTGATTATATACGGTCCATATTGAGGCTTGCTGGACCATGTGACAATGAGGCTTTTTCCTTCTATTTTTGATTGATAAGAAGGTAAAGACCACAGCCCACCGCCTTTTTGCGCAACAATTTCTTTGATGTTTACATTAAAGAAGTTAAGAAGATCTAAGCTTGTTGCTTCTTGTCCACTCCACCAGTAAATGCCTTCTTTGAGCTTGTATTCCCAAACAGTTTGATTTTTACTTTCTCTTACTTTGACTTCGTTTAATAAAAGTCCTTCAGAGACTTTTTCTTCAAGGTTGATTCTTGTTATCGGAGGACAGGTTAAACGCCCCAAAACAGGGTCCCCTCCTAGCCACATAGGGGCCTTTTGAGTCTCGATGGGAGGTGTTGGCCAGCCTTCTATTGCAACGGATTTTTGAGCATTGATCTTAGCTGTCAAAAAGGCAAACACAAGCAGAGTTGTGAGTTTTTTTAGGGTCTTATTTTGATTTAAATTAAAGTTTTTCATGATAAAATACCACCTATTATAGCTTTGAGGTTTTTGTTTTGCCTACTGCTACAATTATAAAAGGAAAACCTCTTAACGAGTATCCATATAAGGATTTTTTTTTGCGGTACTTCAAAAAAATAAAGTACGATATTATTATTCTTGGTTCTGGAGTTACAGGCCTTTCAACTGGATATCACCTGTCTCGTCTGGGAAACTATAGCATTGCTGTTGTTAATAATCCAGACTTTGTCCCTGTCAGTCAACAAAGCGCTCACCTTATTAGTGGCGGGTATTTTGATAATTTCACGCGTTTTCACCATACCTATAAAAATAAATTAGCGTGTCAAATTTGGCAGTTCAGTGATGATGCCTTTAGATTCTGTTCTCGTTTTGTACAAGGTTCTGATATCTTGAGAACTTTGGGGGAACGTTTACGCTTTGTCAAAAGTGAGCATGAATTTCATGAAGTAAAAAAGGCCGTTTCTTTGTTAAACCAAAATAATTTTTTTTCTACATTAGATACACAAAATGATCGTAATGAAATATCTCTTGGGCGATCTGTTTTGTCACTGCAAAGTCATGGACAACAAGGAGGAGTAATAAAACCTCGCAAACTTCTAGAAAAATTAAAGGAATCTTTTAGACATAAATCATACAGTGCCTCAAGTCTTAAGGTTTTTGATCGCGGAGAAAATATTGAACTCTCTTTTTTAGATGGAACTTGTCTTTCTTGTACTATCTTGGTCTTAGCAAATCATCTAGGTGCTGCAAAGATTCTTCCCGAACTAGACGAAGCTTTAGTTCCAGTTACTGATCAATGGTTAAACCTTGTGTATACAACTAGTTGTTCTTCACACTTGCCTCCTGTGGGTACTGTTTTTACTAGTCACCATGGATATGTTTGGGGAGCATTTACAGAAAAAAATGCTATTCAGGTTGGAGGAGCAAGATTCTTGAGGCCTTTTGCTGGTATTGGCGCTAAGCAGTCTTCTTTGAGTTCAAAAGTAACAAAATATCTTGTGCAAGAGGTTAAAAGTTTGTTTCCTGCAATTTCGAAAGTAGAAGTTAAGAGTGAAACCCATGGTTTAACGATTAGACCTATGGATGATCTGCCTGTTGTTGGCCCCATGTTTGGTGAGCCTAGAATTCTTGTAGCTACAGGTTTTCTTGGTCAAGGTTTGACTTTAGGTTTATATAGTGGATACTGTCTTTCACAACTTATTCACTTCGGTCATTGTGATAGTTTACCGAGAAAATTTTGGCCTGAAAGGCTTCGGTCCTTATGATAAATAAAAAAGAGATTATAGTTTCTTGTCCAACTTGTAAAAAAAAATTACTTTATAATCCTGAAAGCTCTTACCGACCATTTTGCTCACCAGCTTGTAAGGATGATGATCTCATTGCTTGGTCGGATCAAGAATTTAAGATAAAAGGACAAGAGATGAGTGATGAAGATTTACAAGAAGAAGAAAGAAAACAAAAACGTAATCAGAATGGTAGGTGATTGTACTTACAAACTAAGAATAGTTTTATCAGCCTTTAAAGCTTGAGCAAGTAAAGCAACTCGTATCCACATGCCATTTCTTTCTTGGCTCCAATATCTAGCTCTTTTGTCTTGATCAACACTTGGGTGAATTTCTTCTCTTCTTGGCATTGGGTGCAAAATCATACAGTGTTTTTTTAAGGATGAAAGATTTTCTTTTGTCAGAGAAAATTGTTTTGTATCATAGGAAGAGGATGTTTCTATACAATCGTATTCATCTTGAATCCTTGTCATATAAATAGCATCAGCTTCACTTGCTGGCTCCATGAATTTTGTGGTTTCTTCAAAACTAATATCTGGAATTTGTTTCAAGAAAGAGCGAAGATCGTCTTTAATGGAAAATTCATGTGGTGAACAAAAAATGAGATGAACTCCTTTATAAAGAGCTAAAAGCTTAGCTAGCGAGCGTATTGTGCGTCCTCTTTTAAGGTCACCGACAAGACAAATTTGTTTCCCGTTAAAGTCTTCTTGGGGTGAAAAGCCTCGTTTGAGGGTGTAGAGGTCCAGGAGTGCTTGAGTAGGATGCTCGTCTGGCCCGCTACCAGCATTAATTAAAGGAACTGGTCGTTGTGTTTCACTTAGTAAGCTTGCCATTTTCTCACATAAGTTTGGAACAGGTGACCTCATGATAATAATGTCCACATAGCTAGAAAATGTTCTTAGGGAGTCTTCTATGCTTTCACCTTTTCTTTCGGAACTTGTCTCTGGATCTCTAATTTCAGAAGTTTTTATGCCTAAAATATGACAGGCAGATTGAAACGACAAGAAGGTCCTGGTGGATGGTTGGGTAAAGTATAGCATGGCTCTTTTGTGGGATAAAAGTTGAGATAAAAATTGTAAGCCTTCTTTTGTCTTATTGTATTTTCGGATTTTGTCAGTAAGATTTACAAGGATTTCCACGTCTTGTTTCGAAAATTGACTTGCATTTAGTATGTTATAGCTTCTTGTATAAGTCATAAAGGGGGTCCTTTAAAAGTTCAACTTTGGTGGTTTGCTTTGTTTGTAGAAATTTATTTTAGAAAGGTTCTCTTCTCACAGGTTCAAAACCTATTTCTTTGCAACTTGATAATATTGCTTCAAAATCGTGGGAGATAGTTGCTCCAGCCTTTTCGGTCACCTCGTCTTCTGTTGGAAGATCAAAGTCATTTGCTCCATAGGAAAGTCCGTACAGAGCCTCCTCGTTCTTTGTTAATACCGAAGTTCTTATGTGTTTAAAGTTATCTAAGTATAAGCGACAAACAGCTAGCCAGCGACAATACTCATTGTTTCCAATTTCTTGTCCTCCTAAAAGATTGCCGTAGGGTTTGTAGGTCCAACACAAAAAGCTCGGAAGTTTTCTTTCGTTAGAATCTTGAAAATGACGAAGAGTTTCAAGATGCTGAACTCTTTGTTCTATACTCTCCCCAAAACCGATAACCATGGTTGCTGTTGAGTTGATACCTGAATCTAAAATGGCTTTTTGAGCTGAAAAGTATTCTTTTACGGTGTATTTTCTTGGACTGTGTTGTTGCCTAAATTTTTCCTCTAAAATTTCAGCCCCACCTCCAGTTATCCATTGAGTACCACATGCTTTTAAAGCTTTAGCTCCTTCATTATAAGTCATTTTTGATATTTGGCACGCAAACATAAACTCTGCTATGGTCATTTCGAAAAAAGTGAGCTGGGGGTACTTCTCGTGAATCTTACTGAAAAGTTTTTGGTAAAAAGAAATATTGAGTTTAGGGTTGAATCCGCTGTTGAAGCTGACGATGCTGCCGCCAAAGTGGATCAGTTCATCCACGCGTCTACAAATTTCATCAAAACTTAAAAGGTAGCCTTTTTTATCTCGAGGTAAAACATAAAAAGAACAATAATCGCATAAGGCAACGCAAACATTGGTAAAATTTATAATAGACATGACAAGATAAGTGGCTTTATTAGCCGCATGTTGCTTGTCTCTTTCAAAGCTTGCAAGTTGCTTGAGTTTGTTTTCAGGGCAATTTTCAAAAAGCCAAAGGGCTTCAGATGAGCTGAGTCTTTTGTTGGTTAAAACTTTGTTTTCTATAGATTTTATCATCAATAGGCCCTTCTTTTACCATTTATAATCTGATACTACTTTCTTGACTGGTAGGAAAGACAAAAAGGGTGTTCTTTCAACTTGTTTAGCTTCATTTTGTTCTTTTACCTTTGAAAACAAATAGCCTTGACTGATTGCTCTTTGTTCGTTATTGTCTAGCATTCTTTGCCATATTCTAAAACTTCTTAGATAAGGCATAAAGTTCCAGGTTGTTTGTCGTGCAACGTAATTTTTGTAATATTTAAAAACGTAAATTATAAGATTCAAAAGATATTTTCATCGAGAAGGTTTGTAAGGTATGAAAAACAGTACACTAATGGCATTTGAAAAGGATAATCTTTCGAGCCAGACTCATATTCACCCTAAGTTTAGACCAGGAGACTCTCTTCGTGTTCACTACAAGATAGAAGAGCAAAGCAAGGGAGATAAAGATGGTAAAAAGTATAGAATTCAGATATTTGAGGGAGTTTGTATACGTTATCGTAAAGGTGGTATCAACTCTACATTTACCGTAAGAAAAATAGGTGCAAACAGTGTTGGAGTTGAAAGAATATTTTCTTATAACTCGCCTCTTATTGCAAAGATAGAGATCAGTTCGCCAGGAAAAGTTCGCCGAGCATCTTTATACTATCTTAGAGATCTTAGTGGTAAAGCTGCAAGAATACGCTCAAGACGAGTCTCTTCTGACTTCTCATTTGCTACAGTTGATCCAAATGCAGAGCAGGTTAGTAAAAAAACTAAATCCAAGAAATCTTCAAAAAAGAAATAGTTTACTACTTAAAAAATAATTTAAGTCTTTCACGCCTTTGCCTTTTAGAGACAAAGGTATTTTTTTTTTTCAAAATTTGATCTTCAAAAAAATTGTTAATTTATCTCACTAATTTTAGCTCCTTAAAAAAATACGTTCTTTACTTTTTGTAAGGGCATGTTCATGAATTTGTTTGGAATCTACTAATGGATAAAGCTATAATTAATTTAAAATAAATTATTTTAAATTAAAGGGCTTTTTCAATGATGAGAAACATAAAAATATTTTTTCTTTTCATTTTTTCTTTATCTTGTAACATCGAAGGCCTTCGCTCTAAAGTTTCGCGAGATGACTCAAAAGTAGCAACGGGTCAGAATCTTTCAGACAGTGAAAGTGAAGGCGAAAGTTCTACAAATGGAGCCGGTCTTTCTGTTGTGGGAGATCAAGAGTCCGGGTGTTCCGAAGATGATACCGACACTGACGGGGATGAGATTTGTGATACGATGGATGCTTTTCCTGATGATCCTGATGAATGGTCCGACTTTGATAATGATGGGGCTGGTGATAATGCTGATACAGATGATGATGGTGATGGAATAGTTGATACAGATGACATTTGTCCTCTTTCTGCTGATTCTTCTTGTCATGATGACGATGGAGATACTGTAATGAGTGACCTTGATGTAGATTCTTCTGATCCGATGAAGTGTTATGATCTTGATGATGATGGTTGTGATGATTGTTCAATAGCTGGAAAACCTGATACAGAAAACGACGGTCCTGATCGTGATAAAAATGGAATTTGTGATATAGGTGACCCAGAGAGTTGGACTAATAACGACAGGTGCACTAGGCTGTGTGAAGACATCAAAAGCAAAGGCGATTGTGAAGATGCTTACATGGAGTTAAGTTCGAAAAAAACCAATATAGAAAACGTGTTAGAGTATAAAAGAAACATTTTCACCGGTGAAGGGTGGACACACAGCCACGGTTATGGAACAAGGAGGAAGTGTTATAAAAAATATACCAACAGATGTATGAAATGTGGATGGAATAGTACGCTTAAGAAGTGTGCTGATCTCCATGATCATATTGCAAGCAGGCTACAAAAAAGTGCAAGATATGCATCTTTCGTAGCTTATGGGCATGTGGGCCCTGCATTGGATTTTGCAAATTCAGAAGGAAAGTTTCTGCCTACGGAGGCTTACTTTTATGCTGGAGAAGATACATACTTTTTAGACAGACTAGATGACATTTGCTCCGAAGAGAAAAATCCAGAAGAACCATTGCCTCTAAAAAACGTGGAATGCTCTAATAATTGTGATGATATCAACAATAAAGAAAAGTGTGAAGAGTCCTACATTCCCATGAGTACTGATAAGAAGGATATTTCTGGCATACAGTTTACAAGAAATATGGCAGGTACTTCTGTTTACTCGACTTCAAATGTTAATGTGAAAGGTTATAGGCGAAAAACATGTGGCGAGATGGAAGGTAAAATTGAAAGGTGCGTGAAATGTAAGTGGGATTCCCAGTTTAATCAGTGCTTACACAGTAAAGATTACTATGCTGAGAGAAACCAAGATGCGGAAGAGTTTTTCAATACTGGAGTTGTTGATAACTTAGAAACAGGCTTTACGAATGTCAGGGAAGGTATCTCTCCCGCAACCGATGCGTTTTCGCTTCCCGAGTGCCAAGACTATAATATATATTTAACGACAAAGTGTTCAGCAACAGCTGCGTTTACGTGTGACAGCAGTAAGAAAAAGAAAAAAAAGCAAGCTTGCGATGATGCAAAGAAAGAATCCATGGAAAATAGTCAACAACAAGATGTACAAACGTATAGAGCTTCGGGAGCTGCGCCTGATAAGTATTGGTTGCAATCACATGTAGGAGCTTTTATTTCGATTGATGACGAAAATGATCCTTATTACCCAGGCTACTGTTCTTCTCCTTAGAATTTTTCTTCCAAAATACCACTGTAAAACTTTAGACTTTTTTTTGTAACCAGTGCCAGAAAGCATCCAAGTCCCTCATAAACTACATCGTTTTGAGACAAAAAGTGGGATATTCCTTTTTGTAAAGACTTTTTTTTCTGAGTAGGAATAAGATTTTCTATATTGTTCAGTGTTAAAAAGTTTGGAGATCGATATTTGACTTCGATGAAGATAAGATTCTTATTTTTTTTAGCAATAATGTCAATTTCAGACCCTATGGTTCGGTATCTGTGTTTTAAAATAATCCAAGATCTTTTTTCAAGGTATCTTATAACATCTTCTTCTGCTTTTAAACCCAACTTTGATGCGTTCATAAGTAGTTATTTCTCATAAGAAGGGAGAGTCATCAAAGGAAAAGGTGGTTTCAGAAGATTTTGATTATCTTGTTTTTGCTTCGATATTTTTAAAAACTCTGTTTAAAAAAGGAGAGATAATTAACAAAATCAAAGCCATGATAAAAGCAAAAGACATAATAGTTGAAAAAGTATCTTCATACTTTTGAAGAGCATCGAATGTATTATTAATATGCCCTTCTATTGTTTCGACAGAGGACATTTTGGCAAAAATTCCAGCAAGATGATTTGCAAAGGCAATTGAAAGAAACCACACTCCCATCAAAGTGCTTAGTAGCCTTTGTGGGGCAAGTTTCGTGACTAATGAAAGACCAACAGGTGAAAGACAGATTTCACCTGTTGTGTGAAGAAAATATGCAAGCACAAGCCAGCTCGCCGAGGTGTACCCTGCAAGGTTTGCTAAGTTAATTCCTACTTTCAAAACTAAAAAACCTGAGGCTACTTGGATGAGAGCAAGTATAAATTTTGCTGGAGGATATGGGTCTCGATTTTTTTTTCCGAGTGTGGTCCAAAGCCATGAGAAAACAGGGCCGAATAGTAAAATAAAAAGAGGGTTCAAAGCCTGAAACTGTGATGATGTAAGAGTGAAGCCAGCAATAGCTCTGTTTACATGTCTTTCGGTGAAAAGGGTCATGCTTGAGCCAGCTTGCTCAAACAGTGAAAAAAACGCAACTTGAAAAAACATTAAAACAAAAATGACAAGAAGTGATGCTCTTTCTTCTTTTTTAGCTTTCAATGTTAAAACAAAAAGCCAAGAAAGAACAATAACTCCAAAGAGAGGTAGAGCCTGATCAAATAAGTTCTCGTGCATCATAAAGTAAGCAAAAAGAGGTACAGACAAAAATGAAAGTATGTAAATCAGATACTCTCTTGAAATTCCAAGTGCAGTTTTGTCATTGAGTCTACTGTTTTTAGGAGGGAGGCCTTTGCTGCCAAAGTTATTAAGTCCTCTTAGAAAAGTTACAAGACCTGAAAGCATTCCAATACTGGCTAAACCAAAGCCGTAGTGCCAACCAAAAGTTTCACCCACATAACCACAAACCAGTGATGCTAGAAGAGCACCAAGGTTTATGCCCATGTAAAATATTGTAAAACCAGAATCTCGTCTGGGATCGCTTTTATCATAGAGTTGTCCAAGAAGGGTTGAGATATTAGCTTTAAACAAGCCCGTTCCTGCAATCACAAATGCTAATCCGATGTAAAACGCATACAAATTTGTGAGTGTTAAAACGAGGTGCCCTATGGTAATAA
>PASJ01000061.1 GCA_002711925.1 Pseudobdellovibrionaceae bacterium | reverse complement strand
TTTTTTCTTGAATTTCTTTATATTGGTATTTTAAATCATAAGCTTTTTCAATGCGGTGTTTAGATTTTGTTGTTCTTGCTTTTGGAGATGTTTTTAGCCAAGCATCTTCTTTTCTTAATTTGTTTTTTATGGTTTCAAAACGATTCTCTTGATCTTGAAGATAGACCTTCTTCTCTTTTATAAAGTGATCATAGCTTCCAGAAAGTAAAAGATGACTATTATTAAATATCGGGTTGATCTCTAAAATAGATTTAGCAACTTGTTGTAAGAAAAAGCGATCGTGAGAGATACATATCCAAGGATAATTTGCTTTTGATAAGATTTTTTCCAACCAAAGAACAGAACTAAGATCTAAGTGGTTTGTTGGTTCATCAAATATGACCACATCAGGTGATTTTTCTAACTCAAGAAGTATGGCTAGTTTCTTTTTTTGGCCACCTGAAAGGCTAGAAATGTTTTTTGACAAATCGTCGATTTTAAGTTGAGTGCTTAATTTCTTGATAGAAATATCAATACCAAGAGCATCAATATGATTTTCTAGATTTTGTTTAATAGTATTTGAAATGGATTGTTCACTTTTGAATTCAGATTTTTGTTCAACAACGTGAATTTTTACCCCTTTGGCATACGAAACTGTTCCTTCATCTGTCGTTTCTTTTTTCGATAATATTTTGATGAGAGTAGATTTTCCTGCGCCATTAGGTCCCAATACACCTAACTTTGTCTTTTTTTCAATTGCTAGGGTTAATTCATTGAAAAGACACTTGTCAGAAAATGTTTTACTTATTTTATGGCAGTTAATTAAAGAGGACATATAAAAAATCTTTTACTTTAGAGTCAGTTTTACATAAACAAAATATTTATACTAGCTTCTCAATATATTTTCCAATCAAAAAAAATATATTTAGTTTGTTTTCTAGACTGTCTTTACGATTTTGACAATTATCATAATGTTATTATCGGTTTGGGTTAGGTAAAAAATAAATTGTTTAGAAATATGTTGTTCTAAAGCTTATCAAAATTGCTTGTTCTGAGGCTTGTATGATTGGCTTTCCTTCAATCCTATCTGAATAGTCAGAGTTTTTTTCAACTAAAAAGTCGACTCCGAATTCCCAAGAAAGTAAGTATGCAACAGATAAACCAAACCAATCTCCGGTAAATATGTCAATCCCAGCTTGTGTAGAAAGTGGGACACTACTGAGAACAAGAACGATTCCTTTTGATGAATTTTGATTTTCTGTATTTTTTAAACTTTCTTCAGCTACTGTATGGATTCCTCCACTTAAACCAATTCCGAAACGTACAAAAGGAGAAAGATGAAAAAATTTCAATGACATTGGGTAATGAATGCGAGTAAAAAACTTCATGATTGTGTTGAATTTAAACCCAACCAAATTAAGATCGATCCCATCAACTGTGTTGAGCCTATAGCCTAGAGAAAATCCTAGATTCACGTTTTTATTGTAAGGTATTTCAATGTCGAAACCAGATCCAACTCCTTTTTTAACAACGGTTTCTGTTGTTACTTGTTGCTTTGTTTTTTCTCCTGTCTCATTTTTTTCAACAAGCGTGTAGGTTGTTGTTAGAGTGTTTTTTTGAGTTGTTTGAAAAAAAAATGATGTTTGAGGTTGTTCTAATGGTGACTTGTTTTGAGCGAAAAGACTCTTTGCAGTTAGAAATAGTATAAATAAGAGTATTGTTGTATTGTGCATATTATTCCTTATGTATATAAATATTTTTTTTTTAATCATTATTATGTCATACTAGTTCTTAAATTGAACACATAAAATTTGGAAGGATTTAAAATGACCTCATTGTTTGTTAGGGTTTTTTTTATTCTGTTTATTTTCGTTTCAAATGAATTAAAATCTCTAGAACTTCGTCCGAATCAAAAGTACCCTGTAGACTACCTTTATAATAGGCCAGATCAAAAAGGGTTGCTGATTTATCATGATTTAGGTTCAGGTAAAACAGTTTTGTCACTTGGGTTTGCAGAAAAATATTTAGAATCACAAATTTTTATAATAATGCCTAGATTTTTGAAAAGTAATTGGAAAATTCAGATGGAAAAGTTTAATTTAAAAAATCGTTCGCGTTTTCATTTTTTATCTTTTGAAGAAGCTAAAGAAAAACTAGTAAAAAAAGATCTAAGTAATGATATTGTTATTCTTGATGAAGTTCATAAGTTTGTAGATCTTATGATTTACCAGCAAACAGGAGATAAAAAAAAATATGGCGATCTTTATTTTAATCTACAAAAAGCTAAAAAGATTTTAGCTTTAACTGGAACACCTATTTTTTCTCAATCCTTCGAGATCTCTTATATTGCAAATTTGGTTATGGGTAAAAATATATTTCCATTTAGTCCTGAAGAATTTCGGCAAAAGTATATGAAAATTAATACAGCAACTTCATTATATCGAGGATACTTCAGTGAAAGTAAATTAATGGTCATGTCGTTACCTGTTTTTATGTTTCTTAATTTTTTTCCTTTTGGTTTTATTGGCGGGGCAGCTTCCGTGATTCCTATGGTTGCTTCAGTCGCTGGGACTATGGGGATTTTTGCAATAAATGATTTGTTCCCTGCAAAAAAAGTTAAATTTCGTCGTTTTAATGTTGATAAGTTTAAATTTTTTGCCAATAATTATATATCTTTTTATGAAGTTCCCCTCGAAGATGCTGGTGATTATCCCAGCAAAAAAATTATAGAAAAGCCTGTTCACTACACAAACCCTCAAACAGAATTTTTTTTAGATTTTGTCGATGAATCATTGAATATTCAACAGTTGAGACTACTTCTTGCTGACCAATCTATCGGAGTTTTTTCAAATGATTATTTTGAGTTGAATAGCTTCTATTTACAAGAAGATTTTTTAAACGATGTAAGATCAGGTTCAGAGATTGGTAATCTTCCTATTTACGTAAAAGAAAACCATAGGAAAGGTATTGATGTTGGACATCCCTATTCACCTTTAGATAAAGGTAATAATCATACAGATCATAATCTTGTTGAGCCAGAGAAGTTTGAACAAATCTTAAAGGTTATTAAAAATAAAGTTGGTCAGGTTGCCATATATTCAAACTACTATACAAATGGAATTTTACAGTTTGCAAAATATCTTGAAAGAAAAAACATGGGCGATGATTTTGTTGTTTTAGACCCAGATATGACGATTGATAAACAAATTGAAGTAATCAATTTGTATAACACAAGAACAAAAAGAATTATTCTTATTCATCCAGAAATAACTGAAGGTGTTTCTTTGGCTTCAACAGAGCAGTTTCATGTTCTTGAACCTGTTTCAAATTTAGCTCTATTACAACAAGTCATTGGACGTGCTGTACGTTATCAATCTCATAAAAGTCTACCAAAAGAAAGACAACATGTAGATGTTTACCTTTGGCATTCATATGTAGATTATTGTGATTTCGGGGGGTGGATTTGCTTGTTACCGTCTGAAGCAGCTTTTATAAAAAGAAAGCATTGGCAAAATAGGTATCCAGAAATTAATCCATCAACTTGGACGTATGGTATAAGCTTTGTAGATAGAAACTTTATTCGAAAAAGTGAAACCCCAGATATTTCTGTTATAAGAGATAGCTATGTGGCAAAAAAGATATGGAAAACTTTAGGGAGTTAGCAGCAAAGTATTCAATAGAGTCATTAAGGTAGCTAGGGAGATCGCCTTTCTTTTTTCCAACTTTTACCTTCTCTTGTATAGAGGATTCGGTCATGCATTCGATCTTTTTGTCCCTGCCAAAACTCGTAACTTGTTGGAAGTATATCATAGTTACCCCAAAAATTAGGGCGTAAAACTTTTTGACCTTCAAATTTTTCTTTATATTTTTCATACCTTTTAAGTAAGTCTTCGTGAGAGTTAAGCACTGAGCTTTGCTTTGATGCCCAGGCTGCTATTTGGCTTTCTCTAGAGCGTGTTGCGAAGTATTGATTTGCTTCATCGGGGTCTCCTTTTACTATACTGCCCTTTATGATAATTTGTCTTGCCAACCTAGGCCAATAGAATAAAGAAGATACACTTGGCTTACTTCGTATATCTTTCGATTTTCTACTTTCATAGTTTGTGTAGAAAGTCATTTTTTTTTCGTCATAAGATTTAAGTAAAACAACTCTTGAGTTTGGCTCTAAGTCTGAATTTATTGTGGATAGAACCATTGCATTAGGTTCTTCATAAAATTGAGAGTTTTTTGTGGCTGTTTCAAACCAGTTTTTAAAAAGTATATGTGGCGAATCTGGTAAACTGTTTTCTATAATTTTATCTTTTTGGTGGTAGTTCTTTCGAAGTTTATTAATAGTATGAAAATCCAATGTTTCTTCTCCACTAAATGATAAATACTTAAATATCCTTGTTTAGCTTTCTAATTAAAATGAAGCGTAAAACAATTGTAGATCAATTTTTTCTTAGGTTATATATTGTTTTACCAACAGTTTATCCTTTCTATGATACAGGAGAATTGAGTTTGTTAAAGGAAAAAAAATTTCAAAATTGGGCATATTGGCACTATGCATACTTGTTGTGTGTTGTTCTGTTTGGAGCTTACGTAAGAGCGACTGGCGCTGGTGCTGGTTGTGGAAGTCATTGGCCACTTTGTGATGGACAGGTTATTCCGCGTACCTTCTTTCATGAAAGACTCATTGAATATTCACACCGAGTATCTAGTGGTTTATCTCTTTTTTTTACATGTGCTATGTATATTTATAGCCTAAAAATTTTTCCTAAATTTCACCTAGCTAGAAAAATGGCAAAATATTGTTTGATTTTCATTATTATAGAAGCTTTGTTAGGTGGTGCACTTGTACTTTTGAATCATGTTGCAGATAACCCTTCTCTTTATCGTGGGGTTTCTATTTCTTTGCACCTTATTAACACATTTTTATTAATGGCAAGTGCCACAGGGCTAATTTTTTTCTCTACAGTAGAAAATTCAAATTTTAGTTTATTTAGGCATAAATATTTTCTCTTATTTTTTTTCGGTTTTGTCTGCCTTCTTTTTAGTTCAACGTCTGGTGCCATAACAGCTTTAGGAGACACTTTATTTCCTGTGGCTAGTGTTTCCGAGGCATTTATGAAAAGCTTTGATTTTAAACATCACTTATGGGTGACAGTTAGAATTTATCACCCCTTCTTAGCTATTTTCTCTTCAATTTATATATTTTTGTCTGTACGCAAGGTCTCTCAAGTTTCACAGTGTTTTAAACAAGCTATTTGTTTCGTTTATTTTTGTTTGTTTTTTCAGTTATCCTTAGGTTTTTTAAATGTTTTTTTCCACGCACCAGTTGTTTTACAAATTCTGCATCTTTTTTTAGCTCACTTTTTATGGGCTGGGTATGTCCTTGTTTATTTAAACTCCCATCTATACCTTAGCTCTTTGTCAAGTTTTAGTTTTGGAAAGTCTGTTGTCAGATAAATTACGGTGAACATAATCCTTCTGTGTCTCTAAACTAAAAGTACCTTGGGAGATGTAAAAAATCTAACAGCACATTTATAAAAAGTCAATGTATTTAGTTGGTTATATTTTATGTTTTCGATTTTAAAAATCAAATTGCTTTGAATAAAAATATATTTTTTTTATAAATATCGACTCTAGAAAAGATTAGAAATCTTTGACATATATCTTGCTAAAATAATTCATCGACGCCATAATCTGAGCCACCTAAAGTTAAAGCGAAGGGGAAAATTAATTTTCTTGACAAATCTGATCTTTAGATAAGGCTATTTTGATGATTGGACATTATATTTTTTTATATCTTACTTTTATGTCAATCATTTCTTTTAACGTATTAGCTGATAGCTCTATTTCTCATCCTAGTTTGTGTGGCGGCCAGAAAGGTAAATATATATGGAATAAAGATCAACATGGTCGCTTGGTAAGAGGTGGGTTTGTTGCAAAAACAGCGTTTGTAGAAAAGTACTATAGCTTTCGTCTTAGAAAAAAAATTGCAAGAGGTTTCGTTGGGCCAAATGTCCAGGTTTGTGATTTCGCTAAAGTTAAAAATTTTTCTCTTTTATTCGGGAAGGTCATTGTAAAAGATCATGCAGTTGTTGAAAAGTCATCTTCAATTGATGGTAGAGCTATTATTGCTGGTTATGCTGTTATCTCTGATGAAGCTATAGTTGAAGATAATGTTAAAATAGATGGGTTTGCTCAAGTTAGAGAAGAGGCAGAAGTTAGAGGTTCTGTTCACATATATGATCACGCAATAATTGAAGGAAAAGCAACTGTTTTAGGACACACAAAGGTTTTTGGAGAAGCTGTTATCGGAGGAAATGCTTTAGTTGACGGAAAGTGTTTGATTCAAGATAAATGTAGACTTGAGGATGATTGTCGAGTTACAGGTGAATCAGAAATTGGAGGAAAATCTCATATTTCTGGTTACGCTAAAATATCGGGGCGAGCTAAAATACTCGGAGATAATAAAATAAACGGTCAAGCTTGTGTTTTTAACGATGCTGTTGTTAAGGGCTATACTTCAGTCACTGGAGAAGGAATAGTTTGTGGTAATGCAGTTGTTCAAGATAATATTAGAATTTCAGGTAGTATGATTATTTCTGGTACAATAAACGAAAAAAAAGAACAAAAGAAAAAAAGATCAAAGAATAGAAAAGAAAACTATTTAAATAAAGATCCAAAAAAATTAATAACAAAAGAAGAAGCGAAAGAAGAGTGTCCAATTTGTCTCGAACCTTTTAATAATGGTGAAAGAGTCATAAGAACGGTAAAGTGTGGCCATTTATTTCATAAAGATTGCTTCTCTCAGTGGAAGTCTTCCGGTCAAGAGTCAAGTAAAACTTGTCCTACCTGTCAAATAAATCTTTTCGACTAATATTAGTAAGAATTTTTTTTGGAAATATTTTCCTACAAAATCGATTATCGTGTATTTTTGTTGGAAATGTTTGAACAAACACCGACCATATAATATTTATGCCCTTAATTTTAAAGTCTTAATTATATTTTATTTTCGATGATTTATTTTGTTTTATTTAATTTTTTAATGCCTGCTTAATTATTTTCTTATAGAAAAATTGAAACGATGAAATAATTTTACCTTTATTCTTAATACGATTGTCCTTTATCATTGAGTAAGTATCGTAAGAAAAAATTTATCATTTTCTTATCTTATAGTTTACGTTCTTTGGGAAGGTGTTTTATGATTTATATAAAAGACAAGAAGTATTATTTTTTATTACTATTGTTGTCAATTTTTGCTGTATATGTTTCGTATTACCTTTTTTCACATCACATTTTGGTACACTTCTCTTATGACGTTGGTGAAAGCTTATGTTCAATAAATAAAAAATTAAATTGTGATGCAGCAGCAAGATCGTCTTACTCTTTGTTTCTTGGTCAACCTATTTCTTTATGGGGATTGGGATTTTATGCTGTCGTTTTTTTATGGTCTTTACTTCTTATTTTTAAACCTGAAAAATATCAGCATTTACTTTTTGTTTCTTTTCTACTGTTTTTAGGGTCTGTATTTTATTCTATTGGGTTAGGTTTAATCTCGTGGTTAATTTTAAAAGTTTTTTGTCCTTTCTGTTTAGTTTTGTATTTTATTAATATAACTACATTTATTACTCTAATTATTCTTTGTCGTAAAAATTTAAGTTTAAAGAGGGTAAAAGATAGTTTTCTCAAATTGTTTAAATCTAAATTATTTTTTGTGTCTACCTTTTTATATACTACTATTTTCATAAGTGGTCTCATTTATGAAAGGTGGTGGCCAGAAAATCACCCTAATTCAGTTTTATTCTATAAAAATCATGAAGAGAAGAAGCTTCAACTGGAGGGAACAAATTATAGCCGATTCGGAAATGAAAATGCCTCAATTAGGATTGACATTTTTTCTGACTTTCAGTGTCCTTTTTGTGAAAAGGCTCATGAAAAAATTCTTAAGGTCTTAGATAGACATCCCAATAAAATAGTAGTTTATATGCATAATTTCCCGCTTGATAAAGAGTGTAATCCCCATATGGGAGAGCGTCAATTACACCAAGACGCTTGTGAGGCTGCTCGTCTCGCTTTAGCTATAGATGAAAACAGTGATAGACTCAAAGATCTTTATCATAAATTATTTACTATTGGCTTAACCCAAAAAGATGCTGTTTTTTCAGAAAAAGCAAAAAAACTTTTACAAGAAAACGGTTTGAGCTTGAGTATACTTGAAAAATCAAATTCTAAGTATATCGAAAGTAAGTTAGATTATGAAATTCAAGAGGCTATTTCTTTGAAAATTAAACAAACACCAAGTGTCTACTTTAATGGGTATTACGTACCCAAGGTTCCAGAGCTTGAAATGCTTGAAAAAATGCTTGATATCAAATAAGTTCGCTGTATTTCATTGATAACTTAATTACAGATGTATAAGCCGCAAAGATAAAAAGCCATTGATATTAAAAGAGAAAAAATTAAAAGCAATTTCATTTTTTTTAAACTTTCTACGGTGGAAACCTCAATATTCTATTCTCATTTATAATCAATATACGTAAAATAGGCCTTAGGGAAATAAAATAATTTATAAGGATTTATAAAATAGGTATTTCAGTGTGTTAGTTTCTGTTTTTACTTACATTCTTTTAGATAACTAATGTAACGGTTGAGTGAATGAAACTTGTCAATTCTTCCTTTTTCTTGAAAAATGTTTGATATTTGTTCGTAAAATCTTGCTCCAAATAAATCGAAATTTCTATTTTGGTGTTCAAATGTTATATTATTAAGAATATTTTTTTTCATAGACCAAGTCTGACCAAAATGCTCGAAGTCAAGTCTTATCAGTTTTTTCGTAGCAGGCATTGCTTAGATCCTGTTCGATTTGGCACCCTTCTATTTGATTTCCTGCAGAGTTCCATTCTAAGGGAGCTTCACAATCTAAGATTTGTTCTGTGGTTAGTCACTTTTGCTTATCTTTGATATTTACACATTCAAATAATGAAATAATAGTTTTCAAGCTCGTTTTATCGCAGTAGATGTTTTCTTCACTTCTTACTGGTTTTTTAAACCTTTAATTGTAGTTCTTGATCTAAGTCTGGAGGTTGATTTTGAAATTCCTCAATACTATCAGGGTCATCTAATCCTTCTAGTTTTGCTTTCAAACAATGGGGCATTTTGTTTAATATGTTTCAAGATCTTAGTATGATTGATCTTTCTTGTTACCACAGGATATATAAATTATGCTTAAAATTAAAAGATAAAAAATATTCTTCAATGAACAGTTCAAAATAAATCTTTTTTAAAAATTATTTAAAAACAGACTATTTCTTAAAGAGATTAACTGTCTATAATTTGAATTGTATCGATCTATAACTTCCACAAGGCTTCAAATTTTAATAGGGGTTGACTTCATAGCAACACTTTATGCTTACTATACAGTTTACAGCTGTTTCGCAAACGCCACCATTTTTACTATCAGGAGAATCCATACCACACCTATCGGGTGTAAAACCCTGACTTGATATGTCAATTGTTGCACAAGCGTTGCCTGTTTTTACATATCCATCACCTTTTCCTGGGTCTACATTTGCTTCTATTTCAATTGGTTCGAGAGTTTCTATCCAACCTCCCGGTCTACACCCTGCTTCAAGTGATTGGGTTTCAACACAGTAAATATTTTGGCAAATAGCTGAACCATCAGTTTGAAACCCTCTAAATCTTTGATTATCTAAGCATGTCGAAAAATTTCTTATACATTGACCGTTTGAGATTACATAAGGGTTTTTACACTCACAGACAGCTTGTCCATCTTCTATTCTTGTAATTGTATAATTTGTTTCGCATGAAAAATCAAAGTAGTCAGCTGATGGAACAATACTGGTTGGTGTTGTTATGGCCCTTGTGGTTGATAAGGTGTCTGTCATTTTATTTATCCAAAAAACTTCATCTGGTGGAATAGAAGGAATCTTTCTTTTTAATTTGAGTTTCGAGTTTGTTAAACTGTTAAAATGATGAATAACTTGGTATCTTACATTGATTGCTTGAGCGCTCGGACATGATGTGGGAGTTATTGTATTTTGACCCGAATTTTTTTCGGCCGGACAACTAGCCCAAAAGTATGCGATGGCCTCGATCTGACAGTCTTCATTTGGTTCTCTAGTTTGAAGACATCTTGATCCATCTGATAAGCGATAGAAAACTCTATTAGTCCTAGTCCCTGCTAATAGAAAACTGTTTATTCTTCTTAAAAAGTCCCTGTCATCGTATATTTTTTGTCTACTAAGTCCTACGAATTTTTTAGGTATTGTGTAAAGCTCAAAAGGAATTTGAGAAGAAGGGTTTGTGTAGCTTGGTGAACAAGATACATCACTATTTCTATTTAGATCGTTCACCTCATCTTGAGTAAGAGAACCTGTTGCCCCCAGCCTTAGTAAGCAGTTTCTTAAACCCATATTCCCTTCTGCTGAAGAGATTGAAGCGCTGCCTCTCAAGTTAGTTGGAGTCGAAGCTGCAAGCTCAATATTTTTTGCAATTTTTTTCATTATAAAGCTGTATTTGATTGCTTTTGCATAATCAGTTTCCATCTTTATAAAAACAAGTATAATTGCTCCGATAAATATTGATATACTCGAAGCAATCATAACCTCAACAAGGCTAAAACCCTCTTGACCTTTTTTCTCTTTCTTTTGAAACATCTTACATGTCCTTTTTTAGATTCTTTTGCACTTTAATGCATCAAGCAGACCGTAAATTTTCAAATGTTTTTTTCCCGCATCGTCTTTACAAGAGAATATTTTTTTTATCATCTCAAAAAGATAAGATTTATTCACACTTGAAACTGTAAGTTGAACATATGGATAGTTGAATTGATCTCCTTCAGGTATGCTTCTTTCTTTTAAGATTTTTTTTCGTGTCGAACTCTTGTTGCTTTCAAAGCTAATTGTCCCAGAAAACATGACGTTACCCATATTGGAATCAATTTGCAGCTTATTTTTTAGTTCAAAAATTTGTTTTTTTCTTAGAATATTTATGGAAAAATCTTTAATTTTAAGAGGTGTTTCTTTTAGAAAATTGTCTAGATTATTAAACCTTAGTCTTTGGGATTTTATTTTTATGAACTCTTGTCCTAAAGGTAAAAAAAAATTATTTGTATCCTTTAGATGAATGATCCCTGACAAAGTTCCTTCTATGTTTTTTTTGTTGATTAGATTATAGTCAAGATATGAAAATTTATTTTCTAAAATAAGGTTTATAAATTGATGGTGCGGGAAATTTATAAATTTAACTTTCCAGACATCATTTGTGTACACAAAGCTTTTGTTGTAACTGTGTCGAGACCACAGGTCCTTCAGTTTTGAGCTTATACTTATCATCACGTTAAAGTTTTTCTCCATTCGCAACTTAATAAGCCTTTTGTACTCCTTTTCTTTTAAAGAAAACCGAGGTTTAAATGACAGGTCTGAAACATCATATATTTTTTTTAAACTTCTTGAACCATCTGCTTTATAGGGTGAAGATTCAAATATTTCCAAGTCAGATAAATTTAAATCGGTTATTTTTTTTGAGGTAATCTTACCTATTTTTACTTCTGTTTTTTTTATATTGAAAAAATAGCTGATTTCATCTTCTAGCATTTCTTTGAAAGAATCAGAGTTCCAATATAGAAAAAAAGTAGATTTAATAATGATTAATAAAAATATAGAAAAAAAGCTTAATAATAAAAGAGCATCAATCATCGATAATTTTTTTATTCTTCTTAAAACCATAAAAATTCAATTTCCTCAAAAGGATTTTCTTCGACAGCACTCAATAGTTCTTTGGGAACGATCACATTTGAGACCCTCATCAACAGCACTTGGGTCCATACTTGGGTTGTCTTCTTTTCTTGTAAAAGGAGATTTGTGATCTTCTTCATAAGAACTTTCACATTTTTTGTCAGTTTCATCACTTCTACCCTTATCTAAACTGAGAAAGCAGTAAAATGTGCACTTCCTTCGAGAAGATCTCAGAAAGTCACCAGGAGCACTGCAAGTTGATTTTAAATGAACACCGTAGCCTTTAAGGGTATAACAGTCATAGACTTGGTTTGGGTTGAGTGAGGTACACCCTACACTTTGGTTTTCATCTATACTTGTAACGATAGAACCATTGCCACAATATTGTTGGACAGAAGCCAAGGTGCAAATAGGACCTCTACTATTTTTGTTCCCATTTGGAATGTATGGATTTTGACAGGTACAGGACGTCTTACCCGTCTCTTGAAAACCTGTTATTGACGCTCCAAAGTTACAATCTCCAGAAGAAAAGGTGCTTAAAATGGTACTTGTATCTATTGTATAAAATATGGTTTCTTCTGGTATATTGGGAAGTTTTTCTCCCCATCTTTTTTCTGCATCTTTAATTTGGTACACTTTGTATGCAAGGTGCAACTGTGCTGGGCCATCACAACATTGGCCTCTACAGTCAGAAGATGAATCATAACTTTCCGCACAGGTAACATAATAGAAAGTATCAACAGAAAAAATACAATCTTTGTTGTTTTCGTAGCAAAGCTGTCCATCGACCGAGTAGTAAAGTTTATTCCTTGTTCCATTTGATATTTGACTTCTTTGATTACGCGTGGAAGCGTAGTTTAAAGCAAAAAAGGCTGGGTTTCTTTCATTGTGGGACAACATATCTCTTGTACAACCGTTGTTTTCACTAATAACACAATCATATAATTGACTATTGTTTGTTTGGTCTAATAAGCTAACATAAAGTACAGAGGGTGATTTTATTTTGTTGGAAATATCTGCAGCGATTCTTTCCATAACCATTTTAACTTTAACTTTTGTTTTAGACATTTCTGTGAAGGCAAAAAATTGTGTGATACCAATAATAAGTATCCCTAATATCGCTGTTGCAACTAGGGTTTCAACTAATGTTGCACCTTTACTGTTTGAAACACATTTTTTCAAACTTCCACTTACTTTTTGCTTAGATCTGTTCATTCTTTTTTCCATCTTTAAGCGCAAGAAGTTTTCCGGGTTTTGTTTCTTTTGTATTTTTAAATCTTTCTTTATTATCAATTAGTTAATTTTTTTTTGCAATTTAAAATACTTAAGGGCTTGTCTCTTAAGATTTTTATTTAAGTTTGAGTCAGGTATTGTTTTTATAGAGTTGGATTAAAATTTTGAGGGAATATCTTATTTTATATTAAGAAAAACAGATAGATAAACTGAAAAGTAGTTCTGCTTCCATAAAAGCATTGTTGCTTTTGTTGTTTTGGGTTATAAAACGTAACTCGCATCATTTATTCATTCACGATAAAGAGACGCTCGACCGTGTGGTTAGTTAGGCAAAGAGTAATCAGTAAATCCGAGCCAGAGCTTGGAATTGGTGTTATCGAAAACATAGTTATATCGAAACGCTTGATTCAAGTCAATTTCCCCATGTCTTCTGAGACAAGGTCCTATAATTTATCGTCTTGTCCTATTGAACGCTTTTATTTCAGGGTTGGTCAAGATGTTTGCTTTGGTGATTTTGGAGGAAAAATTGAGAAGGTTGACTTTGACAAAGGTTTTGCAAGATATCATATAAAGACAAGAGTTTTTTGGGAATATGAAGCTTTTTTTGAGCTGCCAAAAGGGTCTAATGTTACAGATTTAATATTAAAATCAACTTTTTCTTCAACTTCTGCCTTTAACTTGCGGCGAGAAGCGTGGAAGCTTAAAGAAAGTATTTCGCAATCACCAATACTTGGCTTTTTGCGTAGTCGAGTCAAGCCCATACCTCATCAACTCTTTATAGCAAATGAAGTCTGCTCGCGTCAAAGTCCGCGGGTTTTGCTGGCAGATGAAGTTGGGCTCGGAAAAACCATTGAAGCAGGACTGATTTTTTCTTCTCTCGAAGCAACAGGCAGAGCAGAGCGTGTTTTGCTCGTTGTTACAGATAGTCTTGTAAACCAATGGTTAGCTGAGCTTCATCGTCGTTTTGGCTTTACTTTTTCTGTTTTTGATGAACAGATGTGTGAAGAGCTCGAGCGCACATCTGGTTTGAGCCCCTTTGAGTCCCAGCAAAAAATTATTGTTTCTATGAGCATGCTTATAAAAAGTCCTAAGCATTTAAAACAAGTTTTAGCATGTTCGTGGGATTTAACAATTATTGATGAAGCTCACCATCTTGAGTGGGATGAATGGGATCCCTCTCTAGAGTGGCAGATTGTCCAGTCTATAAGTAAAAAAACTCAAGCCTTATTATTGTTGACAGCAACTCCTCGTCAAAGAGGTTTGGGCTCACAGTTTGGTTTATTGAACCTCATCGATCCTAAAAGGTTTCATAGTTATGAAGAGTTTTATGAAGAGTATCAAGAAATAAAAGAAATAGCATTTTTTGCTAAGCAAATTGTGGAGAATAACTTCTCTCAGAAAGACTTAAAGAAATGGGAAAGTTACTTTAAGCATGACCCTAAAATCCAAGCTCTCTTAAAAAGCATTAAAAGCGAAGGCCAGTCTCAAGCCTTATTGAATCATTTGGTTGATTGTCATGGCACAGGTCGGGTGTACTTTAAAAATAGACGAGTCAATCAAAAAGGCTTTCCTCGCCGGATATTAAATCAAATATGTCTCGAGCCTTCCTCCAAGTATAAAGAACACATAGATTCTCTTGATCCTACAACCTTAAATGATTTTCAGCTGATGGATTTTGCTACAGGCAGAGGAGCTGTAAAAAAGCGTAAAACTTTCGAAGACTTGGCTCATGAAAACCCAAGATATATCTGGATTGATAAATTTATAAAAGATTTAGCGGGAAAGAAAGTTTTTGTAATTTGCTCCACCAAGGATCAAGTTTTTAAACTTAAAAGCTTTCTTGAGCAAAAGCGTAGGCCAGCAAACCAGAAAATAGCTGTTTTTCATGAAGACTTATCAACCCTAGAAAGAGATAAACAGGCTGCTTTTTTTGCTCAAGACGATGGCCCTAGTATCTTAATTTCTAGCGAAATTGGCGGGGAAGGGCGAAACTTTCAATTTGTTCGTAATATTATTCTTTTTGATATTCCGCTGACTCCAGAAGCTTTAGAGCAAAGAGTTGGACGCCTCGATCGGATAGGTGCCGGTAAGGAAGTTCATATTTTTGTACCATGGTTAAAAAACACCCCTGAAGAGGTTTTATTTACCTGGTTTCATGAAGGATATAACGCTTTTGAAAAATCTTGGAGTGAAGCAGGTAGTTTGCTTGAAGACTTTGCAGAAGAAATTCTTTTTTGTATAAAATCTTACTTTGGTAAAATGCCTAAAAATGAAAGTTCTAAAGTAAATCTAAAAAATCTCGTTAAAAAAACAAAAACCAAAGCCTTAAAGCTTAAAAAAGATATAGAAGACTCAACAGATGTTCTTCTTGACTTAAATTCATTTAATTCGACAAAGGCACAAACTCTTGTTGATGCTATCGATGAGTTTGATGATGATCCAACTTTAGAGTTTTTTGTGCGCTCAGCTTTTGATTTTTTAGGCGTGAATTATGATGATTACGATGATAGAGGGTCTATTTTAATTCACGAAGATGTTGAACGACACCTAGATTCTATTCCAGGCATGTCTTTTTTTAATGAAAGTCAAATAGTTACTTTCGATAGAGAAACAGCTTTAAAAAGGGAGGATATGGTCTATTTAACAGCTGGCCATAATCTAGTTGAAGCTATTTTTTCTCTTTTCACAGAACGCGATCTTGGCTCCGTCTCCTTTTGTCGAGTTGAAACAAACCGTTTAGCTTCTGGGTTTTATGTTTGTTTTTCTTATGTTTTACAAGCACAAGGTCCTAAAAAACTTGAACTTGAAAGATTTCTGCCAGTAAACAACGAAACTTTTACTGTAAGCTCAAAAGGTGTAAAACTTAGCAAAGAGGAAGAGAAATTCTTATTTTCCATAGACTGTCAAGATATAGAAGACGAAAATATTTCGCTGTCAAAGGAAATATTGGTTGAACAGATCGAGAAAAAATCTTTATTAATCGAGAAATTCCGGGAAACTTGGAGTCAAAAATTAAAAGATCAGGCTCTTTTAAAGGCAACAGATGATTTTAATGTTGAAGTTGACCGTTTAACTGCCTTGAGTTTAATCAATAAAAATGTACTAGAAGAAGAAATAAACTGTCTTGTACAGTTAAAAAAGCAAGTTATGACTTGCCTCGAAAAAACAAGGGAAAAGCTCGATGCTATTAGGATTTTTATTGTTGACTAAATCCTCTTTTACAGGATTTTTAAAGGGAAAGAATTAAATTGACATGGGAAATATAAGAGACGTCTTTGCTAAGGTAGGTAAATTTATTGTCCCTCTTGAAAAAGGAGAGTACCAAAAGTTTTTCTCTATTTCTTTCGCATTTTTTCTGATTTCTCTTATTTACAATATATTACGTACGCTCAAAATATCGATGATTGTTTCAGCTTCAGGTGCTGAAATTATACCCTATGTTAAGGTGTGGGGTGTTTTGCCATCAGCATTTTTATTTACATATATTGTTATAAAATTGTCTTCAAGATTAAAAAGAGAGCATGTTTTTCACATCCTTATTGGGTTTTTTATACTTTATTTTTCGATTTTTCTTTTTATTATCTATCCCAACCGTAACTCATGTGAGTTGGTAAGCTTGTCTAATTCTCTTCAAAGCCTTTTACCATCAGCTTTTAACGGGATAATTTTAATGATCCGTTACTGGCATTTTTCCCTTTTCTATCTGTTTTCAGAGCTTTGGAGCACGATTATTCTCTCTCTTCTTTTCTGGGGGTTTGTTAATGAAATTTCTCGAGTCCATCAAGCAAAAAGATTTTATGGTTCATTCGCATTAAGTGCTAATATTGCAGCCGTGTTTGCTGGTCAAATTACTCTTTCAACTTGTCAAATGAACTCATCCCAGTTTTTCTTAACTTTTTGTGAAGATATGTGGCATCAGTCTGTTTTTCTTCTTTTATCGGTAGTCATTTTTTCAGGTATTATTGTTTGGTTCCTATTTTCTTATGTTAGTAAAGTTCATGAACAAGAACAGATAGAATCGGACGAGAAAGTCCGAAGATTAAGTCTAAAGAAGAAGGAGCGAGCAGGTTTACTTCAAAGCTTAAATCTCGTCTTGAAATCTAGATATTTATTTTATTTAAGCATACTGGTTTTTGGATACAACTTAGTTTTTAACTTAATTGATGTTTTATGGACAGATCAGCTTAGTCAAATGTTTGAAGGAGATCAACTTGGTCTCGCAATTTATATAAGTCGTGTAACAATGATGAAAGGCTTTCTTGCAACAATATTAGCGATTTTTGTTACAACAACAGTTGTAACAAAGTTAGGGTGGGTTTACGCTGCAATAACTACGCCTGTAATGATTTTCCTCACGTCTTTCTTGTTTTTTCCTCTTGTCCTAAGTCAAGAGACCGGTTTAGAAAAATATTTGCTTAGTTTGTCTCCTGGAGCAACACTTTTATCAATAACCGTTTTTATAGGTGCAGTCCAGAGTTGTTTAACTAGGTCTCTTAAATACACAATGTTTGATGCCACAAAAGAAATGGCTTTTGTTCCTCTCGATTTAAATATGAAACGTCAGGGTAAAGCTGTTATTGATGGAGTAGGCTCTCGTATTGGTAAGTCTTGTGGATCTCTAGTGTATCAAGTTCTTCTACCTTTTTTTGCTTCTATTTCAGCTACTGTTCCATATGTTGCTATTATTGTTTTTGTTGTTGTCCTTTTGTGGATTTATAGTGTTATAGGTCTCAATAAAGAGATGAAAAAATTAAAAGGTAGTGAAAAAATCTAAAATCTGGCTTTTCATACAAAAGTTATTGATGAGATTTTGTTTCTGATATTTTTAGCGGCTTCTTTGAGAAGCTTTTATCCTTTCCTTCTCAGATAAAATTTTTATGTCGTCCATTTTTTAAGAAAAAATAATTTTGCTCTTAAAATTAATATAAAATGTTACTTATTTAAAAAAAAATAGATCATGATTGTCTAACTCAACTATCAACATTTCTAAAATTTTTTCATATAATTTTTTTTACTCTTTTGAAT
>PASJ01000060.1 GCA_002711925.1 Pseudobdellovibrionaceae bacterium | reverse complement strand
CTTAATGGTATAAAACTTATCAACAACACAACAACCGTATCTTCGAAGCAGACAACAAAAATTAAAGTAAAAAGGATTATAAATAAGGAAAATGGTCAAATTAAATTTGAAGTTTTAGGTACGGTTTCTACCAGAGAAAGTCAAAAAAAATACTATCGCTCGATACCAACAGTAAAAAACCTTCCGGGAGCTTACATTAAAGCATTCTTTGCCGAAAACAATATACCCATAAAAGGTGAGGTTCAAGATGGTCTTTTACCAAGCCATGCAAAAAATTTAATTCGTTATCAGAGTAAATCACTTGTTGAAATTTTAAAATCAACTAATACATTTTCCAATAACTATATGTCAGATATTTTAGTGAATCATATTGGACGAACATATCAAACAAATATGCGTGAAGGTTCAACAGAAAGCACATTTACAACAGGCATTGACGAACTCAAACAGTACATGATAAAAACTTTGGGAATAAAAAGTAAATTTCATATTAACTCAGGTTCAGGGTTAACCACAGAAAATAGAATAAGTGCTGATCAGGTCATTGCGTTATTGGTTCACATGGCATCAAACTATCCTCTTTTTAACCATTTCATTAATACTCTACCGCAAGTAGGGCACGAAGGAAGTTTTATCAATCGTTTTGACGCAAAAGAGTACCAAGCTTGGAAACAAGGTATTTATGCTAAAACGGGAACACTTTTACATCCTATAACTGTGTCTGCTCTAGCCGGTTATTTTTATCATCCAAAACATAAATTTATTGCTTTTGCTATCATACAAAATGGTCGTATAAATAATACACAACCACAACTTGGTAAGCTACAAAAGAGTCAAGACTTACACCTTCACAAAATATACAACTCTTTTTAAAACCAACTAAAAAACTAAGGAACGTACATGATCGACTACGAAAAAGATTCTTTAGATTACCATCAAAATACCCCTAAAGGAAAAATTGGTATAAAATTAACCAAACCTCTTAACTCACAAGAAGACTTAAGTCTTGCTTACTCACCAGGGGTTGCTGGACCTTGCAGAAAAATATCAGAAAATATTGATAAATCTTTTCAATACACAAACCGTAGTAATCTAGTTGCTGTTGTTTCTTCAGGAAGTGCTGTCTTAGGACTCGGTAATATCGGTGCATATGCCTCAAAACCTGTAATGGAGGGAAAGGCAATGCTATTTAAAAAATTTTCTGACATAGATGTTTTCGACCTTGAAGTCGACAGCTTAAACGTGGAGCACTTTATTTCCGTAGTATCTTCGTTAGAACCAACCTTTGGAGGTATAAATCTTGAAGATATAAAGGCTCCTGATTGTTTTTATATCGAAGAAGAGCTAAGAAAAAAAATGTCAATCCCTGTTTTTCACGACGATCAACATGGAACGGCTATCATCATGGCCGCTGCTTTTCTTAATGCGCTTGAGCTTACAAATAGAAAAATCACTTCACTAAAGGTTGTCATAAATGGTGCAGGAGCAGCAGCCATAGCTTGCGCAAACATATTACTGGAGTTAGGTTTGCGTTTGGATCAGATTTTCCTTTGTGACAGTAAGGGAGTTGTTTCTACAAACCGTAAAGACTTAAACACATATAAACAAAAGTTCGCAAGACAAACAAGTTTTGAAGCTTTAAAAGATGTAATAGAAGGAGCTGATGCTTTCATTGGCGTTTCAGTTGCAGATGTCTTAAGCCCTGAAATGTTAAAATCAATGAACAACAATCCTATTGTTTTTGCTTTAGCAAACCCCAATCCAGAAATTGATCCAGACCTAGCAAAGCGCACAAGATCAGATGTAATAATTGCAACAGGGCGCTCTGATTATGCAAACCAAGTAAATAATGTCCTTGGCTTCCCATATATTTTTAGAGGAGCTCTTGATGTTAGAGCAACATGTATAAACGAAGAAATGAAATTAGCTGCGGTTAAAGCTATTGCAGATCTTGCAAAAGATGATGTTCCTGACGAAGTTTTATCAATTTACAAAGACAATAAAACATTTATTTTTGGTAAAGACTACCTAATTCCAAAGCCTGTTGACCAAAGAGTTCTATTAAAAGTAGCCCCTGCAGTGGCTAAAGCTGCTATGGATTCTGGAGTTGCAAGATTAAAGATAGACATTGATAACTACATAGAGTCTATTGAAAAACTGCTTGGACCTCTTAGACAAACCATACGCTCATTAAGAAAAGAAACAAAGAAAAATAATAAGAAAAACACAAGACCAAAAATTGTCATAACAAATGGAAACAACATTAGAGTCTTAAAAGCGGCAAAACAGGTTTCAAAACACGGTGAAGTAGATATTCTTATCCTTGGAAATAAAGACAAGATGAAACTAAGTGCTCAAAATGTAGGGTTATCCAATATTGATCACCTACAAATAATTGACACAAGAACAGTTGAAATCAAAGAAGAGTACCAGAAATCTTTTAAAGAAAATATAGACACAACAAATTTGTCTGAGCTTGAAGTTATAAATAGAATGAGAGATGAGAATACATACGCAAGTCTCATGCTAAAACTGAAAGAAGTAGATGGAGTCGTTAGTGGTGTCGGTATTCCATATGCTCAAGCCGTTCGGCCAATTTTACATCATATTGCTAGAGGAGAAAAATCAACTCTTGCCGGAGTGTACATCCTCGTAATAAATGGTAAAATGATGTTTTTCTCTGACTGCACAATGAATATAAACCCAGACACAGATAAGCTGGTTGAAATTGCTGAAAGCACAATAAAAGTTGCAAAACAATACACAAAAGATCAACTCAGACTTGCTATGCTAAGTTTTGCAAGCTTCTCGTCAAATTCTCACGAAGATTGTAAAAAAGTTTCACGAGCCACAAAAATATTGCAAAATAAAAAACTGGGAATAGAAATTGTTGGAGAAATCCAAGCAGATGCTGCAATCAATCAGCAGTTACGTAAAGAGGAATTCCCCGATTGCAAGTTAACCGGAAACGCTAACATACTTATCTTCCCTGATCTTTCTTCAGCAAATATCTCCTACAAACTCCTAAGCAACATAGCAGAAACAGCTGTAGCTGGTCCTATTCTTGCTGGTCTTAAAAATCCGGCAAATGTTCTGCAAAGGTGGGCTAGCGTCGACGAAATTACGAATATGATCTATATGTCTGCTCACCAAGCAAGTAAAAGCAATTAAGATAAAAGAAAAGAAAAGAACAGGGAGAAAAAACAAAGATGGATAACTCAAAACACTTAGACTATTTCAACACTGTGTGCTCTCCTCATTCCATTATCAGTGATTCAAAGCTTAAAAAAAGCTGGGGAGATGACTGGACAAAAGAAAGAAAAAGTGGACCAAATTTTGTTCTTCTTCCTCAAAGTACCGAGGAAGTTTCAAAGATTCTAAAATACTGTTATGAAAATAATTTGAAAGTTGTTCCAAACGGCGGAAGAACAGGTATGGCAGGAGGAGCCGTTGCTTGTGATGACGAAATCGTTATCAGTTTAGATAAAATGAATAAGATTATTGAAATAGACACTGTGAGCTTGAGTGTATGTGTTGAAGCAGGAGTCATAACACAAAACGTTCAAGAGCAAGCAAAAAAAAACAATTTATTTTTTCCTATTGATCTTGCTGCAAAGGGAAGTTGTCAGATTGGAGGTAATATTGCTACGAACGCAGGGGGCTTAAAGTTTGTAGCGTATGGTGGAATGAGAGAACAAGTAATTGGACTTGAAGTTGTCTTATCCGACGGCACCATACTTGATATGAATTCAAATCTTAGGAAAAATAACACCGGATACGACTTGAAACATCTATTTATCGGCAGTGAGGGTACACTTGGCATTATAACGAAAGCAAGACTCAAACTCGTACCAAAACCAAGACACCTCAATGTGTCTTGTGTTGCTTTCGAAAAATTCGATGACATCCTTAGCACTTTGCAACAACTCCATCAAAAAAATTTTTCACTAACTGCCTTTGAATTTTTTAGTGCAAAAGCACACAAAATTACAAAGGCCTACAACCAAGACAGTATCGAACCATTTGAAAAATCATACCCTTTCTATGGGATCATTGAATGTGATGGTGATACAAACGACAGTCAGTTAGAAGAATTTTTAGCTGAATCATTTGAAAATTCACATGTTTCAGATGCAACCATAGCTTCGAACTCCCAAGAGTTTGCAAACCTCTGGGCTTTAAGAGAAAACATTAGTGAGTCCTTGTCCAATCACGGTTGGGTTCACAAGAATGACATAACAGTATCAATCGATAAGCTCTCTTTATTTTATCAAGAACTTGAAGAGTTTCTAACGAAAAAAAATCATGACTTCATTGATGTGATTTTATTTGGTCATGTTGCAGATGGAAACATCCACATCAACTACACGGCTAAAAAAACTGTCACAAAAGAAATTTTCTTAGAAGAGGTAAAAAAGATAGAACAAGAAACACTTCATTTGGTTAAAAAATTCAAAGGAAGTGTTAGTGCAGAACACGGTATTGGTTTAATCAAAAAAGACATCCTAGCATTATCAAGATCAGCTGATGAAATAAGACTCATGTCTGAAATAAAAAAATCCTTTGACCCTAAAGGAATTCTCAATCCAGGAAAAATTTTATAAAAAATTTTAATCATCTCTTAAATAAAGTGTAAGATCTCTCATTAAAGTCTCCATCAAGCTCAATATTCAAGCAGTGGGTTGGTAAAATTTCAGAGGAATCTTTTAAATTTTCTGCCCACTCGATAATTAGGCCTTGGTAGAGGGAAATATCCATTGTCCCGTCGGCAAAAGACTGAAAACCTTGAGCCACTCTATATAGATCTAAATGAGCGTATTTTTTGCCTGTTATCTCATATTCTGTCAAGTAAGTAAAAGTAGGGGAGTTGACTGTAACATCTGGAGGAAGACCTAAGTGTTTTAATAAAAACCCTGTAAATGTTGTTTTTCCAGCACCTAAGTCACCTTTAAGCCACAAACAAAAAGGATTTTTTGATGATGTTATTTCTTTAGCAACGAACTTAGTTATCGTTTCAATATCATTTAAAGAAGATTTTTTTTGCCATAAAAAATTAAAATTTACCATATTAAGACCAAAATTTAAGTTGTTTTCCTATAAAAAAATTTTTATTCAAATAACTTCAAATATTATTTCTAAATCTATTTTGTTTAACTCTGTTGGTCATGAAAACCTTTACTCTTTCAAAGGATTTTTTCTCCTGTGGGGTAGTCACCTTTTTTATAGTATTTCCCAATGGTACTGACAGCAAAACTCGACAGATCGTCAACGTATTCACCTACTTTTTCTGCATCATAACTTTCAACCATTATCCTTGCTTTCATCTCTGTTCCTGAGTAGCGAAAGAGTAAACGACCTTTTTGACCTAAATCAGAATTGATACTTTTAATTTTTTTATCTAACTCGGGCATAAATTTCAAAGGTATTTTAGCTGGAACTTCAATGTTACTCAAGTTTTGGGGAAATTTCGTCAAAACTTTTCTGAGCTCACTAAGGGGAGTTTCTTTCTCAATTATTGTTTCAAGTAGAAAGAGAGCAGCAAGAATTCCATCACCTGTCGTAGAGCAGTCACGGAAAACAAGATGCCCCGACTGTTCCCCTCCAAGTGAGAATCCCCCTTTACGCATTGCTTCAACCACGTGACGATCGCCTACATCGGTACGAATGAGTTTTCCCTTATGTTTTTGTAAAGCAATATCAAGTCCCATATTACTCATGATCGTTGCAACCAAGGTGTTCTTACGCAACCTGTTATTTTCTAAATAATAGACTCCACAAACGGCAAGGATTTCATCTCCATCAAGGACAACTCCCTTTTCATCTACACAGATTAGTCTATCCGCATCTCCATCAAAAGCAAAACCAATATCTGCTTTATAAAGTTTAACTTTCTCAACAAGTTCTAATGGATATAGAGCACCACATTGATCGTTGATGTTCAAACCATTTGGCTTATTGTTGATGGTAAAAACTTCAGCTCCAAGTTCTTCAAAAACTTTCGGTGCAACCTTGTAACTTGCGCCGTTAGCACAGTCGATAACAATACGAACACCTTCTAAACTTAATTTTTTAGGAAACTGTTCTTTCAAAAAAACAGCGTATTGACCGATTGCATCATCAATACGAAGAGAAACTCCTATTTCTCTTCCTGCTACTAGATAGTTATTAATCTTTTTTGATCGCAAAATAGCTTCAACTTCATCTTCCGCTTCATTCGGCAATTTATAGCCATCAGCCGAGAATATTTTAATACCGTTATCAAAATATGGGTTGTGAGATGCTGAAATCACGATACCAGCACTAGCTCTCATACCTCTTGTTAAATAAGCAATACCTGGTGTTGGTAAAGGTCCCAAAAAAAATGTTTCAACTCCAACACTTCCAATCCCAGAAGACAAAGCTTGTTCAAGAATATAACCACTTCTTCGAGTATCTTTTCCTATAATTATTTTAGGTGATAAACATTTTTTCTTAAAATAAATACCTATAGCTTGACCGATACGAAGTACCATATCAATAGACATGGGATAAAAATTCGCTCTCCCTCTAATACCATCTGTTCCAAAGAGCCTATTAATCTTATCTAACTCAGTCATACCAACATCCTTGTTAAGAAACTTATAAAGTTCTTGGGAAAATCCAAGCCTTTTAAACTTTGCTAGTTAACTTTTTTGCTGAGTAGCAACAGTTTTTCCTAAACAAATAATTTTTAAAACCTAAACTCTGTCGCCTAAAAGCATGATACTTTTCAAATTTTTCACATCATGAGTTCGAATCATCCTTGCTCCAAGAAAAAATGCGTTGATCTCAAAAGCTTTCGAGGACAGATCTCGATCCTGTGCCTTCTCTATATTAAAAATGCGGCCAAGAAAAGACTTTCTTGAAAGACCAACTGCCATATTATACTTTTCACTAAAATCTTTCAGCGATCGAAGCAAAAGAAGATTCGATGAATCTGTTTTACCAAAACCAATGCCAGGATCCATCCAGATTCTATCTTTTGTAAATCCGCAGCTTAAAAGCTTTTGATGAGCCAAGGAAAAAAAGTGATTCACGTCCTCAAGAACTTGGTTTTTTACCAAGGGACAAGCTTGCATGGTCTGTGGTACTCCATGCATGTGCATTGCAATATATGAACACTGAGCCGATGCAATGTACTCAAGAGTTTTGTCATCCACAAGACCGCACACATTATTGATGCAAGAGACACCTAAATCTACTGCTTTTTTCATAATAAGTGGCTTTGAGGTGTCAATACTGATCAAAATTTTTTCATCAATGTTTTTTAAAGATCTGATAACAGGCTCAAGTCGTCTCCACTCCTCGTCACTGTCTACAAGCTGAGCCCCGGGGCGCGTTGATTCTCCTCCAAGATCAAGGATATCGGCACCATCTTCAAGAAGTTTGAGAGCACGATCCAAAGCTTGCTTTGGGCTAAAGTATAAACTGCCGTCAGAAAAAGAATCAGGCGTCAGATTTAAAATACCAAGAATTAAAAATTGATCTTGTAAAAGGCGAGTTTTTACTATTTCCCTAAGCATTTTTCTCTATGGGGTTAGGAGGAAAAGATTTGTCAGCAAGGCCGTCAGAAGCAGGTTCTTGTGGTTTTTTACTATCTATATTTGCCACCTGCTCTTCGCGCCAGTCTCGTTCTTTTTCTGTTCTTTTCTTGTAGTTTGTCATCTCCTCTTCACTCACAACGTTCTCGCCCGCCATGACTCGTTTCATTTCTTCAGCATCGAGGATTTCTTTAATAAGTAAAGCTTCTGCTAAAGCAATTAGCTTATCTTTGTTGGTTTCAAGAATTTTTAAAGCTCGGCCATAAGCACCTGTGACAATAGATTCAATCTCTTCATCGATTTGCTGTGCTAATGTTTCGGAGTAAAAATCAGAAGAATCACTTCCTCTACCCATAAAAACTTGCTCGCCTCTTTTACCTACAGCTCTCGGGCCTATTTTATCACTCATTCCCCATTGGCAGACCATTTTCCTTGCGATATCAGTTGCTTTTTGTATGTCATCTCCAGCACCTGAAGTTCTGATGTTAAACATCAACTCTTCTGCGGCACGACCACCCATTGCATAAAGAATAACTGACTCTGCATATGACTTTGTTAAAGTAAGTCTGTCCTCATCAGGCAACATAATTGTAACACCTAAAGCATTTCCTCGCGGAATAATTGTTACTTTATGGACAGGATCACAACCTTTTGTCACAAGACCGACCAAAGCATGACCGGCTTCATGATAAGCTGTATTTTTTTTCTCTTTTTCACTCATAAACATGCTTTTTCTCTCAGCACCCATAAGGACTTTATCTTTTGCAGCATCAAACTGCTTCATAGATATCTCTTTTGAGTTCTCGCGAGCTCCAATCAAAGCTGCTTCATTAATAAGGTTTTCAAGATCAGCTCCAGTAAAACCTGGGGTTGCTTGTGCCACAAGGGCTAAGTCCACATCATCAGCAAGAGGTGTATTTTTCGAATGAACCTCTAAAATACCTTTTCTTCCTTTAATATCAGGAGCTGGGACGTGAACACGACGGTCGAATCTTCCAGGTCTCAATAAAGCTGGGTCAAGAACATCGGCTCGGTTAGTTGCAGCAACGACAATAACACCGCCATTTGCTTCAAAACCATCCATCTCCACAAGAAGCTGGTTTAATGTTTGCTCTCGCTCATCGTGACCTCCACCCATCCCTGCTCCGCGGTGTCGACCAACAGCATCGATCTCATCGATAAAAACAATACAAGGAGAGTTCTTTTTCGCTTGATCAAACAAGTCTCGAACTCGGCTTGCACCAACTCCAACGAACATTTCGACAAAGTCGGAACCAGAAATACTGAAAAAAGGAACTCCCGCTTCACCAGCAACTCCTTTAGCTAAAATAGTTTTCCCCGTTCCAGGCGGTCCAATGAGTAAAACCCCTTTTGGTATTCGCCCCCCTAGACGGGTAAATTTTTTAGGATCTTTTAAAAATTCAATGATCTCTTCAAGCTCATATTTAGCCTCATCGATACCTGCAATATCATTAAAGGTCACCTTTGGTCTGTCTTCATTGACAAGCTTTGCTCTACTTTTTCCGAAAGACATAGCTTTCCCACCGCCAGCTTGGATAGACCGCATGATCATAAAAATAAAAACGAAAATTATGATCAAAGGAATCGAGTTGACGAGCATTTGTTTAAGTATGTTATCTGTGTCGGGCTCTTCGTAATTTAAAACAACACCGTGTTGTTCTAAAAACGTTCTGGTTGCTTCATCGTTTGGTACGTAAGTTTTCACCTTACTACGATCACTACGAACACCAGTTAAAAAGTTATCTTGAAAAGTCGCTTCAACGATCCTATCGTTAGCGTTGATAGGATTTTCAACGGCAGCTTTAAACTCCGAGTACTTTACTTCAGTTATTGTTTCTTGGTTGCTAGAGATTATACTAACCAAAAACCCAATCATAACGATAATCGTCACTATCAAAAATAAAACTTTTGGCTGATTTGACTTAGGTTGTGTACTCATTAAAGCTCCTGCATGAGATCCCAAGGACCATAAAGAAGAGTAAACTTACTCTACATTGCTAATTTTTATATAGTACCCGGGACATGTTTGATTCTTATTTGTCAATTGTAAACGATTTCCCTTAGAATCATTATACGGAAATTCCTAAAAACACACCACTTTGGCATAAACTAAGATTCTAATTTATGACAAATAAGCGTTTTTTCTATCTAAAACGATTTCACGATAAAAAACTGCAGAAAACTATTCGTCTTAGATGCTTACCTCGCGTATATACTTGGCTGTCCCGCTTACGTTTATATGTAAAACCCGAATATGAAAACATTACTTTTATCCTCTTTTTATTGGTATTACCAGCATATCTTAAGATTTCTTATATTTTCCTTTTAAACCTCCGGCTGGAACAAAGTAAAAAAAAGCACTTACCTATTAAATTTTGCCCAGTTTAATCATTTATAAGGACTCCAAAAACTCAATTTTTTCTCATGATAAAATCGCAGAATTCTTATTTAAGATTTTTAAAGAAAACTAAATTCTAAATATATATCAATCTGTTATGTGTTTTCTTGCACAAAAATTTCGCCTCTAGATATGCATAAAAAATACTGGCTAGAAACTTGCATTTTCCAGAATGTAGACTTATTAGCGGCTAAAACATTTTCTAAAATCACCTTTAATTTCTGACGGCTCAAAACAACTTGCCTTGGGGCACAGCGAGACCGCAAGAAACGGGCGATAATATTTCTTGCTAGAATGGGGTTTTGAAGTTTGATTTTACTTATTGAAAGACAAGAAGCACCATCTTCAATGGAGCCTTCCATAAGAGCTCGAGTTAAATCTTGAGACTCCAATGCAAAGCCTGCAATGCGGCGTTTTGCTCCTGGATAAAGGTTTTCGAGGAGAGGTAAAACTTCGTGCCTGATAAGATTCCGGCTGTAGTCACAAGAAAGATTTGATGAATCAAGGCAAAAAGAAAGCTTTTTTTCTTCAAGCCAGCCTAGAAGACTAGCCTTTGATAGATGGAGAACAGGCCGCCAAACGTCCTTGTGCCATGTGCTCATTCCCCGAAGAGACCCTGGGCTTGTTCCTCGTGCCATGCGTAAAATAGCATTTTCCGCAACATCGTCTTGCGTATGAGCGACGGCAACAACACAGCCATTATCAATGTGTTTTTGATAAACTTGATAACGAATGTTTCTTGCCCAAACTTGGGTACTATCTTTATCCTCAACGGATCTTATATGATTTTTTTTCACATCATAGGAAAAAAAATTTATGTTTTTTTCCTTTGCCAACTGGGCCACAAATCTTTCATCCCTATCACTTTCCTCTTGCCTCAAGCCATAGTTAAAGTGAAGCACAGCAAGCTTTTGACACAAGTCTTCTTGCTGAAAAAACATAGACAAAAGGTGCAGTAAAGCGACAGAATCACTGCCTCCAGAACAGCTAACAATTACTGTTTTGTTCTCATTTAGAGATTTTATTTGCTGACGCCATGTTTTGAAAAGCTCAAAAATATCCAGAGCCAATAGAAACCTCTTTGCTTTCTAACCATTTAAAATTTATATGAAAAACTTTGTAAAGATCACAAAAAGAATAATCGATTGAACAAAGTGAGTTTAAACGTATACTTGTACCATGACTTGTGCTCTCAAAAAAGCAAAATAAAACTAAAAACGCCTCTTACTTCAAGGGAAATCTAGTTTTTTGCTTAATCAAACTTAAGTGAAAAGTTTAAAAGCACTCAAATTTTGGATCACTTACGACGAGAAGGCTTGTTTTTATGAACATATGGAAAAAAACTCATATTCTTGGTCTTGGATTTACAATCTATTTTGGACCTTTTTTACACGGTCAAAAAAAAGCAGAGGGCACAAGAAAAATCCAAGAAAAAATCACAAAAAGCTCCTCTCTTATGCTCCCTGCAAAGAAAATTGAATCTTTACAAGCAAACCTTTTTCAACACGAAGCCGTTAAACTTAATTTTAAGCAAACGGTTTACCGAAGCTTAAGAAAAAAAACCATGACAAGCTACGGTGAAGCTTATTTTTTAAAACCTAACGGGTTTCGCTGGACACTTATGCAGCCTAAAAAAGACTCATGGCTCTACAACGGTAAAGATCTTTTTCTCGTGTCAGAACAAAGCAAAGAAGCAATAAGATATAAATCAGGAGCAAACAAAGAAAAAGAGCTAAAACAACTCGTCAATATGGTTATTAACCTCAAAGAGCTCTTAAAACGTTACGAACTTGTCGAATCATCACAAGATAAAGACAACTACTACCTTGAGCTCGAACCACGAAAAGATATCTATTACGGCGACGACATAGAAAAAATTCAGTTGAAAATCTACGAAAACACAAAAACAAAAGAAGCAGTTGTTGAAAAGCTCAAACTTTACTTTAGAGGTGATAATACATCTTTATTTGAGTTCACAAAAATTGCTAAAGAAAAAGCAGATATCAAACAAGTTTCCCCACCACCCGGAATTAAAATCATCAACGCTTTATAAAACAAGAAGTTTAACTTACCGGTAAAGCAAAAAAGAAAACAAATGTTCTAAGACCCGGATCTTTTTTCATCAAGCCAGCATTGGAAAGATCGTAAAACATTCCTCCAAAACGAAAACCATTCGAAAATCCATAAGAAAGCTCAGCACTTGTTTTAAATTCAAGGGGAAAACCCAAGTCTTGACCGTGACCTTTTAAGTAGAGGCCTGGGGCTAAGCCAAAACCTAAACGTAAAGATTTTGGTAAATCAAGACTGAGCGTCAAGCCTGAATAAGCATAAACTGAGTACTGACTTGTTGCCAAAAGACCCACTAGAGGCTCTAAATAAAATCCTTCCTTATCAAAAAAAGGATAGAAAAACCTATATTCAGCCTGAAGATTTGTTCCTACATTTTGACGACTGATATTAAAAGATCCTGAACTCAGATAAAATGAACCAGGATATTTTTGAAAAAACTTCTTATTTGCAAGCTCGGCAGAAACAAAGCTTGATGAGAACAAGGACACTAAAACAAACACAAGCTGAGAATACTTTTTAACTTGAATCATGGTGATTTTCCTTTCAATCTGTTTCAAAAAAAAGTAAAAGTATCAGGACTATAAAAGTTTTCTCATCTTTTCCTTAAGTTTTCTAATAAAAACCAGAAAAAAGTCAAAAAATTACTACAAAACTATAAGACAAAGATATTAATCGCTGGATAAAATTTGTTTTTTTTATAAGCTTTACTGGGAAAAAATTTTCCTTTCAAGCCCCTAAAAAAAATGTCGATAAAACAAACCAGTTCAGTGAAAAATAAAAATAAAAGAGGAAACAAATCAAATGAAAAAAATTGGATTTAAAATAATTTTTGTGGCGGCACTTACTATTATGATATTCATTGCCGGTAATTTTTATATCAAATATAAAATCTTTGAAACACTGTCTCAAAATTCGTCGTGTGGCATCAACATGAAAAACCTTAAACCAGCTTTGCAACAAGCTTCTTTGTCTGTTGAGTCTATTAAAGTAGCTCCAAACTGTTTTAGTAAAACTGACTTAAAAAAAGACCTACTTTTTTCAAATATTATAATATATCTAGAAGAGCTTCCATGGTCTCTATCATCAATGAAACTTTCTTTTAGTGGTTTGATTGAGGGAAACCAGTTTTTAGGCACGATAAATTTGTCAAAAGACATTCAAAAAATAAGCATTAAAGCTCCAAGTATAAAAACTGAAACCTTAAAGCCATTTACAAAACTAGACTTTTTAAGCGGCTCACTAAAACTAGATTTTAACACCTCAAGGAACTCAAAACAATTTTTTTACGACACCGTACTCAACTTAGAGTCAAGGGATCTTAAAATTAACGGGTCAGGTTTTAAAAACTTTGGTATAAAAGCTTTTGACATTAAACCTTTCAAGCTTGAAATCGTTGAAAAACAAGAAAAAAAATTAGACATCAAGTCTTTTCTTGGTGATAAGAACTCTTCTTTTTATTTGACTGGTCAAGGATCTCTTTTACTACAACAACAGAACCTTATTAAAAGTGTACTTGATCTTGGGGTCCACCTGAAAGCATCACCTGGTGTAAGAAGTCAATTAGGACCCTTAGAGATTCTTATAAAAAAATTCTTTGAAGAAAAATCCTTGACTTATAAAGTCTCTATCAAAGGCCCCCTAGACAAAATCAAAATCACTCCTGACTTTAAAAAACCAAACAAATCTCTTGCAAAAATTGTTAGGGAAAAGTCTTTGCCTCAAGTAAAAAATATTACGCAAAAAATTCAAAAAAAGAAAGAAAAATTCCAAGTAAAAATTAATGAAAAAAACAAAAAGAAAAAAACAAACAAAGTAAAAAAAGAACACAATAAAACTATCCACAAAGAAAAAGGGACTTATCATGTCAACAAAAATTTCTTACACTCTACCCTCGACAGCCTTGACAAAGAGCTTCGTCTTATCAAAGCAAAAATAGTATCCAACAAAGATAAAACCATCAGTTTTGTCATCACAGACTTGAAAGAAAGGAGTGTTTTTAAAAACCTTGGAATTAAAAAAGGTGATCAAATTATTGAAATCAACAGTCAAAAAATAAAAAACTTTTCTGTTGTTATGAACCTTTTTTCTCAGATTAAAGATCTGAAGAATCTGAGCTTGAAAGTCAAAAGAAAAGATTTCTCAATTCAAACCCTAAATTATAAAACATACTAAAAAAACTATCAGATAAGCTACATTTAAAAAAAAATATCTCAATCTTCTTTTAAAATCAATATTCCGAGACTTTACGGAACAGAAAAACTTTCCATAAGCTCTAATTCTTTCTTGCTTTTCTCACTAGATAAGTCAGCCCAATTTTTAAATATTTGACCCATGGAAGATAAACATGCCTCTGGTGAGCTCAGTTCTGAACTGAGTGAAAAAATACTGAAGCCATCAGTCTCATTGTATGTAGCAAATCCTGCAACAAGTAATGCTGAAACGCTAGCAAAAGTTAAAGACGTACGTCGTCCTTTTGTACTATTCTTCACCGATTCTACTTGAGAGTTTATTGCCTTTGTACTATTCTTCACCGATTCTACTTGAGAGTTTATTGCCGTCAGCACCCGTTTCGCTGGAGATTCTACATTCCTCGGCACCGGTGTCACAGCCCTTACCACCGGAGGCTCTGAATCTGGAGCTGGTAATATGGGTTGTCTATCATTACTTTTAGAGATGTTATATTGAATGGTAGCTACGACTGCAACGGAGCTGAAAATAATGTAGAAGTTTCTCCAGGCCTCTACGCGACTTTCTCCTATCCTCCACTTTTTTTCAAGTGGGCATTTGTCTCTAGTTTCGCAAGGATCATGGGTTTTTTCGTAAACACATTTACCATTCTTACAACCACTTTTCTTATAATCAAAAAATTCCGGACACTTATCACCAGCGTATCTACACTCAAAGGGTTTACTTTTACATTTATAAGTATAAGTTTTATCATCATTAGCCGACTGTACGCATTCGTCATTCGAAGGACCCTCTTTATAACAAGTTTTATGAAGCAAACACTCGTGTTGATGATCCTTAATAGAATAAGAGCATCTAGAAACAGATTCGTCTCCCTTTTGCTCAGAAACACAAGATGCAGTATAAAATTCACCTATCACTTCATCGATAGTTTTATCACAATTTTGAACTCCGTGACCATTTTCTAAACGCTTTCTAAGTTTTGGAAAACAAGATTTTATTGGATAATCAGGGTTGCAATCTCCTTCCTCATCACCAGGATTAAAATAAGAAAAACTTAATGAAACATCTGAATTTCTTTCTTCCCACTCACATTTGTCATCTTTTATAGTCGAGCCCCAAGCAATCGATTCATATTTCTGCTCCCCGGTACAACTACCTGATTTGTATAAAGAGTAATCGATACATGAATCATTTTCCTTGTCGCATATTTGACTACGACCTGGTATTGAAAATTCCCAACACTTTTCGTAATTGGGGCAAACATCTTTTGTTTTAACTATTCCTTCTAGATTCTTCATCTTTTTTCCTTCACATGTCATACATGAAGAAGGGTAGTTACAAGATAAGTCATCTTCTGTTGCTGAACTATTATAATTACAAGCAACATTATCCATACATCCAGTAATTGGTACATCTTTTGTAAGCCCAAATGATTCCACTTGATTTTCTTCTGCGCTTTTATCTTCTTCATTTTCTTGTGTCAATTCTTCAGTAAGCTGCATTTTAAAATCTGGTGAATTGAACACCAATTTAAATGCACTGGGTCCAATTTTTTTTTGCTCTTCAATAAGGTTTGCAAGTTTTAAGGCATCATCATAATTTTCATCGTCTTTTGGAATATTTTTAAAAAGATCCACACAAGATTCTGAGGTTTTTTGAAATTCACCAGCAAGATCATCTAGTCTTTTTTGAGAAGATTGTAGCTCTTTAAAAAGATCTATATCAAGTTCTTCCGGGTTTTTTTCTTGCCTCACAAAGATCGTACTTTTGGTACCACACAGTTTTTTAGGATCTAAAGAATTTTTCTCATCTACGCATGGAGTAACCTCTATCTGATAAGTACCTTCTTCAAGACCAAAAATCTCCTCGTAAGGAACAAGTAAATTGTTATTCTCGTAGACACACTCGCCCGAGCTTTTCACACAAAGCTTGAAATAATCTGGGTTAACAGAACCTTCTTTTAAATTAATTTCAACGAAAAGGGAAGAAAACTTCTTTTCATCTTTCGTCAAATAAAAAGATGGAGGTGTAGCTATACTATCAACAGTAAGTTTTAAAGCATCTTTTTTTTCAAAAGCAATATCTTCTTCCACATCACTTTCTAAAATCACATCTGGATTTTTTATAGCATCGTCTGAAGAACTGTCTTTACTGATGTAACGGGTTTTACATGAAAAGATAAAAAATAAACTTGAAGTAAATAAAATAAAAATATTTTTCATAATTAATGTCCTTACTTTGTTACCAAAATTCTTTTGTAAATTTTTTCGGACGCAGTGAGTTTTTTCTTTAATTATTTTTATTTACTTTAATGATTTTATGGTTTTAAGAAAAAAAGAGGAGGATTTATTCGAAAAGATTTTGACTTTAGCTTGGAGGTTTTTTCATCGCAAAAGAAAAATTACGAAAAGGAAAAACTAGATTTTCCTTTTCACAAATTCTTTAAATCTATTACATGTCTGAAGAGGCAACCTTAGCTTTATCTTCTTCGATCTGCCAAGCTGGAGAGTTTACTGAATCTCGAAGCTTATCAGAAGGGTGGAAAGTAACAACTTTTCTCGCTGCGATTTCAATACGCTTTCCCGTGTGAGGGTTTCTGCCTGGACGTGATTTTTTTTCTCTTACTGTCCACTTGCCAAAACCGGAGATTTTAAGCTCCTCTCCCTTTTCTAGCTTATCTTTCATCTCATCAAGTATGAGCTCGATTACATCTTTGGCCTCTTTTACTGAGTAACCCATTTTTTCTCTTACAAGCTCTATTAAAAGATCTTTTGTGAGAGTCATATATTCTCCTCTATTCACAGTTTTATTTTTTTTATAAGTAAGCTTTGTTCGTTAAACTTTTATAAAACACAAAATTATCGCCAAGTCCCTTCTTTAAACTCGCAAATCTTCTTGCCCTTAGTCGAGGCGATTTTTGAGCTGGAAGATTAAAGGACTTGCAGCACTCACACAAAAAAACAACCGCCACACAACCACGAAACTTAAACCCCTCGAGTACCATGTAAAGTGAGCTGGAAATCCATACCCTGCCTATACCATAAATTGAACGGAGAAGAAAACCTCAAATTAAGAATAAAGTGTAAGTTTAAAGGTCTTAGAAGCCAAAAAAGAATAAGAAGAAAAGCATTTTCGCCACAAAGTTGGCAAAACAAAGGAAACAATAGTAAAGACAAGAAAGACGCTCGAAACAAGCCCGAAGAAAAGCGAGATAAGCTGTCAAGATAAGAAAAGTGTGCTAGAATTAGTCAAGCAATTAAGAAGCTTATATAAAAACGAAGGGAACAAACCACAAGAGGTATTTATGATCGAGGTTCACTCTATTTCCAAGTCCTATGGGGGATTTAAAGCCTTAGATAAGGTTAGTTTTAAAGTCAGCCCCGGTCAAATTACAGCTTTTCTGGGCGTGAACGGCGCAGGCAAGACAACAGCTTTAGATATCGTGTGCGGCTGTAAAGGAGCAGATCAAGGAAGAGTCAAAATCAACGGCTTCGATATCCAAACAAACGGACTTAAAGCTAAAGAAAGCCTCGGCTATCTTCCTGATCTTCCCCCGCTTCACCATGATATGACAGTCTCAGAGAATTTACGCTATGCAGCTCGACTCCGAGCTTTGTCGACTGCAGTGTCAAAAGAAAAAACTTGGGCTGTAATGGAAACCGTTGGAATCAAAACTATCGCTCATAAACTGATCTCTAGTCTTTCTAAAGGCTACAAGCAACGAGTAGCCTTAGCCCAAACCCTCATTCACGACCCTAAGGTTCTTGTCCTTGATGAACCAACGGAAGGTCTCGATCCGAATCAAATCAGTGAATTTCGTCAACTGATCTTATCCTTAAGTAAGAATCGCTCCATTCTTATCAGCTCACACCTTTTGAGTGAGGTTGAAAACTTGTGCCAGGAGGTGATTTTTATCGATAAAGGCTGTGTTATTAAACAAGGTCCTCTCAAAAAAATTCTAGGTGAAGAAAAAACTTTAAAAACCTACACCGTGAAAACAAGAAGACCACTTGTTGGCTTTCAAAAAATCATCAGGTCCTTTGACAAAGTTACCTTAATTCAAGATGAAGATGAAAAAATCCAAGATATGATAAAGTTCCAGGTTCACAAAGATAATGAAGAAGATGTTGTTAATGAGATTATCTTATCTCTTACAAAAAATGGTCATAGCATTAAAGAAATTTATTGTCACAACACAAAACTTGAAAATATATTTGCACAGGTGACAAGAAGGGAAGGAATTATCAATGAAAAAAACGTTTGATTTAGCTTTTTACCATTTTAAACTTGAATTTCTGTCACTAAGAGCCTGTGTTTTATGCTTTTTTTTTCTTATTTTTAATGGAATTTTTTTCTACAATTACCTTGATATTTACATAAGCTCTCAAAAATCTTTATACACACAAGTACATGGAAATTATAGCTTTACAAACTTTTTAAGTTCTTATTTCTCAATGGTTAATCTCCTTCTGGTTCTTCTTATTCCAGCAACAACCATGGGATCTTTTGCTGAAGATAAAAAAAATGGATCATACAGACTATTTTTGTCATCTCCTTTGAAAACAGCGGAAATTGTCTTTGCAAAATATTTTGCAAACACTCTTATTATCTTTAGTCTTTTAATGATGACAAGTATCTATTTTGTTTTTTTGGCGTTTCATGGAAGTTTAGATTATGGCATAATAGGCTGTGCCTATCTAGGTTTGTTTCTTTTTTCTTGTGCCCAAATAGCTTATGGCTTCTGGGTATCCTCAATGTGCAAGTCTCAGCTGAGTGCTTTTATTCTCACACTTATGGGACTTTTTTTAGTTTTTATCATAAACTCTATTTCTTCTCTTGTAAAAGGTGATGGATTAACTGCAAGTATCCTCAGATTTATAAGTACATCAGAGCATATCAAACCGTTTTTTAGTGGCTTAATAAGTCTAGTTGATACCAACTACTTTGTGGCTCTCGTTAGCTTTTTCTTATTTCTAACAATTTGTGTCATCGACTCATGGCGATGGAGATAACAATGAATAAAAAAATTTTTCCCTACACACCTCTCATCAGTATTATAATTTATATCTTTTTTCACCTT
>PASJ01000059.1 GCA_002711925.1 Pseudobdellovibrionaceae bacterium | reverse complement strand
TGCGGCTAATATTTTTTCTTTTCATGAAAATCTACCTAATCAATATAAGACTATAACGTTATTTTTCGGCTTGTTTTTTTTTATCTTAATAAAGCATTACTCTTATAAGATGAAATTTTTACCTATAGTGAATTTTAGGTTGAGAATTTTTTGATACATATATTTCAGAATTTATGGAAGTATTTCATAAATTTCTAAAGCTCTTTTTTATAAAGATATTTTTATAGTTTTTAGTTATTTTCTAGTTGGGATAAGATGAAACATGGAATTTAAGTTTTCAAGTTATTGGAAGAAATGAAAAGATAACTATACTATTTTTTCTGATCTGTTTGTCTATAATGCTTAAGATTTTTTTAGAGAACTTATAATATAGGACAAGATCAGCTAAATAACGTGAAACTTTTAATGAACTTCATAACCTTAGATCTAAAAGGGTGCTTTAAGGAATTTCAGTAATCTTAATCATATTTGTAGAAACGGATGAGTTCATAGGAACACCTGCTGTTATAACGATTTTATCTTTTGATCGAACTATATTTGAGCTCTTTAAAAGTAAAGGTAAATCTTGTAGTAAGATATCTGTTTCATAAAATAATGGATTTCTAAAACCGTAAACTCCCCAAGAAAAAAGGAGTCTTTTGACGATATCGTTGCGAGGGCTTATGGCAACGATCGGACATGCTGGTCTCCAACTTGAAATTAGTCGTGCAATCGAACCCGTTAGAGTTAAGCAGACTATTATTTTAGCATTAAAAGAGTTTGCTGCATCACATGCAGATTTTGCAATAGCTTCATGTATTTGCCATGCGTTATTATTAGAACTGTGAGGTTTGTGAAAAGAGATTTGTTTTTTTTCAGTTTTTAATGACCAACTTTCTACCGTTTCAATGATTGAGGACATTTTTTTTACGCACTCGACCGGATATTTACCAGCGGCAACCTCGCCTGAAAGCATAACACAATCTGCGCCCTCAAGGACACCGTTGGCAACGTCATTTATTTCCGCTAATGTTGGTTTCGGTGCTTCTATCATGCTTTCTAGCATTTGAGTTGCAATTATAACAGGAATAGTATTCTTTTGTGCAGCCGCTATAATTTTTCTTTGAAATCCAGGTACTTTCTCGATTTTTCCTTCAATACCTAAATCACCTCTAGCAACCATTAAACCTTGTGATTCTTCAGCAATATCATCAATAAATTCGACTGCTGAAGTTTTCTCTATTTTTGCTATGATAGGAATATCAGAACCGAGTGTTGTTAATAACTTTCGACAAGATTTGATGTCACTTGCCTGTCTCACAAAAGAAAGAGCGATAGCATCAACATTTTGAGATACCCCAAAAAGAAGGTCTTTTTTATCTTTCTCTGTTAATGGAGGTAGTGTTAACTGAGTATTGGGAAAGTTAACTCCTTTTCTACTTTTCAAAACTCCACTATTTAGAGCAATAATTTCTATTTCTTCACCCTCGATTTTAATAACTTTAAACGATAGTAAACCATCGTCCATCATAATTATTTCGTCGAGGTTTATATCTTTAGAAAGATCATTGTAGTCTACAGGTATAACGTCATTTGATTCTTGCTTATTACCAAAAGTAAGTTTATAGATTTTATTTTTTTCAATGTTTATTTGCTCATTTTTTAGTTGTCCACATCTGATTTTAGGTCCTTGCAAATCTTGTAGTATAGAAACATTTTTTCCTAATTTTTTTGATATTTGTCTTATCTTTTCTATCGTTTGGGCATGATTTTTTTCAGTGCCGTGAGAAAAATTTAATCTAGCTACATCTAACCCAGCACATATGAGTTCCTCTAAAATTTGAGGGTCTTGAGAGGCAGGACCAATTGTTGCGACAATCTTGCAGTGTTTTTTATATTGTTTATCTTCAGTGAAGTCTTTCATGCCCTGAATAATAGGATAAGCTTCGCTACTTTTTGTTTTTGACATTATAGGCTCATGGGCTGGAGGTGTAAAAATTAGCGTGTTACTATTTTCATATAACATATTTTAGCATAATATATGAAGAGTAAGATTTTTAATTTATGTTTTATTGGTACTTAGCTGATCAACAGCTTGATAAAATGTTCTTAATTCTTTGAAAATAGTTTATCTAAACTTATAGTGAAGAGAAAATATAAGATAAACTAAAAGAGCTGTATTGCTTTTTTCGATATTAGGAGGACACGTTGGATTTTCATTATCTTTTTGAACATAAGCTCTTAATGGTCACGGGTAAAGGAGGTTCGGGTAAGACTTTTTTATCAGCTCTCCTTGCTATTCGTGCAGCGGAAGAAGGGAAAAAAGTACTACTAGTAGAAAATAACAGGTGTGGGCAAATTCAACCTTTATTTGGCAAACCTTCAAAATTAAATAAAGAAGAGTTTTTATACGATAATATTTGGGGGATAAACTTAGAGGTAGAACATTGTCTTCGTGAATATATCGAAAATTATTTAGGTTTAAAGAAGCTATATGATACAGTTTTTATGCACCCAGTTATTCGAAGTTTTTTTCAAGTTATTCCTGGTTTAGGTGACTCTATGCTTTTAGGTCGGATGTTCTATTCTTGTGAACTCGAAAAACCGTCTAAGTACGATTTAGTTATTTTCGACGCTCCAGCTTCCGGGCATTTTAGCCAACTTCTTTCTATGCCTTCATTGGTTATGCACTCTGGTTTAGGGGGGCCTATAGTTAAAGAGCTTACAAAGGTTCACAACTTTTTGTCTAGTCCTAGTAAAACTGGTATTATTGTGACCTGTTTACCCGAGTCTCTTGTTGTATCTGAAACGCTTGATCTTATTTCTTTAATTCATAACAAAATAGATACAAAAATTGCTGCAGTTTTTATAAATCAAGAGATTGTGACGGATATCTTTCCTAAAAATCAATCTTTTGATGGAAATTTTCACTCTAGTAATGATTTTGTTGAAAACTATATTTATAAAAAATATTCTGAAAACATCAAAGAGTCAAAGAAAATAAGACAAAGGCTAAAAGGTTTTTTAGAGGATGGCAAGCTGCATACTATCCCCTACCTTGGAGTTATTAAAGAGCCTATCGACAAATCAATCTTAAACAGCATATGAGGTTTAAACTTAGTTTTGAGTATAGAAAAAGTTATTGATAATAAAAAAGTTATAGTTTTATTAGGTGCTGGTGGAGTTGGAAAAACCACATGTTCTATAGCTACAGCTATTAGAGCAGCAAAATTAGGTAAGAGAGTTGCATTAATTTCTATAGATCCAGCAAGAAGGTTAGCTGATGCCCTTGGATTAAAATTCGATACTGAACTGAAAGAACTTAAGTTAGACAGTAGTGTTAGTGGTTGTGTATATGCAATGATGATTGATCAAAAACAAGTTTTTGATCAAATGATCTATCGTTATTCAACGAGCAGTAAAATTACTAAAAAAATTTTATCACACGACCTCTACAAAATGATTAGTAGTAAAGTTTCGGGCTCCTTAGAATATATGGCTTTAGCAAAACTATGTGATTTAGTTGAAGATGACAACTATGATATTGTTATTCTTGATACTCCTCCTGATACTAATGCAATTTGCTTTTTGAAAAAATCACATTTTTTGCACGTTTTTCATGATAATAAGGTTATGACTTGGCTAATAAAGCCTTTTTATATTGCAAATAGGTTAGGTTTTAGTCGTTTCGTTAAAATAGGTGGGAAATTAATTAATGGTCTAACGACAGTAACTGGCATTAAAAGTTTAGCTTTGATCTCGGAGTTTGCCATACTAATGCAATCTGTCATTCAAGGTTTTAACCAGGCTGGAAAAAAAATACAAAAGATTTTAAATAGCTTTGACTCCTCATTTATTCTTGTTACAAATTTAAATCAGACATCCTATCGTTCAAGTCGTTACCTTTTTAATGAAATAAAAACTTTAGGGTATAACATCGATGCCCTTTATTTAAATCGATGCTTACCGGGGAAGCTTATTCAATCTATTTTTTCAAATAACTACGATGATATGATTTTAATAGGTAAAATTCGAGACAAGGTTAAAGAAGAAGAAAAACTCATCGAGAAAATGTTTAAAGACTTGAGTCAATTAAACGAAAAGCCTCTATTAAAAATAAGAATTGATGATCAGTTTGAAAATGTTAACTCTTTGTCAGCCCTACATAATTTTTCGAAAAAAATACTTTAAAACCTACTTTTGAAATAATGCCAGCTAGCTTTTCTTACCTTATTTAAAGTAACTTAGGATAAATTTATATCCATTCTATTTAATTCAGGTTAACATTAACTCAAGACAAATAACTTTTTTGAACTTGATGGGTATCTTGATAAGAACAGAATATTAGTGGAAAAAAAAATGTTTTTTAATGAAATTAAAAACCGAATAAACACACTTGGCGATTTTGTACTTTTTGTTTTCAATGTTTTCTATGAAACTCTCAGCTTAAAATTTCGTTTTAGCTTATTTCTGCAATATATGAATTTAATTGGTGCTCAATCTTTAAGTATAATTATTTTCACAGGGTTTTTTACAGGTGCTGTTTTTGGACTTCAAATTGGAAGTGTCTTTATGGTTTTTCGTGCTGAAGGTTTGATGGGAGGAGCAACAGGAATAGCTTTAGCTACGGAACTTGCACCATTGATTACCGGCTTCTTATTAGCTGGTAGAGTTGGGTCTGCTACAACTGCAGAAATTGCTACTATGGTCGTAAACGAACAGGTAGAAGCGATAGAAGCTATGGGGGTTAGTCCAATACATTATTTAGTAACTCCTAGAGTTTTTGCTTCAGCTATTGTTATGCCTTTATTGTGCGGTGTTTTTATGTTTATTGGTGTTATTGGTTCTTATATGGCTGGAATTTATATTTATTCTATAGACGAAGGAGTATTCTTTGAAAATCTTGTTTATTTGGCCCAAAGTAAAGATATTATTGTAGGTTTACGTAAGATGTTTTTCTTTTCCTTTATAATCAGTTTATTATCTTGTTTTTTTGGTTTGAAAGCCAGCGGTGGAGCTAAAGGGGTAGGTTTAGCCACAACCGACTCTGTTGTAAAGATTTTGATCTATATTTTAATTTCTGATTTTGTCATAAGTTATATTGAGGTTCATTAGTTTTATGATCTACTTCAAAAATGTAAGCAAAATTTTTGGTAAAAAAAAGGTTTTAGATGGACTTAATCTTCATATTCCTAAGGGTCAGATCACTCTTATTCTTGGAAAATCGGGGGAGGGTAAGTCTGTAACCATCAAGCATATAATGGGTCTTATGCAACCTAGTTCTGGACAGGTTATTGTTGATGGTAAAGACGTGGGCCTTATGAGTAATTCTGAACTAAGGAATATGCGCAGCAATTTTGGCATGTTGTTCCAACACGCTGCTTTATTTGATAGTATGACTGTTCTTGAAAATATTATGTTCCCCTTAAAAGAACACTTTCATTTCAGTTTGCCTGAAATGTTAGATAGAGTGGAAGATGTTCTTAATCAGGTTGGTTTACAAGGTATTGAAGATAAGCTTCCTGGAATTTTATCTACGGGTGAAAAAAAACGAGTTGGTTTAGCCAGAGCTCTTGTAACGAACCCAAAAGTTCTTTTATATGATGAGCCAACGACAGGAATGGATCCTTTAGTTTGTGAAATGATTGATAATTTAATACTAAAAGTAAGTAAGTTAAATCCTGATCTTACTTCTATAGTCATCTCACACGATATGAAAGCAGCTTTAGCTTTGGCTGATAAAATAGTAATGATTTACAATGGAAAGGTAGCTTTAGCTGGAACGCCAGGGGAGTTTAAAACTTCTAAAAATCCCATAATAAGGCAGTTTTTTTCTGGCAAAGTACAAGGACCGATGGAGTTTCTATAAAATTTTGAAAATTTTTTAAAGGAATTTTCTAGTTTTATCTGCAAAAGCTTAAGAAACAGAAGAAAGAGCCGACAAGTTTAATTGATGAGAAGATCTAATCTATTTTTGGAGTGACCAAGTATGGGGTCTTATACTACAGAACTTAAAGTTGGTATATTTACTCTTACAGCAATTGTAATCATAGGCTACATGTTCTTTGTGTTAAGTCCTGAAAGCTTTCAAGGTTCTAATATAGCAACCTATCATACAGTTCTTAAAGATGCTGGTGGTGTTGTTGTAAAAACACATGTTAAGACAAATGGTGTAAGTGTAGGCAAGGTTCAAAAAATTGAGCTTGGTATCAATGAAACAAAAATTATATTTGATATTGATGAAAGTGTAAAAATACCAGTTGCATCTCAAGTTGCAATAAAAGAGAAAGGTTTACTTGGCGATGTTTTCGTTGAAATTATTCGAGCTGATGACACGGGTAATTATTTAGAACCAGGATCATTTCTTCCCCCTTTAAAAAGTCAGATGAGTATTCAAGGTTTAATTTCTCTAGCTGGATCAATAGGTGGCGATGTGAAAAAAATAACAAAGTCCCTCTCACAAGCTTTTGGCTCTGAGCAGAGCTCGGGAGACATCGCTACAATTATTAGAGATTTAAAAGAAGCTGTTTCTTCAGTACGCAACCTTGTTAGTGCAGAAAAAAACTCTCTAAAGTTTTTTGTTACAGAATTTTCTCAGATGACCCAAACTTTAAATTCGTTACTACAAAAGAATCATGGAGAGGTAGAACGTTCAATTTCAAGTATTTTTGATATTATAAATAATTTTAAGACCTTTACTAGCAATTTAAAAGATATAGTTGATGAAGATAATAAAGAACGTCTAAACCGCGTTTTGATTTCACTTGATTCAATCTCAGGAAACTTAATAGATACATCAGATAACTTAAGACACATAACAGATAAAGTTGCTAGAGGGGAAGGAAGTCTAGGTAGGTTAGTTAATGATGAAAATGCTTTAGTTCAAGTTGAAGAAGCAGTTAAAGATGTACGTCGTTTATTAGCACCAACAACATCTGCAACTATGACGGTTGATTATCATAACGAATTCAAGTCAGACAGTAACAATCAGCACTACCTTAATTTAATGATTAGAAATAGACCTGACAAGTTCTACTTATTTGGAGTCACAGATTTAGTTGAGTCAACAAAACAGGTTACAAAGAAGACTGTTAACACTGAAAATCAAGAAATTATCACAGAAAAAATAAAGCAAGATAATGCTTTGAGGTTTAATGCTCAATTTGCTAAGCGGTGGGGAAGAGTTCAATTACGCTTTGGCTTATTTGAAACAACTGGAGGTTTTGCCTCTGATTTTTTCTTTTTGGATGATAAAATGCGGCTTTCTCTCGAAGCTTTTAATTGGGGAACACAGAATGATATAAGGGATTTTGCACAGTTTAAAGCTTATCTCAACACCACTTTTTTTGACCACATTTATACAACAGCAGGTTTTCATGATCTAACACAATTTGATAGTAACGGCAAGATTAGAACATCCCCTCAACTTTTTTTAGGTGCAGGAATAAGGTTTAAAGATGAAGATTTCCGATCCCTTGTGGGCTTTTCTTCTTTAGCTCCTTAGTTTTAATACATTAATAATTTTTGTGTTTATACTTTATAGATATTTTTTCTGTGTATCTTCTAAATCTGCTGCTCTTGAAGTCGTAAGTTATCTCTTTATTTCATCTGGACTTCTCTTTTAATCTATTGTTATTATCTTTTTATTCTTATTTTTAGCTAAATTTTCCCAAGGGTAAAATAGATGATTGAAGAATATAAGTGGTTTTGGGAAGCTTTTGATCAGTATGCCCAAAAAAATCACTTAAAGAATACAAGTCAAAGAAAGCTTATTATCGATTGTTTTTTAGATTCTAAGGCACATTTAGAGGCTGATGAGCTTTATAATTTAGTCAAAACACGCGGTATTAATGTTGGTTTGGCCACGATCTATAGAACTTTAAATACTTTGAAAGCGGCAGGTTTAGTCCAGCTGCGTTTGTTAGACGATAATCGAAACGTTTACGAACTAGTAGAACCAGGCTTTCACCATGATCATATTATTTGTACTCAATGTGGGCGGATTGATGAGTTTTCATCTTCTGAGATCAAAAAGTACCAACTTAAAGTTGCCGGTAATCTTGGTTATTTTGTGAAATATCATAAGCTAGAAATTTACGGTGTTTGTCCAGCTTGTCACAAATAGATTTTTAAATTCAAAGATTTTAGTAGTTTTTCTATTATTTTTTCAAGTTATTTTTGTTTTTACACAATTCAAGCTATAAAGATAAAATGGTTTTTATCCTTGGCTAGAATTTTTTAGAGTTTTCCTCGCTCAAACTTAATTTATTAAAGTAACTTGTAAATTGTGCTTTAGAAATAATTTTGACATTATAGTATAATAATCTCAAAGAGATTTTAAATTAATTGTAAGGAGAAAATATGTTTTTATTTCTGTTGAAAAGAAATTATTCTTTTACTTTTTTTCTTTGTTTTTATCTCCTTTTTCAATCTGTTGACGCTTCTGCTCTAGTTTGTACCGATATTAGAAAACTAGTAATTTATTATCTTAAAACTCATTATTCAAAATCGGAGTTTGATGATAAACTAAACGAGCAAACTCTTGATAATTTTTTAAAAGTTTGGGATCCTGCGAAAAATATTTTTCTTCAATCAGATATTGATACTATAAAGGCAAATCTACTGCCAATTTATAGAGATCAAATTTCAAAAGGTCAGTGTTCAAGTTTAGATGAAATATACTCTGTTTATTCAACAAGGTTTGAGGAAGTTCAGAAAATAATAAAAAAACATATTAATGAAACAAAGCATGACTTTACAGTTGATGAGTATCTTGATTTAGATAGAAAAAAAATGACATATGCAAAAGATTTTAAAGAAATAAATGAGAGATGGCGTAAGCGTATTAAATTTCAATTTATGCAACTTTCAGAAGCAATTGATTCTGATGATAAAATTCGTGAAAAACTAAATAAGCGTTACGATCTTAGTTTAAAAAGACACAAAGGACAAGACGTTAAAGAAGTGTATGGTTCTTTTGTCAGTAGTTTTGCAAAAAGCCTTGATCCTCACACGGATTATCTAAAGCCCCAAACATTGGAAGATTTTAGGATCAAGACTAAATTATCTCTTGAGGGTATTGGAGCCATACTTCGTAGTGAAGATGGTATCACTACGATCCAAAGTATAATTCCTGGTGGAGCTGCTTCAAAAACAAAAGAAGTTTATCCTGATGATCAGATTGTTTCTGTTGCCCAGGGTAAGGGTGAATTTATCGATATTATTGATATGGATTTACGAGAGGTCGTCAATTATATTAGAGGCCCACGAGGAACTGAAGTCAGACTAGCCATTAGAAGAGATGGTAAATCCCACATTGTTTCAATTATTAGAGAAAAAATAGAGTTAGAAGATAGTGCAGCAAAGTCTTTTACGTATGATATTAAATTTCCACTTTCTAAAAAGGGAAGTTTAAAAATTGGTGTAATTGATTTACCTTCTTTCTATATGGATTTTGAGGGGCGTCAAAATAAGAAGCAAGACTTTGTAAGTTCTTCACGAGACGTTGAGGAGCTAATAAATAAATTAAAAGTGGAAAAAGTAGATGGTATCATTGTTGACCTTCGTTCGAATGGTGGAGGATCTCTTGATGAAGCGATAAAAATTTCTGGATTTTTTAACGGAAAAGGACCTGTTGTCCAGACTAAAGGTAATCATACTGCCCCTGATATTAAGTCATACAATAAACTTGCTATTTATAAAGGTCCTGTAGTTTTCATGATAGATAGACAATCAGCAAGTGCTAGTGAAATTGTAACAGGAGCGATAAAAGACTACAAAAGAGGTTTAGTTGTGGGTGATAGTCATAGTTTTGGTAAAGGAACTGTTCAAAATCTAATTGATTTAGATATGTCTCTTGGGGCAATTAAAGTTACTACCCATAAGTTTTATAGACCAGACGGCTCATCGACTCAAAGGGAAGGTGTTTCTGCTCATATCCCTTTACCATCTGTAACTGATCATTACTATGAAATAGGAGAAAAGTACTATCAAAACTCTCTTCCTTGGGAGAGTATTTCTAAAATTTCACATACTAACTACAATTTAGTTGATCCTTATTTAGAAAAGCTACAAGATGCAAGTAAAGATCGTGTTGCTAAAAATGAAGATTATCAAGAACTTTTTAAATCAATTAAAGAGTTTGAGAAGAAAAAAAGTGAGAGATGGAAAGTTAGTCTCAAGAAAGAAAAAGATGAAAAAGAAAATCCTAAGGAAACAACAAACACTTTAAGTGAAAAGTCTAAAGATGAAAATTCTAAAGATAAAAAATCTAAAGATGAAAAGCCTAAAGATAAATTAGAGGAAAAGTTTGAATATTTACAAAATGATATTGCACTCCTTGAAACAATAAATATTACGGCAGATTATGTTAAGCTGATTCAAGGTGAGACGATATTACCAATTGTGATTTCTGGTTTTAAGCCAAAATTAAATAAGGCTAAAGTCGTAAGAAGTGAGAATAAAGAAACAAAGGCGAAGCAGCATAAAAAGTAGAAAAGATTTACGTTTTATATATTGATTTAATTCCAAAATAACTTCTTATTTTTTCAACTTTTTTTTCAAATGACAGACTTTCCCAAACATCAAAAGCTTCTATCTTACCTTCACAAATTCCATATATTTCTTGGCTTGTTTGAGCAATATAAGGAGCAATATGACTACTAATTATAGTTAATTTACCATTTTTTTTTCGATTATAGATTGTTTTCTCTAAGCTTTCTAAGTGAAATATATCTAAACCTGAAAAGGGCTCATCTAAAATGAGAAAATCTGGTTCATGTATTGAAGCTATGCTTAAAGCAACTCTCTTTTGCATACCGTGAGAACAAGATGCAAGAGGCTTATTTTTAAAAGAGTAGCAGTCCCAAAAATTCAATGATTCTTCTATTCTAGTTTTTCCATCTGGGATCTTGTATAGGGAAACAACGTACCTAAGAACTTCTAAAGGTGATACCCATGTTGGTAAACTAAAATTTTGTGGTAAATAGCCAAACTTTCTTTTTAGATGATAGCTTTCAGTTGAAAACCTTTCTCCATTAATTAAAATTTTTCCTTCATCAGGGTCAAGGTTGCCTGTAATCATTTGAAAAAAAGTAGATTTACCAGCACCATTTTTTCCTATAAATGTAATGGTTTTTCCTCCCTCTAAGTGGAGATGCTCTTTGGAAAAAGAAAAGCCATTTTGAAATTTTTTCTTTAACATATGGATTTCAATAGAGTGATGATTATCTGTTGACAAGGTTTTCTCCTGTTATGCGCGATAGAAGCGGTCTTTTTGTGAAATTTTTCCATAATAGTCAATTAGGGGTAGTAAAAGTATCGTCACTGTTGTAGCAAAGATAGCTGTATTTATAAAAAGAGAAAATATAAACATAATAAAGATTTGAATAACCGGTCTTCTCGGATCAACTTGAAAAATAATTTGTGGAATGATCCATGAAGGAGTCATAGAAATAAAGATAATTTTAATAGCCTCTGAGAGTAGCTCAGTATTGAAATTAATAAAATATAGGTGAGTTATAAAATATCCCCCACCGTTCACCGAGCCTAATATGATTCCCCAAATTGTACAAAGCTTTGTGATTGAATGTAAGTATGATTTATGGGATATGCCAATATTCTTTTCTATCCATGAGTAACTAAGATCAAATGCAACTTGGTAAATAAGAATAGATGCAAGTATAAGACCCGAAGCAAAAGAACATAAAATATTGAGGCTAAAGGGAAATTCAAAGACTATAATGGCTATATTTATAAAAAATAGTAAAAATAGGCAGCTGATCGTCATTTTAGTTTTCGGGTTTCTTGTCAGAAATATCTGCCATCTCCATTTAAAGAGAGCTGTCTTTGAGTCAAAATCGAAATTTTCTAGCAAACGGTGATAAATTATTGGTTTTTGTGAGTCTTCGGTGAAGTTCATAATTTTCAGTAGAGCGGTTACAAAAGAAATGCATAGCATGACTAGGAGAGAAAAAATTAGATCTTTCACTGCAAATTTAAGAAAGTATTTTGAAAGTATAAGGATAACTGGAAAGTAAAAAGTAAACAATAAAGATGAAATATATAATATCCAGTAGATTTTTATTTGTTTAGGAGATTCCCCAAGTCTAATCACAAGAGATTTAAAACTATTTTCTTTATTCTGTTCTGCTGCAATTTTTTTACCAGAATAAAAAGCACAGAAAATCATAACTAAAATGCTAAAGAATTTATTGAAGTAATCTTTCATTTCTAGTGAAATTGATGCGATATGTTCATTTATAAAATCATGAAATATATGAAAAAATAGAAAACCTACAACCAGAATACAAAATCCTGCGACCAATTCATCAAAGTAGGAATATTTTATTTTTCTTAGCTGGCTATTTAATGTCATGAGGTAGATATATAAAAAACGCTTCATTTCTTATTTTCCTTAATTTACCAACTATTTTGTAGAAAAATTTTGTTATCCATTATCATTCATATTAAGATTGTTTATTGAGTTTCATTTTTAATGATTTATTTTATGTTTTATATACAAGACATTCGCTTTTTTTTTTTTTACAATGGGATTAAATTACTAAAATAAAATTAATCTTGATTTTTTCTCAAAAATTGTAAAGAAAGAAGGTTTTATGTATCTATCTCTACGTTGCTTACAATTTCTTTGTCTTTTTTTTGCATACAATGCTTACTCTTGGCAAGGGCTTTCTGTACATTCTGCACCAAAGTATATAAAAAATTTATCTCACCTTGAATATGCTAACCCTAATGCTGAAAAAGGGGGGCGTATAGTCGTCGGTTGGACAGGATCTTTTGATACATTAAACCCATTTACACCAAAAGGTATCTCTCCACTCTTTCTTGAGCGACTGGTCTTTCAAAGTTTGGGTGTGAAAACTCTTGACGAACCTTTAACCAAATATCCACTTTTAGCAAAAGACTTTAAATTGAGTCCAGATAAACTTTCATTAGTTATTTCTTTAAACGAAAAAGCTCGTTTTTCAGATGGAAATCCGGTGACAGTTGATGATATTAAGTTTTCTTTTGACCTTTTTAGCTCAGATAAAGTAAATCCTTTTTACAAGTCATACTGGCAAGATATTAAGTCTGTTAAAGTACTTGATAAGCAAAGAGTTCAATTTAACTTTTCAAAGTATAATCCAGAGCTACCGGCTATCACGACAGATTTGACAATATTGCCAAAACATATCTATAGTAAAGGAAATTTTTCTAAAGATTTTGTTTCCCGTGCTATTGGGTCAGGGCCTTATCGAGTGAAAAGGTATAAAGTAGGCTCTTCTATTGTCTATGAAAAAAATCCAGTTTGGTGGGCTAATGAAAATAATTTTCATAGAGGACAGTATAACTTTAATGAGATAGAGATACAGTATTATAAAGACGATACAGCAAAAGTTGAGGCTTTTAAGAAAGGAAGTTTCGATATTTTTATCTGTTATAGTTCGAAAGTTTGGGCAAAGGACCTGACAGGAGATTTATTTGATCGGAATGTCATAAAAAAAGACTTGTGGGAACATTCAAACAATCAAGGATCGCAAGGATTTTATTTTAATCTTCGCAATAAGATTTTTCAAGATGTAAGAGTTAGAAAGGCTATAGCTTTAGCTTTTGACTTTGAGTGGACAAATAAAACGCTATTTTATAGTCAGTATAAAGAAAATGGAAGTTTTTTTGAAAATTCAGAATTTCAAGCTCGCGGCTTGCCGGTAGGAAAAGAAAAACTTATACTTGAGAAATTGAAAAAATCAGATCCAGAAGCAGTTCCTTCCGATGTCTTTGTTGTTCCGGCTGGAGGGCTTAGCCAAGGCCTCGGCAAATCAAATGATTTAGAGGACATGAGCGGCCCCTACAAAAGTCAAATGACATCTTTATTGTCTACCCCTAAAGGAACGAAGCTAAATTTCAAAGATCGATTAAAACTAGGTATGTTTTATTTGAAGTCTGCAGGATTTTCTGTTGTTGATGGAGTTATGACACATGCTGATGGCCGCAAACTAAAATTTAGTTTCTTGTTGTCTAGTAGAAGTATGGCACGTGTTGTTGAGCCATATCTAAAAAATTTAAAAAAACTTGGAGTTGTAGCAAATATTGAGGTTAAAGAAAGCTCGGTTTATCAAAGACGCTTACAAGGGCGTGAATTTGATATGATCGTTTTAAGTATCGGACAGTCTCAGTCACCAGGAAATGAACAAATTGACTTATGGCACTCGGATTCTTCAGAGATTCAATATTCAAGAAATCATTATGGATTAAAAAATTCTGCAGTTGATAAGCTTGTTGATAAGATCATTTATGCAAAATCAAGAGAGGAACTTGTTGACTATACGAGAGCATTAGATAGAATCTTGTACCACCAACATATTGCAGTACAAAATTGGCACAGTGAGTCACACCGAGTAGCTTTTTGGAATAAGTACAGTTATCCCCAAAAGTTTCCTGACTACTATTACCCCACAACGCTTTTAGACTTTATGTGGCTTGATTCAGCAAAACAGAAGAAATTAGCAGTTGAAAAGAAAAAGTAAAACGACTCTGTGGGGTATAACTATGCTTTCCTATTTAATAAAAAGAATACTTTTATTTTTCCCAACTTTACTAGGAATTATCTTTGTTACGTTTGTTATTATACAGTTTGTTCCAGGCGGCCCCGTAGAGCAAATGATCATGAGTCGGATGGGAACCGAGGGGGGTGAGGTTAGGGGACATCTTTCCGAAAGTGCTAACAAACTCTTAAGAACAGGTGTAGATGAAGAACAAATTAAACAACTAAAGAGTCTCTATGGCTTTGATAAGCCTTTGGTTGAGCGTTTTTTTTTGTGGTGCAAGAAACTATTTACCTTTCAGTTTGGGGATTCATATTTCTTTCACAAATCAGTTCTAGATCTCGTTAAAGAGCGTTTGCCTGTTTCTGTCTCACTAGGTGTTATTTCGTTTTTCTTGACTTACTTGATTTGCATTCCTTTGGGAGTTATGAAAGCGGTAAAAGATGGAACCGCTTTCGATATCATTTCTAGTTTTTTTGTTTTATTGGGATATTCTGTTCCTGGTTTTGTTCTTGGGGTTTTCCTAATCGTTTTGTTTGGGGGGGGGAGTTTTTGGGATGTTTTTCCAATTCGAGGATTAGTTTCAGATAACTTTCACACATTAGGTCCGTGGGATAAGCTTGTTGATTATTTAAAACATCTTTGTTTACCAATAATTTGTATGACAATTGGTAGTTTTGCTGTTTTGACAAATCTTACAAAAAATACAGTTATTGAAAACATTAGACAACAGTATGTATTAACCGCAAGGTCAAAAGGCTTGAGTGAGAATGTTGTTATTTGGAAACATACATTTAGAAATTCTATGATTCCCCTTGTGACTGGTTTTGCAGGAAGTTTTTTGACTGTTTTTTTTGGTTCTTCTTTATTAATAGAAACTATATTTTCTCTTGATGGCTTAGGTTTACTATCTTATCAAGCAGTTATTAAAAGAGATTACCCAATAGTAATGGCTAATCTATATTTCTTTTCTTTACTTTATGTGTTTGGCAATCTTCTCAGTGATTTAATGTATGTTCTCGTTGATCCAAGGATAAGTTTTAACTCAAATAAGTCGGGGTAAATTTGTGTTAAAGTTAAGTCGAATAAATAAGAGAAGGCTTACGGTATTTAAGTCTCATAAACGAGGTTACTACAGTGCTTGGGGGCTTCTACTTTTGTTTATGTTTTCACTACTTGGTGATTTGTTTTTTAACCATAAACCAATAGTTGTCAAATATAACTCCGAATACTATTTTCCTTTTCTTTTTGTTTATCCAGAAAGTCACTTTGGTGGAATTTTTGAAACTGAGACAGATTATAAGGATCCAGAAATAAAGAAAACTATTTCTTCAAAAGGAAACTGGGTTTTATGGGCGCCTATTAAATTTGGTCCTATGGAGGTAGATTTTAATTTGTCCCAACCAGCACCATCACCTCCTGATGATAGGCACTGGCTTGGTACGGATGATAGAGCTAGAGATGTTCTATCGAGACTGGTCTTTGGTTTTAGGTTATCGCTTTTTTTTGGTATGTTAATTGCTTTATTAGGGTCTTTTATAGGTATTGGTGTAGGGGCTGTTCAAGGATACTTTGGTGGAAAAGTTGATTTGATCGGGCAAAGATTAATTGAAATTTGGTCTTCTTTGCCAGAATTATTTATTTTGATTATTTTAACATCTATTTTTCAACCAACACTGATCCTGATCACTTTTCTAATGGCAGCGATGGGGTGGGTTGGTTTAGCTGCTTATGTCCGTGCAGAGTTTTTAAGAGCAAGAGAGTACGATTACGTACAAAGTGCAAAGGCATTGGGAGCCTCTAGACTTCGGGTTATTTTCTTACATATCTTTCCAAATACACTTGTTCCGGTTATAACCTTTTTTCCTTTTCGTGTTTCAGCTGCAATTACTGGCTTAGCAGCCTTAGACTTTCTGGGGTTGGGGGTGTCTTCTCACGTTCCTAGTCTTGGAGAGTTATTATCTCAGGGGAAGTCAAATCTGCACAGTTGGTGGATTATTTTCTCAACTTTCTGTGTCATGGTTATGTTGATATTGATGCTAAACTTTATAGGAGAATCGATAAGAAAAGCTATGGATCCTAAATCCATACAAAAATAAAGTAAACAAAATGGCTGCCTCTAGTTCAAATGGACAGCCAAGAAGAAAAAGTATTTTAAAATAAGAGGATGTTTAGAGTAAGTAGGATCTTACTTCTTCTTAGTTTTCTTAACAACTTTCTTTTTCGCAGGGCTTTTCTTAACGACTTTTTTCTTAGCTACTTTTTTCTTGGCTACTTTTTTCTTAGCTACTTTTTTCTTAACGACTTTTTTCTTAGCTACTTTTTTCTTAACGACTTTTT
>PASJ01000058.1 GCA_002711925.1 Pseudobdellovibrionaceae bacterium | reverse complement strand
GCTCTATTACTTTATGAACTTATTCAACAATCTGTTGTATACAAAAAATATCGCTGTAGTCATTTTCGTTCACGAGTTCGTCGGTCACCTGAGGAAGATAAAATCTTAGAAGAACATGGAAATAAAATTCTTGTTTACGAATTAGGAGGAAACTTATTTTTTGGAACTACTGATAAACTTTTATCAGAAGTAGAAAGCGAGATCAAAGAAAAAGACATGGTTATAATCGACTTAAAACATGTACGTCATATCGATATAACGGGAGCAAAAATTATTCATCAAATCACTAACTCAATTAAAGCTGTTGGTGGCGAGGTCTATATTTCAAGTTTAAAAGAACGAGCATCTGATGAAAAAATAAATGTTCAACAATACCTCAAAGACCTTGATGTTATTCAAGCATTTGACAAAAGTCAAATATTTGATAACCTTAATTTTGCTCTAGAAAAAGCTGAAGAAAGTCTGCTTGATAAACAAAATATTCGAAAAGAAAACAACGACGAAATCACTCTACAAATAAGCCCGTTATTTTGTAGGCTAAGTGATAACGAGTTTCAAGTCATAAAACCTTATTTCAAACACTTGAACTTTTCTGCAGGCCAAAAGGTTTTTAGCAAAGGAGAAACCTCTAACTGTCTGTATGTCATAGTAAAAGGAAAAGTTGCCATAGAGGCTACAGGAGGTGAGAAAGAAAAAACTCGCCTATCGACTTTCACCCAAGGATCTTTTTTCGGTGAAACAGCAGTTATAAATAAAAACTACAGAGAAACAGATGCACTTGCTATCGAGAAAACGAGCCTGCTGGCATTAGAATCATCTGATTTAGAAATAATTGAAAATGAACAAAAGTCTATCGCTAACAAGATTTTACTTGGATTAATTTTAAATCTTTCGGAGCATCTAAGGGTAACAAACGAATCTCTCATTAAATTAGAGAGTGTTTAAATATTAATCATCAACTTTTTTGTCTCAAAAAATTTTTTTAAAAAATAAACTACAATAGCTCATAAAAATTTCTATAACTGACTTTGTGAAGTCATTAAAAACGAAAAGAACTTAGGAGGAGTTTAATGAAATTTTTAAGTAAACTTAGTAAAATATATTTTTTAGGATTTCTGATGCACCTACTTCCACAAAGACTTTTATCTGAAGAAATCCCTTACACTGCCATTATTAAGACTCTTGAAAAAAAAGGCAGGCTTCCTCACCAAGATTGTCGGGTGGGATTCGATTTGGATGATACAATACTTTATTCCTCTCCAGGGTTTTGGAAAGGACAAAAAGAGTTTGGTTCAAACTTCATATATCAAGATAAATTTTGGGAAAAAATGAATACAAGTTATGATCAGTTTTCTCTTCCTAAAAAAATTGTGATAAATATGCTCAATGAGCATTTAAAATACGATCACAAAATTTTCATAATAACAGCAAGACAACAAAGCTCAAACAACAAAGTGCTAGAAATTTTAAAAGAAAATATTTTGTCTTTAAGCCAAAAAGATCAGAATCTTTCTCCTCTAAAAGAAAAGATAAGAAACCTAAATCATATTTACTTTACCAATGGAGAATCTAAAGCTCCAATTCTAAAAAAGTTTGGAATTCACATTTACTATGGAGACTCTGAATCAGACAAGATGTCTGTACAACAGTCCGAAAAAACTACTTTTATTAGAATCAAAAGAAAAAACTCATCTTTTGATCTCATTGAAAAACAATCAATAACAAAAGACGAGTATGTTCTAGAAGACTCGGATGTTGTTTTTTAAAAAACTGTTTTTATTGACTTTTTGTCATTTGGACTTGACTTTTGTGATGTTTTGCACTAAACTTCTTCCCACAATAATAAGCATCACCTTTATTTCCACACTTTAAATTTTAAAAAGATACGACTTATTTTTTTTTAATTAAAAAACCTGTGGTTATAAATTTAAGTTTTTAGGTAATAGAGAAGGAGAACAAGATCATGTCACAAGTAAAAAAGAATAAATTCTTTATAATTATTTTAGTTGCCCTTAGCTTATCAAACTGTGGTCAAAAAAGGCCTAGTCATACTGTTGATTTTTCATCCAGAGGATTAAAGCCACAAAAAAGCAATGACCTCAACACTGCACACAGTAAGCAAAATGACCCTACTAAAAAATCTGGTGATAGTGAAGAAGACAAAGAAACTAATAGTGCAACCATCCGTCTTTCTGAAGAAATAGAAGGGCTTAAGGAACGAATCAATCAACAAGATAAAGAAATTGAAAGAGAAGTTCGCGCAAGAGAGGATGAGACAAGACAGCGAGATCGTATTACTGCAGATTTAGCCCAAGAAAGAGAAGAAAGAGCAGCAGAATTAGCCCGAAGAGAAGTAGAATTAACCCGAGAAAGAGAAGAAAGAGCAGCAGAATTAGCCCGAAGAGCAGCAGAATTAGCCCGAAGAGAAGCAGAATTAGCCCGAGAAAGAGAAGAAAGAGCAGCAGAATTAGCCCGAAGAGAAGTAGAATTAACCCGAGAAAGAGAAGAAAGAGCAGCAGAATTAGCCCAAGAAAGAGAAGAAAGAGCAGCAGCCAACGAAAGACAGCAACAGCTAATAATAGATGATGAGGCAAGACAACGAGATCGTATTACTGCAGAATTAGCCCAAGAAAGAGAAGAAAAAGAAGAAAAAGAAGCAGAATTAGCCCAAATAGAAGTAGAATTAGCCCAAGAAAAACAACGGGTCATAGAAATTGTTGCTGATCAACAACAGGCATTCCGAAATCTTGATGCTTTAGAACAAAGACTTGAACTGCGAGGTAACGAGATTCAACAATTAAGATTCCAGCAATTTATAACATGGCTTTTTTTGAATATAGAAGCAAACAGAGCAGTAGACAGAGAAAATCAAATAAATAGGATTCAAAATCAACTGAGCGACACACGAAATAGATTCAGACAATTACAAGAAAATTACAATATACAAATGACAAGAGTTCGCGATTTTTTTGATTTATTTTGGAACAACTTGACTCTCGAACAACAAGAGAACATTAGGCAGTTTATTTTTAGAAGAGAAAGAGGACAAGATCAGACAATTGTAGGACCTTACACTAGTGCAATAGAACCTGAACAACAAGAAGCTTTAATACTTTCTCAAGAGAGAGTAGAACATGTAAACATAGAAAGAATACTTATAGTTAATATACCAACTGTTTTCCCTCTTATCGTCAGTAGACCTGAGCCACAAGAAACATCTGAGCTAGTACTATGGACAAGAGCGACAGTAAATGAAGTAAGTGAAGCAAGTGAAGCAAATGAAGCAAATGAAGCAAATGAAGTAAGTAAAGCAAATGAAGCAAGTGAAATACTGAAATTCAATTTGAAAGATCATACTCTTGAAAATTTTAGTAACAATCAAGAATTATTTCTAAAATTTTGGGATGAGACATTATCTAAGGCCGGTGAAAGTACTAAGATTGTAATAATAAATGATGATAAAACAACATATGGACTATTGAAAGATTTATGGAGACATTATGACGGGGTCACCATCGATGAAGGTGGGTCTACATAGAGACACAAGAGAAAACACTTAGAGATTTATAGGGACAAGGGAAAAAGACTATGAAAAAAAAGGTATGTATAAGCATTATAGCTGCATTTATATTATCTACTAAAATTTTTGCTGCTGCAGAAATTGATCTGCAAGATAGAATCGATGGCATAATAAATTTTCACTTTAAATTTCAACAAGATGGTCAAGAATTTGTTGCAATTTACAACACAGAAAAACAAGAATTCCGCATACACGACGCCAAAGAGGGAAGCTACAGAAAACTAAGTAACAAAATAAAATTCAAACCAGCTTTAGGTGAGTTTAAAAAGATATATGATAAACTTTGTCAGGAAAATGATGAGCTTTGTCAGGAAAATGAAGAGCTTCGTGAGGAAAATGAAGAGCTTCGTGGGAAAAATTTTACTCTCGAAATGAAAGCAGACTTTAATAATGAAACGAAAAAAACTTCGGAAAACGATCTAAGACAAAGACTAAGACTAAGAAAAAGAATTACTGCAGGTACAATTTTAACATTCACAGGCTTACTTGCTCTTTTCAGTTATCAAAGCATTTTTTATTCCGATTCTCAACAACCTGATCCGCGGCAGCTTCTTGGTTATACCAATCATACCAATTATACAAATGAGATTGAGAAAATTAGTTATCCATTGGTGACACTGGAGACTGCCCGTAGCTGGAGATGGTATTTAAACCCAGGTAATTGGCTAGAGCTGGTGAAAGAGATGGTGTTTAAACCCAGATAATTAGCGACTTCTTTGGGCTTGGTATTGGGAGCCATTCGAAAACTAACAATCGAATTGAAGGATTTTAATTTTTATTTTAAGTACGTCCATTTTGGACTTTGAATCTCATAGAGTCCTGTTGGAAGCATTCTTTGCTCGGTTCCATCTTTATTCATAATATAAAGTTTATATGGCCCTTTTCCTCCGTTCGGTCCATTTCTATTCGATTGAAAAACAAGTTGCTGACCATTTGGAGACCAACTTGGACTTTCGTTATCTCCAGACTTAAAAGATAATCTTTCAATATTTGATCCATCATAGTTCATTGTAAAAATATCAAATCGCCCGATCTCTTTATCAAAACCAGCAAATGCTATGACTTTTGAACTTGGAGCCCAACTAGGAGATGCATTATACCATCCAGAGTAAGTTAGTCTTTTATCATCTTTTACTTGAACTTGGTTTGAATTTTTTTTCCAAAGAACTCGAGAACGAAAAATATGGGGTGTACCATAACGTCCAGAAACGAATGTTAACCACTGACCATCCGGTGAAAAAGACGCATTGGATGTGATTCCTCCACCTCCAGCCAAATACTTTCGTTGTTTATAAGGAGCAGCTGTTACGAATAAATCGGTTTCTCCTCCTCTTGCACCACTATAAACGACAACTTTACCGTCGGGAGAAAATGATCCTCCACTATTGAGACCCTTATAATAAGCAATTCTTTTAACGTCAGCTGATTTTATATTAAGTAGAAACAAATCTGGTTGCCCAAACTGAAATGAGGTATAAACAACTTGTTCTCCGCCCGGGCTCCACGATGGAGACATATGATGATAATTTCCACCCGTTAATTGTTTTACGTTACTACCATCAGCATCACAAGTATATATATGCTTGGGAGAGTTTCTTGTTCTTCTCCCTGTAAAAACGATTTTACTTTGAAAAACTCCTCGACGCCCAGTTAAAGAAAGCATTAAAGTATCGATATACCTTTTAGCTACCGTTTCAAAGTCTTTACTGTTTTTAATCATGTATGCTTTTCCAAGAACACGATTCATACTTAAAAGATCCACAGAACGAAACTCAACTCGATATTTATCTTCTTTTTTCAAAAATCGTATAGAGATAATAACTTCAGCACCAAGATTTTTTTTCCATTCATGAAGATCATACGACTCGAAACCTTTTAGTCGATGAAGATTTTCACCTACATGGACGTAACGACTCGGGTAAAGGTAATCTTGGATAATATCAAAAAGGCCAGTAAATTGAAGATAATAATTAAACTTTTGCCTGCTTTTCTTGGCAAACTGTACTGTGTCTAAGTCTGTTGATTCTTTCACTTCAATCTTAGCGACTGCTGTTTTAAGTTTTCTAAAAGTTGGATTATCAATGTTAATTTTATAGTCACACCATGATTCGTATGAATTTAGTAAAATAATTATAAACAATAAATGGTTTATACATTTCAATCTTGTTCTCATCTTATAGATCTTTCCTTATTTTGATACACTCATTGTTATGTCAATTGATTTTCCAACCCATTCTTCAGGAGGAAAAGGGTACGGCTCAGCTTTTCTTATTGTTTCCATAGCAAGTTTATCGAAAGAGATATTTTCCGAAGACTGAAGAACTCTTATTTTTAAAATGCTTCCTTGGTGGCTAAGCTGAAGTTGAATCACCGCATCTTTTTGTAGATCAAAACTTTCATATATTTTTGGAACAAAATAGCGATCATCAATCCATTTTTTAATAATCGCATAATATGTAGAGCCATTCTGCTGGTAGGATTGACTTATCTTTTTCGCATCAAGTGATTTTTTTCTATCCAACAAACTTTGTGTTAACCTTACTTTTTGTTCTTCTTCTTTTTTTACGAATTTTTTTTCACGTCTAGCTTTGTCCTGAAGAATTCTTTTTAAAGCTTCTTCTTTTGCGATTTGAATATTTTTCTTGTCTTCAGTATTTTTTTCTTGTTTTTTTTCTACTTTTTTTTGCTGTTTATTTATATCTTCTACTTCAGAAACGATTTCTTCGGTATCACTTTTCTCATCAATTATTGACATTTTTTTAGGAACTTGGGGAAGTGATTTTTTGATGACTTTTGTCTCTTGTTCATCTAGATTTAATTTTTCTTCTTTAACTTCATCAAATGAAACGAGATCAATTTCGATAATCTTATCTTCTTTTAAAATTTTATTAGATTTATAATCAAATGGCCAAAAGAAAACAGCAAGATGAATAGCAAAAGAGCAATAAATAATTTTTTTTAAAAGTTGGGCCTCATTCATTTTCAAACCGTATAAATGGAGGTAGCTGATTATTAGATAGCTTCTATCTAATTCTTACTTTTCTTAGCTGTAATCATAGCTACTTTAGCTACGCCAGCATTTTTTGCAAGATTTATTGCCTCAACAACTGAGCCATAATTTACAGCTTTATCACCAAAAACATAAAGGACCTTATCTTGCTTTTTAGAAAAAACATTTCGGACTCTATCCTCCAAAGAACCTTTGCTGATTTTTTCTTTACCCATAAAAAAATGACCTTTTTCATCAATAGATAAAATAACCTTGGGTTCTTTTTGTAATGATTGGGTGGAGTTTGAACTTGGTAAATGAACTTTAATGGAGCTTAAAGATAAGGGCGCTGTAATCATAAAAATGACCAACAAAACAAGCATAATATCTACTAAAGGAATAATATTGATAGTCGCAAACTCGTCTGTATGCTCTTCAACTTCTTGCTCGTGGGAAAAACGTCGAATCATTTTTTCTCCAAATCTTTAGTCTTGTTGATTCTTTTCACTAGAACTGTGAGTCAGACTCAAGTGACGTTCAATAATATTTAGAAAGTCACTGTTGAAATTTTCAACATCTAACAAAACACTTCGTATCTTTGAATGGGCCAAATTGTAACCAATAACAGCTGGTATAGCTGCCGCTAAACCAAAAGCAGTTGCTATTAAAGCCTCTGAAATACCTGGAGCAACTGCAGCTAACGATGCATTACCACTTCTTGCAATACCTTCGAATGAATTCATAATTCCCCAAACTGTTCCAAAAAGACCGATAAAAGGTGCTACAGAGGCAATGATAGCAAGATAAGAAACGTAATTTTCCATTTGTTTTTTCACTTGTCGCTTAGACTTTATAAGAACTCTTTGAAAGTTATCAAGACTGACCCCCATCCACAAGCTTGCAGGAAGGTTTGAGTTTTGGGTTTGATTTGATTTCACCAGTTCGTCATAACCGTTTATAAAAACTTGTTTTGCTGGACTGTCTGGCAAGTTTTTTGACAAAGTATGTAAATCACTCAGTGATGAAGCTCCCCAGAATTTATCGAGGAAATTTCTACTTTTTCTTTGTACGTAATTTAAATAAATAAGTTTTTCAATCATGATCGCCCACGCAACAACAGACAAAAAGATCAATAAGAAAAGAACCAAAGAAACAACCATACCTGACTGTAGGGACCTTGAAATAATTGATGAGCCGAAAGTCTCACTCAAAGATTCTTCCGTATCAAGATTTTTTAGCAACTCATCGCTGGGTAAAAATTGAGAACTCTCAGAATCTTTACTCTCACCTTCTAAGGAACTTGCAAATACCACTTTAAGATTAAAACTTAACAACGATAAAAAAAGTAAGAGAAAGGATATTTTTTTCTTTGTTGTATTCATCGGTACTTTTCCTCAAAAGTCATTGATTGCCAAAACAATCTTATAAATAAAAGAACTCGGCTTCGACTTATATCAATATAAAAGTTATTCTCACCTTCTTTGCATATTGTAGCTTATAATTTATAAGTATAGGCTAATAATTTTATAGAACACATTTGAGTTTTTCTAAAGATTTATCTAAAATTAGATAAAAATTAGCTTTTTCTATAGACTTCTGACCTAGTAAAAACTTGTTAAATCAAGAAAAAATAGACCAAGGCGCGTCGTAGAATAAAATTAAACATAGAAAATTTAAAAAAGAGCATTTGATAAAAAATTTCCGCCGCAAAGTGTCTTCATGACTACTGAAAATATTGCCCGTTCTCTCAAAACAAAAGAAATAAGTAATTACAAAAGAATAATAATCCTCTAAACTCACCTTCCCAATCGTTTTTTTACTCGTAGAAAGAAAAAAAGCTTTTGAAATTATAAAGCTAAAAATAAAAAAAGGACTTTCAATGGATTGCAAAAAATTATTTATTATTGACGGCATGGCAATGGCTTTCCGCAGCTACCACGCCTTTAGCCGACAAGCTTTGAGTACAAAGTCTGGTTTTCCCACTTCCGTTTTGTTTGGCTCTGCCATGTTTCTTTTGAAGCTTATCGAAAAAGAGTCTCCCGATTATTTAGTTTTAGCATCTGATACAAGTAAAAAAAACTTCCGCCATGAAATTTACCCGGAATATAAAGCAAATCGTAAAGAAACACCGCCTGATCTTCTGCAGCAAATTGAACCCTTTTACAAAATGATAGGGCTTATGGGGATCCCCATTATCAAACAAGAAGGTTTTGAAGCCGACGATATTATAGGAAGTTTAGTCAATCAATTGGGTAGTCTTGAAGTCCACTCTTACATGGTTTCAGGGGATAAAGATTTTACCCAGCTTATCAATGAACATACCTTCCTTTACTCACCTAAAAAAAATTCAGAAGTTCTTATTTCAACAGCCAAAGAAGTTAAAGAAAAGTATCAGTGCGAACCAGAGCAAATGATAGACTTTTTAGCAATCATGGGAGACTCTTCAGACAATGTTCCAGGAGTCCCTGGAATTGGAGAAAAAGGAGCAGCGAAGCTTATAAAAGAATTTGGATCACTCGATGAAATTTATCAAAGAATTGATCAAGTAAGTAATAAACGTCAGCAAAAAGCACTCAAAGAAAATGAACCACTTGCTCGTTTATCAAAAAAACTTGTCACCATTAAAACAGATATGAGCTTAAATTGTAAGCTTGAAGACTTAATATGGAGTGAAGACAAACTTACTGCAAATGAGAACTTACTCGATTTCTTTTCAGAAATGGAATTTCAAACACTTTATAACCGGATTTTAATTTTAGGAAAGAAAAATCCAACTGCTAAAAAAGAGAAAAAAAGTGATGAAACCAAAGTACTTTCTCTAAACACTGAACATTTAAAAGAAGAAAGTGAACACACTGAAAGAAACTATAAACTTGTAAATAATCATGATAGCTTCAAAGAGTTTTTAAAAGAAATATCAGCAGCGAAAATTTTTGCTTTTGACACAGAAACGACAGGACTTTCTACAGTTGATAGCAAAACAGTTGGTATAAGTTTTTCAACGAAACCCAACAGTGGTTTTTATATCCCTCTTTGTAAAGAACAGCTTAACGACATTAAAAGAGAGACAATCATAAGCGCACTGCAAAGTGTCTTTTGTGATGAAGAAAAATGTAAAATAGCACACAACTTAAAATTTGATATGCAGATCCTTGCCAATGAAAATATAAAAGTGTCAGCTCCCTATAAAGATACAATGATTTTATCTCATCTTTTAAACCCGAATAAAAGTCATAGTCTTGATGCACTAAGCCTTGAAATCTTAAATATAACAAAGGTTACTTACGCATCTTTGTTCACTGGTTTGAAGGACAAAAATATTTACAATGTTGACATTGACCTTCTCTCTTACTATGCTTGTGAAGACGCAGATTGTACACTAAAGATTTATGAAAAACTCTACCCGGAAATCGAAAATACACCATTAGAAAAAGTTTACGACCAGCAAGAGCTCGCTCTTGTACCCATACTGTCTAAAATGGAAAAAAATGGAATTCTCATAAATTCAAAATCACTGAAAGAGCTGTCGATCTTTATAATGTCACGTGTCAACGAACTCGAAAAAGAAATTTATTCTCAAGCTGGAGAAAATTTCAATATCAATTCTCCGCAGCAACTACAAGAGATTTTGTTCTCAAAACTAAAAATTCATCAGCAACTTGGAGTTAAAAGTATAAAAAAAACGAAATCTGGCTACTCAACAGATATCAGTGTTCTTGAAAAACTAAACCGACACCCCATCACTAAAAACTTAATAGAATATCGCACGTTGACAAAACTTAAAAACACCTACACTGAAGTTTTGCCTGAGCAAGTTTCGAGTCAAACGGGAAGAATTCATACGAGTCTGCACCAGACAGGAACAGCAACAGGACGCCTCAGTTCAAGTCAACCGAACTTACAAAATATTCCTATAAAAACAAAACTGGGACAAAAGATTAGAGAGTCATTTATTGCCAAGGATCAGTGTGTTATCATCTCTGCAGACTACTCTCAGATTGAACTAAGAGTCCTTGCACACTTGTCAAAAGACCCAAAACTCAAAGAAGCTTTTAAAGAAGGACACGACATTCATATTGCAACAGCTGCTGGAATTTTTGATAAAGCCATAGAAGACATAACAAAAGAAGAAAGGCAGCAAGCAAAAGCAATCAATTACGGAATAACCTATGGTATGGGAGCAAAAAAACTTTCTCAAACCACAGGACTCAGTCTTAGCGATGCTCGAGATTTTATCGAAAAATATTTTGCAAGATTCCCGGAAATAAAAAATTTTATCGACTCTTGCGTTAATAAAGCAACCTCCACAGGCTACTGCGAGACACTCACGGGAAGAAAAAGACAGATACCAGAACTCACAAGTTCAAATCCAAAGTATGTTGCAAGTGGCAAAAACATAGCTATAAACACACCGATTCAAGGAAGCGCTGCAGATTTAATTAAAAAGGCGATGATACTCATAGAAGAGTCTTTCACTAAAAACCAAATAAATTGCAACATGCTCTTACAAGTCCATGATGAACTTGTGTTTGAGTGTGCAGCGACAGATCAAGAAAAAGCTATTCGGATCATCACAGAAAACATGGAAAATGCGCTAAACTTAGATATTCCTGTAACATGTCAAATTGGAGCAGGTGCTAACTGGTGGGAGGCACACCAGTTATGATTGAAGAGAATAGAGGACACGGCAAAGCCATGCCACTTTTATCTCACCTTAGTGAGTTAAGGTGGCGCCTTATTGCCTCGTTACTTACTATCCTTGTTTTTTTTGCCATCAGTTTATTTTTTTCAAGTTCGATCATAAACTTTCTCAAAGAACCTCTTTTGGCTTGCTTACCAGAAACACCTCAGAATCTTCACTTCACAGGCCCATTAGATGTTTTTTTAACCTCGATCAAATCTTCCTTTCTTGCTGCTCTGGTTTTAGCTTGTCCTGTGTGGATTTATCATTTTTGGCGTTTCATAGAGCCAGCCCTTTACGACAATGAAAAAAAATATATATTTCCCTTTATCTTTGTTTCTATTTTATTGTTTCTCTTTGGAATTTCCTTTTCATATTTTTTTATCTTACCCATAAGTTTAGAGTTTCTTATAAAATTAGGACTTGAAGTAAGCACCCCGATGATCACAATTAAAGACTACTTTTCACTTTTATCAATTATGATTTTTGGTTTTGGTTTTATTTTTGAGGCTCCACTTATACTTGTTCTTTTATCTTTTCTCGGCTTTGTTGACCATCGGCAATTATCTTCAGTAAGACGTTACGTTTGTGTAGCTTGTTTTATTGTTGCTGCTATTTTCACACCTCCTGACCCGCTTTCCCAGGTAGGTATGGCTATACCACTTTATATCATGTATGAAATCTCTATCATGATTATAAAGCTGATCAACAAAAAGGCACAAAACACATGAAAGCAAAAGACCTTTTATGCTTATTTTTTTTCCTTGGATCCATCTTTGAAATAAGATTATTAAAAGCTAAAGATCAAAAAAAACATTATTGGCACACGGGCATTTCCTTATTAGCCTTTGACTCGCCAGATGAAGAAACTCAACCAAATAGTTCCTTTGGAAGTAAGATACTTTTGGGTCGTTCAATTTTTTACGAAAAAGTTAGTTTTGACTTTGATGTTGAACTTCATATCGGTCCTTTTGTTAAGGTTAAAAACTCAATAACAACTCTTGACTGTCAAGGTCTAGGCTTGAGCATAAAAAGTCACCTTCGCCCTTTTTTTAAGCTTCCCTCGTACCTACCTCAGTTTCAAATCGTGACAGGTTTGAGCAGTCTCTTTTACCGCGGAAAATCTCATGACGAGAATGTCTACAAGTACCGCAAAGAAAATAATATGAGGCTTGAAGAAAGTGGCGTTTATCAATATAAAATGACAAGCAAAAGCCTGATGGCTACTACAGGTTTGTCTTTTTTTCTGTTTCGAAAAAATTTTAAAAAAGAAGGTAGTATGGTAAGTTTTGAGTTTAGTTATCCAATCTATGACACAACAAACCTAGAGTACATTAAAGCCAGCAATTCTAGAGTTTCCAATTTTTCAGATCTTGAAGAAACAAAAATTTCAAAAAGACTGTATCTTAATTTAGCTCAAATTGCTTTAAGTCTGCACTATTTCTTTTAGTTAAAATAAGACCTTTAGCAAAGTGAGCTAAAAATCTGTTGTCCAGAAATGAAGCTTAGTTTATAGTAGCTCGTTCAATCAAAATGACTTAGGACGAAAAACCTAGCTCACACAAAATTATTCATAAAAAATTTTAAATCACAAGAAAGTACAAATATTTTCGTACTTTGTGAATCGGAGAATGTATGATTATGTACGGTGTTATAGGATCTATAGCCGCGGGACTGGCGACGACCTTAGGGTGTATACCCTTGTTATTTTTTGATAAAATTTCTAAGAAAATTTACGACGCCACTGTTGGCTTTGCATCTGGTGTGATGCTTGTAGCCTCGTTTTTCTCACTTATCAAACCAGGACTCAATGAAGGTCTTGGAATATTTGATTCCAAACCAATGAGTTTTTTTGTTGTAATTTGCGGTCTTATTTCTTCGTGCTTTGTTATAAAATACTTGTCTGAGTATTTGGAAAGAAAGAACCTTCATAATTACACAAACTTAGCGAATGATTCGAAACTCGACTCGCAAAAGCTCATTCTTTTAATCATAGCAATATGTATACACAATTTTCCAGAAGGACTAGCGGTTGGAGTTGGCTTTGCCGCTGAAGATATGAACAATGCGCTTTCTTTAGCCATTGGCATAGGGCTACAAAACATACCTGAAGGTACTACGATTGCTATGAGTTGCTTGGCTCTTGGAATGGACAAGAAAAAATCTTGCTTTATAGCATTCTTGTCAGGTTGTATTGAACCTGTTGCAAGTATCCTTGGGCTCCTCTTAGTTAATACTTCAAAATATATTTTACCCTTTGGTCTTGGTTTTGCTGCCGGAGCGATGCTCTATGTTATCTGCCATGAGATGCTTCCTGAGTTTGGTAAATCTGAAGATAGAGACTGGACAACAAAATGGCTCTTTTTGGGTCTCATTATCATGATTGGTTTAGACTTTCTAATCGCCTAAGTAAGCTTCCCAACTTATCAAATTCACCAGCTAATTATTACAAGAAACTACCCAAAAAATATTGGTTTTATCTCTGCAATCTCGGTTAAAGAAGAAATTAAGTCAAAGAATTTAATTTGAAAGTTTCGTGTTGCCAATAAAATTAATTAATTTTATCGTTCACTACTTTGAAAAGTAGTCTAGAATAGAAATAAAATAAATATTTTTCCTTTTATAATTATGCATTGACGATGGATTGTCCAAATTTTTTTAAGAATTCTAATATTTTCTCAAAAAAAATGGAGGTCCAAAATGATTGATACTAAAAGAAGAAGTTTAGCAAAAGCTTTAATTTGGAGAGCTTTTGCAGTCTGCACCCTTGGAACTATCTCAGTTTTAACGGTGGAAGATCTAAAAGCAGCTTCTTTAATAACTTTATTTTATCACTCAATACAAATTGGACTTTTCTTTATTCACGAAAGAGTCTGGTCATTAATTAAATGGGGAAAAAGCAAAGAACTTGTTGTTCAAATGACAGGTCTTAGCGGCTCAGGAAAGTCTACTCTAGCAAATGTCGTTCAAAAAATTTTATTACTAAAAGGTATTCAAGTTGAAGTCCTAGACGGTGACCATTATAAAAGAAACTTTGGCAACAATCCCAATTTTTCTAAAGAAGAAAATGAAATAAATATAAAAAGATTAGGTTTCGTTGCTAAAGTCCTAGCTCGAAATAATGTTGTAGTTATTATTGCATCTACTCACTCCTATGAAAAATTAAGAAAAGAAGTTGAAGTACAAACGAAAAGTATTAAAACAATTTTCCTTGATTGTGATCTAAACACTTTAGAGAAAAGAAAATTAAAGGGCTTATATAAAAAAGAACAAGTAGTCGACAATCGTAAAGATAAAATTCATCATTTTACTGGTAGTTCACACCCTTTTGAAAAGCCATCTATTTGTGATTTACGTATAAAAACAAGTAAGGAATCTATAGAAGAATCAGCTTTTCGTCTTGAAAAATTTATTATGGAAAGTATCAATTTTAACGTCCCAAAAAGAAAAAAAGAGAGTTAAAAATCAATAAAAAATTTATCTCCAAAGTCAGTAAAAATAATTTGCTAGCTCCAAGAAAAATATGAAAAAATTAATTCTGAAACACGTTTATTTTAAAAAATATTTTTTACTCTTTATATATATAGAAAAATCTTCTGCATTTCATTTACATCTGAAACTAAAAGTGAAATAATATAAAATAAGAAAAACAAAAAAATTTTGTAATCTTAAAGCTAGATAATTTAAAAGGTGAATAACTATGTTATCTGAAAAAAGATCGAACGCAATCATAAAAAGTCACTGCTACTTTGGATCCATCTGTTGCTTTTTAGCTGGGGTTGTCTTCACAACTATAAGTGTTTTTGCCTTATTTCTCCCTGCAAGTATCGCTTCTTATCAAGCGACAGATCAGTATTTTTTTGATTTTTTAGATCATAAAGAAACGTTTATTTTACTTAAAATCCTTCTTTTTATCGCCAACTTAACGATGATTAGTGTCGTTTCTGCATTTGCTTCATTGGTACGAGAAAAAAACTCGGGAATTGTTTTATGGGCAAGCTCCCTTGCAATTATAGGTTACGGCTTTGGAATGTATCAATCTATTCTTGACATTACAGTGATACCAAAACTAGTTGACGCCTTTGTAAACCATGGACCTTTGATAAAAGAAACCATCAAAATTTTTGGTTTTTCAAACCCTGCTGTTTATATAGTTTCTATGGGTCTTCCCGGCTTGTGGTTTATAATCGTTAGTCTTCTAGCTTTTGACAACGATCTTATACCAAAAGGTTTAATCTTCCTTGGTTTTTTATGGGGACTTGGGAGCATACTAACAGCTGTAGCCCATACGGTCGTTAACTTACCTTTAATTTATTTAGTGGCCGTAGGTGCGATTATATTCGCACCTATATGGAGTTTTTGGGAAGGATTATTTTTACTGAAAATTGCTCGTAAAATCGAAAAAAAATGATCTTTCTGTGTGATATCTTTGCTACATCAATTTAAACAACAAAAATGAAAGATATACAACTTTAGACAGCGATCTTTACGTGATAACCTGAAAACTTTCTTACGTTAAAAACTCCGTCAGAAAAAATTAAATACTGAGCTTTAATACCTATCAACTTTGATTTGATTTCAGGTGTTTTATCAAGAGACAAAGAACTTACTTTATCAAGAACTGTGGTATGAGGAAAATAAATATCATAAGGTTTCTCATCTAAAACTTCAAAATCAAGTTTTAATCCTTCTAGATTTTTAAGAACTTCCTTTTTTTTCGACTCTAAATCTTGTCTTTCAGGCTTCCCTTTTAACATTTTACGCCAGTTGGTTTTATCGTTCATGTGCTCTTTCAATACGACTTCAACTTTACCTGCGTCTAAGCGTTTTTTTACTTTCAAAATAGCAAGACCCTGAGAAGCTCCTTGGTCTATCCACCGTTGAATTTTTCTGTAGCTTCTTGTAATTCCAACTTTTAAACCCGACGTGTTAGATAAGTATATGATGTGGTCGATAAAACAGTTTTTTTCTCCCCATTCTGGTTCCCGACAAGTTCCTCGATGAAAATGACAAAGCTCTGGCTTGACTATACACATGTCGTTGCGAGCAAGGGAAAAAAAGCACGGATAACAATAACCACTGTTATAAGTTTTTTTAATTTTCTTTTGACAAGAGACGCAAGAGATCTTACCTAAAAAACGAATTTCTAAAGTCTGACCAATCAAAGAGTTAAAATCAACTTTATCCTCGTTTAAAGACAAACTGTATTGAGCGTAGTTTTTTGTATCAAGACCTGTAGTCATTGATTGTAGTGAGCCGGAAAAACTTGACATTAAAGAATCTCTTTCTTTTTTTTAGACACTAAGACCGTACGACTTTAAAAGTGCGTCAACTTTAGGGGGACGTCCTCTAAAACGCTCGAAAACTGTCATAGGGTGCTCACCTCCACCAAGTGATAAAACCGTATCTTTGAAAAGATGACCAATTTTTTTTAGTTCATCTTTGTTTTCAAGACCAACTTCTTCAAATAAGCTAAAAGCATCAGCACTTAAAACCTCCGCCCATTTATAGGAATAGTATCCAGCAGCGTACCCTCCAGCAAAAATATGACTGAACCCACAAATAAACCTATCTTCTTCCAAAGGGTTTAAAACAGAAGTTCTTTTAACAACCTCGAGTTGCTTTTCAAAAACACTGACACTCCCTGTTGGATCGAACTGATCGTGCAACTCCATGTCGATCAAACCAAACTGAATTTGTCTTAGCATGGAAGATCCTGCTAAATATTTTCGAGAATCCCCAAGTTTTTGATATGTTTTTTTATCAAGTGTTTCTTGAGTTTCATAATGTTTGGCAAAACCAAAAAAAGTTTTTTCGTGATAACACCAATTTTCCATAAATTGACTGGGCAGTTCTACAGCGTCCCACTCAACCCCGTTTATTCCTGAAGCTTCTGGATAATCGACTTTGGTTAACATGTGTTGTAGGCCGTGTCCAAATTCATGAAATAAAGTTTCCACATCCCTGAAAGTTAGAAGGGATGGGGTACTCCCAAGGGGTGGAGTAAAGTTACAGACAAGATAAGCTACAGGCTTGTCCACAGTGGCGTCGCTTCGTTTCTGTCTGACGATACACTCACCCATCCATGCACCACCTCTTTTGTTTTCAGGACGAGAGAAAGGATCTAAATAAAATGAAGCAATATGCTGGTTTTGCTCGTCAAATATTTTGAAAAAACGCACATCCTCGTGCCACTTATCAATTCTTGTGTCATCTTCTACTATTTTAATGCCAAAGATATCTTTGGACAAATCAAACAAACCTTTTAACACGTTTGATAAGGAAAAATACGGTTTAAGTTGATCTTCCGTGTAGTCGAACAGGTGCTCTTTTTGTTTTTTAGCCCAATAGCTCGTGTCCCACTGGGAAAGATGTGTATTCTTAAAACCTTGACTTTTAGCAAATGAGTTAAGATCTGAAAACTCTTTCTTTGCAGCTTGAAAAGATGGTTCAAGAAGATCTGTTTCTAACTGATAAACACTTTCAACAGAAGGAGCCATTTTTCTAGCAAGACTCACATGGGCATAATTTTTATAACCTAAAAGCTCTGCTTGTCTTTTACGATACTGTAAAATTTTACAAATGTTCTCTTCGTTATTAAAAGAACCACTCGAAGCTCTTGTAATATAGGCCTTATAAACTTTTTCACGAAGTTGTCTTTCTGGACAACTTTCCATAAAAGGGATAAAACTTGGAGCATCGAGAGTAACAAGCCATGGGCCATCTTCAGGTGTTGATGATTTTTTTTCTTTTCCTTGGTACTTTTGCTCATATGTTTGAGAAGCTAAAGCAAGAAAAGATTGTGGCATTGAATCGACGTAACTTTTATTGTCGATAAGAAGTTGGAATTCTTTCGTTGCATCTAGAACGTTATTGCTAAAGCTTGTTTCTAGCTCACTGAGATCTTTAGCTAGACGGTTAAATTCCTCCTTATTTTCTCCTTCAAGGCCTACACCAGATAATTTAGCTGAACTGATGAAATTTTCTAAAATTCTTTTTTGAGCACCATCAAAACTTGAACACATATCACTACGACTGAGTTTTTCAAGGGCTTTGAATATTTTTGAACTTTGACTCATTTCAAGAGAAAACTGAACGATGTCTCCAAGATTTTCTTGATAAGCTACTCTTAAATCTTGTGAATTTCTCACTGAGTTTAAATGAGACACGGGTGACCAAACCTTATCGACCATTTGACCTATTTCAGATAAAGGTTCAATCAAAGATTGCCAAGAAATTTCTTCAGAGTTTTCAACTTGTGACAGCTTTTTACGCGCTTCACTTAAGGTATAGTCAACGGCTGGTTTTATGTGTTCGGCAGCAATTTTTGAAAACTGCGGTAAATCATAGTTTTCTACAAGTGGATTGTTCTCTGGTTTATTCATAGTGGCTTGAACCTTCTTTAGAGTGTTTTCTACAAAAAATATCGCCTAGTTTTGTTTCATGTGTTTTTTAATGATACTGAGTAAATTTGCTATTATTTTCCAAAATTGCTGACTTTTAAAAAACAATTAGCTTGGTCAACTCAAGTTTTAACAACAACCTTTACGTCAAAATCAAGAAAAAAAATATACGTTAACTGGATCACAGTTACTTTATCTTATACAATTGACTTGGTTGTATCCACAAAATTTAGGTCATAATATGAAAAAAAAAACATTCTGGTGTGATAAGTTTTTTTTAAGTGTCGTCATTTTCACTTTTTTTCTCCCCGTAAGCCATAAAGGGCTTTGGGGTCAAGAAACCAATAAAAATAAATCTTTAAACAAACTCGTTCAAAAAAGCTTTTCTTCACCCGAAAAATTGAAAGAAGAAAAAGTGACGAAAAAAAAACCTCAAATAAACACAATAAAAAACGATCCTTTTGCCCTAAAAAGAAAAAAATTAATAGAAGAGCTCGAGGAAGGTTTAAAAAAAATAACTTATTTGAGCGGAAAAGTAATCACAGTCAGACAAGATATTTTAGATGCATTCGACAAAACTCCGCGGCATGAGTTTGTCTTAAAAACAAGCCTTGATGAGGCTTATGAAAACAGGCCCTTACCCATAGGCTTCGGACAAACCATATCTCAACCTTACATCGTAGCATTGATGACCCATCTGCTTGAAACCGAAAAGAACCACCGCGTTCTAGAAATCGGAACAGGATCTGCATACCAAGCAGCAATTTTATCCCCTCTTATCAAAGAAGTTTACAGCATCGAAATTATTTATGAACTTGGTGTCAAAGCAAAAGAAAAGTTAAAAAAACTAGCTTATCAAAATGTTTTTACGAAAATCGCAGACGGTTACCACGGGTGGAAAGAAAAAGGTCCTTTCGACGGTATTATTGTTACAGCAGCAGCAAGTCATCTTCCCCCACCTCTTATCAAACAACTGAAAGTCGGAGGACGGATTGTTATCCCTGTTGGAAGTACTTTTCAAACTCAGATTTTAACGGTTGTTGAAAAGAAAAGTAGTGGGAGCAAAGATGCACTGAAAGTCACTCGCATACTACCTGTAAGATTTGTTCCTTTTGTTGGCGACATAAAAAAACAAGAGGTCAAATGAAATTTATTTACGTTTCAATTTTTCTTCTTTCAATGGCTGTTTTATGCTTTGAAATCTTTTTAATTCGTTTTCTTGAAATCACCGAAGGGGTAGAGGTAACATCGCTTGTTATTTCTTTGTGTCTTCTTGGATTTTCTTATAGTGGGGTGTTCCACTATCTAGCCCAAAAATTTATAGATAGAATAAGTCACGCTATTTTTATTTCTTATAACTGCTATCTTTTTTCAGTGTCGGTGATTTTGTGTGTTTGGGTGCAACAAAGTATTGTGGTGGACACGGGAGAAATCCTTTGGGATTATAGTTTACTTCGTTACTTAGTGTTTGATTTTACCGTTTTATCTCTTCCTTTTTTCTTTGCATCCAATGCAATCGTTTCCATACTTTCAGAGCAAAAAAATACTGTATCAAAAGTCTATGCATACGACCTTGTGGGAGCTGGTTGTGGTGCTGTTTTAGCTTGTGCACTCATGGAAATTTTTGATATAAAAAATTGTTTATTTATCGTGTGTGGTTTGGCACTCTTAGCTGCAGAAGCTTCAAGGAAATACTATAAAAAACCTTTTTCTTACCTACTTTCTTTGTCAACTTTAATAATTTTAACAATCTGTTTTGGACTTTTTCGTCTTGAAATGTCACAGTATAAACCCCTTTCTAAATTCTTATTTATACCTGGTAGCAAAATTATTTCACAGACATCTTCCCCCGAATCTCATCTAACAGTCATCAAAAATGATCTTGTTCCTTTACGTCATGCTCCAGGGTTAAATCTTTTCTACAACGGACAGTTTCCAAAACAAAAAGGTGTTTTTATTGATGGAGATAGTTTTTTTACCTATGAAGAAGACTTAAATCTTTCAAGCAAGAAAACATTTGATTTTTCAAAGCAAACACTTTCTTATCTTCCCTATTATATAAGACAAAACAAAAAGTGCGATATTCTTCAACTTGGTCTAAGGTCGTCAAGTCGTCTCCAAATGGCAAATGAAAAAAATTGCACATCATTGGTTGTTATTGAGCCTCAAAGAAGTCTTATCGAGCTTTTTAAAGAGCACAACAAAAAAATTCAGTTGTCCTCAAAAAAAAGTAATCTTATTATAAAAAATAAAAGTG
>PASJ01000057.1 GCA_002711925.1 Pseudobdellovibrionaceae bacterium | reverse complement strand
TGGTGTTGACATACTTAATGGTGGAGATGGTGTTGACACACTTAATGGTGGAGAAGGTGATGACACACTTAATGGTGATGCTGGTGTTGATACACTTAATGGTGGAGATGGTGTTGACATACTTAATGGTGGAGATGGTGTTGACACACTTAATGGTGGAGAAGGTGATGACACACTTAATGGTGATGCTGGTGACGACACACTCAATGGTGGAGCTGATAATGACCAACTTACTGGTGGTCTTGGTAATGACACCTTCATAATATCTTTGGGTAATGATACAATCGCTGACTGGGATAACTCTTCTGGGTCAGAGACAGTAACCATCCCACAAGCAGTGCTTTCTCAGTTAAGTGATGCTACTTGTTCGGCAACAAGCGGTTCTGACATAGTATGTACATTTACTCACAAGGATGACACCTTTTTTACATTAACAATCAGTGATGTAGCTTCAGCAGATTCTTCTGCAAGTATTTATGATGCTGTCCTTTCGACTTTTCAAATGAATCTTAATAACTTTATAAATGCAAATGACTAATATAAGGAATAGAAAAGTTTAAACTAGACGCTTAATGAAAAAAATATTTATTGAGGTTTTTTTTTGACAGCATAAAAAAGATGCTTAGAAATTTCTTGTTTTATATGTTTTATGTATGAACTTATACTATAAAATTAATATTTACACTTCGTTTGTTTTTTTGATGTTTAATTTTTTTAATAACTATCCTTTGAAATTTACTTACCTTACTTAAATCCAAATGAATATTACTTAGTATATTTTTCCTGGTTTTCTTGTTTAATTTTTTTTTTTTCTATTTTTTATTTTGTGGTAAAATTTAAAAATTTTTTAGTAATTGAATTAAAATCAAATGAATATTCGAAAGTAAATAGAGTGGTCATTTTATGCCTACTAGACGTATAATTTTACATTTATTTTTGCACAAATAATTCGATAAACTTTAAAAGTAAGACTTAATATTAGATTATATTTAATTTAATGACAAATAAAATAACTTAAAGAGGTTTACTGTGGGAAATAAATTTAAGAATCGTATGTTTTTGTGTTTTTGTTTTTTTATACTTATAAGCATAACTTCATGTGGAGAAACTGACGTTGACATGGAAGAATCTCTCGGTGCAAACTCTGAAGAGGTTAATTCTGATGATGTTGTTGTCGTTGATTCAAATACAGAAGAAGATATCTCTGATACTAATAATCTTACAGATAGTAATGATGTTGTCGATACTAATGTTGTTTTCTCCGAAGATCTTGATACAGATGGCGATTCTGTTCTTGATGTTTCTGATAATTGTGTTCTTATTGTCAATGTAGATCAGCTCGATTCAGATGAAGATGGAATTGGTGATCTTTGTGATGATGATAAGAATAACAATGGAGTTATCGATGTTGATGAAATTTTTGGATGCACAAATAATAGTGCTTGTAACTATAATGATTTAGCAACCTATGAAGATGGATCTTGTGTTTCATTAGATAGTCTTTGTGATAAATGTTCGGGAGAAACGGACGGGACAGGTATCGTTCTTGATAATGATCAAGATAACGATGGTATTTGTGACGATGATGAAGTGTCAGGTTGTACAAACGATATCGCATGTAATTACAATACTTTAGCAACAGATGATGATGGATCTTGTCTCACTGTTGATGGCGTTTGTGAAACATGCTCTGGAGCTATTGATGGTACAGGGACTGTTGTTGATAATGATTTCGACGATGATGAGATTTGTGACGTTGTTGGTTTTACAGTTATCAGTTTGAACGAGACTAAAAGTGTTTCAGAATCGCAAACAACGGACACGTTTTCCGTTGTTCTGACGGCTAGACCTGATCGTGATGTTGTTCTTTTTGTTACCTCTAGTAAGACAGATGAAGTTATAGTTGATCAAAGTAGTTTAACCTTTAACTCATCTAATTGGACGACACCACAGGTAGTTACAGTGACAGGTGTTGATGATAATATTTTAGACGATAGTCAAATTTCGACTATTACAACTTCAGTTGATAATAATAGCTCCGATGTTCGCTTTATCGGTCTTTCTCCTCAGACATTAGAATTTACAAATATAGATAATGATACAGCTGGATTTACTGTTTCGAAAACAGAAGCGACTGTTAGTGAAGATGGTACAACAACCGACACCTTTACTGTGGTCTTGGATGTTCAACCGACTGGAAGTGTTGAACTTAATATTGTGTCAGATGACACAGATGAAGCTACTGTAGACCCAGCAACTTTAACTTTTACAAGTGATGACTGGGATACAGCACAACCCGTAACTGTTACAGGTGCAAACGATTCTATTCTGGATGGGAATGCCACTTCAACTATTACCATATCTGTTAATGATGATTCCTCAGATGATGATTTCGATGACCTTGTTGATAAAGAAGTTAGAGTAACTACAGCAGATGATGATACAGCTGGATTTACTGTTTCGGAAACAGAAGCGACTGTTAGTGAAGATGGTTCAGAAGACACCTTTACTGTGGTCTTGGATGCTCAACCGACTGGAAGTGTTGTACTTAATATTGCATCTGATGACACAGGTGAAGCTACTGTAAGCCCAGCAACTTTAACTTTTACAAGTGAAGACTGGAGCGACACAAAAACCGTAACTGTTACAGGTGCAAACGATTCTATTCTGGATGGGAATGCCACTTCAACTATTACCATATCTGTTGATGCTGATTCCTCAGATGATGATTTCGATGAGCTTGCTGTTCAAGAAGTTACAGTAACTACAGAAGATGATGAAAGTTCACGATCCAGCTCCTTGCCCGAAAGCATGGAACCTGTATATGGATGCATAGATTCTACTGCTTGTAACTTTTTTATTGATGCAACAGATGATGATGGTTCTTGTATTTACCCAGATGAAAACGCTTTATGTAATTCTTTTGTTGTGGTTGATACAGATGATGATGGTGTTGAAGACTATTTAGATAATTGCCCAAAGGTAAAAAACCCAAATCAAAAAGATGAGGATATGGATCAGTTCGGTGATGCTTGTGATGAATGTTCTCTTAGTGAGGATGAGAATACCCTTGTTTATAGCTATTTTCGGTCAGGAGACTACAACGAGCAAGATACTTGCTGGCCTGTTGGTAATACATTCACTCATACGACTCGATCATGTTTAAATAACGACAATATGTTAATTGAGCTAACAAATTTAAGCTGTAAAGAATATAAGGACGCTTATGAAATAGGATATTGTAACGATTCATTTGAGACTTCAGATGGATTTTTTGTTTCTTATCACACGATATGTCCTGCAATGTGTTATACGATCTCACTTTTGGATGATGGTGTAAATAAATATCCGGGCTTTTGTACTTTTGTCAATGGCTGTAATGAAGTAGATCTTGATAACGGTATAGATGGAAACGAAAACTATTGTGCTCCTTAATTTAAGCTTAAGTTTGTCTGGGAGATTATTTTAACAAGGGCTATTGGCAAATTAAAAAGCAAAGCATCCAGTTATTTTGAAAACAGCCTTGAGTTCTTCTGTTATTTTGTGCATAACTTTGTTGTGCCTCTTCTATGTATTTAAATGGTTTCGAAGTGAAGTAATCAAAGTTAAGATCCATACTTTTGATACGAGTAAGTATGTCATAAGTTTTCGGACATTTTTTTTCTGCAATAGATATTGGAGATTGTCCATATTTATCCACTTTATCAAAGAAAAAAATATAGTTGGAGTCCGAGTTGTAAGAAGACAAACGTTTTTCTACAGCATGTTTTTTTATGATTTTTTTTTCTTCTTCATTGTCATTTCTAACCTTTGCGTTGAATAGTTCTGCACTTCTTGTATCTTTTCTGTTTACTAGATCTGTTTCAATATATTTGTAAAGTTTTTGTGCATGGCTTTTGGTAAGAACTAAGGCAATACTTTCTTTACCCTGATATAAAGCTAAGTGTAGCGCTGTCATTCCATAATTATCTTCTTCTCTTGTGTTTATACCTTTTTGTATGAGGGTTTGAATTACTAGTGGTTCTTTTGTTTCTAATACGGCAAAGTGAAGTAAGGTTCTGCCTAGTTTGTCTTTTGTTGTAAGAAGGTCAGTATTAAAATTTTTATTGGAAAGATTTTTTATAAGATTTTGAAGGTCGTTTTCTAGGATACATTTTTTGAGTGATTCATCTTCTTTATCGAAAGGAAAATCAAATTCTTGTAATTGGACAATTGGTGGTAAAAGTTCACTAGAATGACTTAAGTGGTTGTAAATAATAAAAATAACAAATATATAATTTTTCATACGATAGGTTTTCTTTAAGCAATTTTGTTCAATTAAAATAAGTTAAGTGTAAGACTTTTTTAAAAGTGATTTATTTCCACAAGATATAAGAATCTTAGCCTGATTTGTCAAGGTTTTTCATAACTTGATAGTTTTCAAGGAGGGTTAGGGCCCGAGTAAAGTATCTTTTTTTGAAAGCAATGTTAGTTTTTTTTTACTAAGGATAGAATACTTTCCCAGCTCTTCTTACTGACTGGCATGATAGATAAACGATTTCCTTTTCGAATAAGTGGCAGATCTTCAAGATCTTTTTTAAGCTTTAACTCTTTTAAACTGATGTTTCTTGAAAACGTTTTTTTATATGTGACGTTTACCATGTACCATCTTGGAGTTTCTTTTGTACTTTTGGGGTCGTAGTACTGGCTTTTCTTATCCCATGCCGTATGGTCAGGATAAGCTTCTTTTGTAACAGTCATCAGACCAACAATCCCTGGTTCATCACAGTTAGAATGGTAAAAAAAAGCAAGGTCACCTTTTTTCATTTCTTTCATAAAGTTTCTAGCTTGATAGTTTCTAACTCCATCCCAGTGGTCAGTTTTTTGAGGTTGTTTTTTTAAATCATCTATAGAGAACACATTAGGTTCACTTTTAAGTAGCCAGTAGTTCATCTATTTTTTCTTTCTTTAGCGTCTGGTGAATTTAAGATATTTTTTACTTTTGTTTTTTGCTTTTTTCTTTTTGAGGTTCGAGTAACCACTTTAGTGCTTTTAATGTTTTAGCAGGAACCCAAAGAATGCTTCGCATCAAGACTTGAAGGCTTGGTGATTGTCTAATTTGATCAGCTAAAATTGGGCTATTTCGATAGTAAAAATCAACAAGATTTCTACCCAAGGAGTTTGTATTTAGAAATTTGTCTCGAGCCCAGCGGAAAATGTCAATTTCTTTTGCAAAACTTGACCCGTAAGCAGCCGAAACAATAAAACATCTCGGGTCTCCTTCGGTTTCTGAACCCCCATTAAGCCCCGTTAAAGTATAGTCTTCAAAGGGTGTCGCTTTTTTACATTCTGTTCTTTGTGTTCCCTTTTGGTATTGTAAGAAAACTATATATTCTTGATCAACCTCAAGTGGACTTATTGCTTTAAAACCATTGTTCCCTGTGGAAATAACCTCTATACCATCTGCGTGTCCTGTTGAATCTGGATCGATAAAATGCTCTCCGGTCGGGCATTCTATACTACAATCATTTTTACTATATGTACAAATTGAATCTGGATAGTTGAGATCATTTTGATCTGTTTGTATTTCCTTGGCTTTTAGCTCTGCACCATCAGAAACTTCAGGTGAGATAACAATTGCTACAACTTTACTCGGTGGGTTGAAGCTTTGATTGTTAGTGTAGTCAATTTGCTCATTTCTACTATGGACCTTCCAGGTTGCTGTAGCTGATTTATAAGTCGCTGTAAGACCAAAGTTTTCAGGAGCAACAATAGGACCATCAAAATTTTGTGGTAATTGAAGTTCTTGGCTCTGTCTTATGGTTCCGTATTGTCCTCCCAAAAAAGGAGTAAAACCGATCATAATCTCAGTTCTTCCGCCCATATCATTAATATTGTTGTTTGTATTAGGTTTGATAGTGATTGTACCGGTGAGATCATACTGATTTACATTTACAGTTGATGGATTTAGGTTGCCATCAATGACTTGATAAAAGTAGTTTGTACTATAAAGTGGGTGAGTATTCCCAATCTGTTCGATTCCATTGTCTTGGATTATGGGTTTATTTTCAGTTATTGGAAAATAAAATGTTACATGTTGACTTTCAGTTAGAAGCTGTAGGCCTGTGCTGCTTATTATGTATTCTGGTTTTAAATCTGTTGTATTGATGTCTCTAATTGTAAAATCAAATGTAATTTCATCTGTTTGTATTTCTACGCTGCCCTCAACAATTTCAATAGTTTCAGCGTTGATAAAGTAACTGATAAAGGTAAATAGTAGGATCAAAAATTTTATTTTGAAATATTGCTTCATGTCGTCGCCTTTCTTAAAGAAAATCGCAAGCTTTATGTTCGCTTTTATTCTTTTCATAATAGCCCTTGTCTTTTTATGAATAAAGGATAAATTTTATATAAGAAAAAGTGCGCGACTTATTTTTGTTAAGATGGTTTTGTGCTAGAAATCTTTTAGGTAAAAATCACTGCTTTATCTTTAGCTAGATCTTTTTTTATCTTATTTCTCTTGCTTTCCCAGTCTTTCTTGGCTATATTTTGTCGTTAAACTGTGCTAGAATTTTGGCGCAATATTTAGTTTTGCTTTATTGTAGAGTTTAAATATAGTCAGATTCTTTGCTCAAACATAGCAAGATAAGCAAGCCAACTTAAGGCTGTCGCTTAAAATAAAGCATTTTAACAGAGACTTACCAGTCCAGAATGATTACATACATCGGAGAAAGCATGGCAGTTCATATAAGATTGCAAAGAAAAGGATCAACTCATCGACCATTTTATCATGTGGTTGCAGCAGACCAAAGATGCCCGCGAGACGGCCGTTATTTGGAAAGGTTAGGCTATTATGACCCCGCTCATGAGCCTTCTGTTGTAGAACTAAAGTCAGATCGACTACAATATTGGTATGAGCGTGGAGCTCAATTAAGCCCAGCAGCTAAGAAGCTAACAAGTATTAAGAAGCTGAACCTTAGCCGTAAACCAGTTGCTACAGAAGCCTAGTTCTCTTCAGGCTGAGTGATTCAAGTATAGCTATGATGACAAAAAATGATTGGAAAGTTCTTGGAGTAATAGGTAAACCAAAAGGTTTGAAGGGGGAATTCCATCTTTTAACCGTAGATGGCCAACCCCTTTCCGATGAGCATGATGAAGTCTTATTTGGAGAGCACTTTCACAAGAGTTCCCCAGCCACAATCATCTCTAAGAAAATTACAACAAGTTCCAGCCTTATTGCTCTTTCTACGCATTCCGATAGAACTGCAATAGATTTAGAGCGCGGTAAAACTGTTTGGGGGCACAAATTTGTCGGTGTTGATCCACTGGACAATTTGTCAGGTAAAGAAGTTTTTTTTAATGGGCAAATTTTTGGAGTCGTTGTTGGTTCTTTTAATTATGGAGCAGGTGATGTCCTACAAATTAAAGGTTCTAACAATCACTTTGTTGATCTCCCTTTTAACGAAGAATTTCTTTTGGTTAGAGAAGAAACTGACTGTCTTGAACTTTTACTAGATCCAGATGCTTTTGCTGACTTATGGTATCGGTAACAAAGGTATAGCCTCTTGAAACAGCTAAGAATCTCATTTTTAACTATACACCCTTCTTTTATTGAATCTTACAAAACCTTTGGGGTCTTTTCGGCTGCCATAAAAAATAACATTGCAGAGATTGAAGTTGTTGATTTAAGAAACTACGCTATCGACAAGCGCGGGACTGTTGATGATGCTCCTTACGGAGGCGGCGATGGAATGGTCCTGAGGCCTGAGCCTGTAGTAAAAGCTCTAGAAGCATACAACAAACCCTACGTGGTTTATCTTTCTCCCAAGGGAGAAACTTGGCACCAGGGATTGGCTGAAGAATTTTCAATATGTTCTTCCCACATCGTTTTTATTTGTGGGCGTTTTGCTGGTCTTGATCAAAGAGTCATTGATCACTATGTCCACAAGGAAATTTCTTTAGGAGACTTTGTTCTTTCAGGGGGAGAGCTAGCAGCCTTAACCGTAGCAGATAGCATTTTACGTCTTAAGCCCTACGTTCTTGGTCATCCTGATAGTGCTCGTTTTGATAGTTTTTCGAAAGCGTATGATAGAAAGTTAGAACACCCTCTATATACTCGCCCATCTTCCTTTAGAGGCCACGAAGTACCTGCTGTTCTCTTGTCTGGAGATCACGAAAAAATTTCAACATGGCGTAAAGCAAACAGAGAGAGAAAAAAAACATTATAGTTTTTCTTCGTCTTTCATCTTTATGTAATCTTTGTAAGACATTTGATGGTCAATAATTCCATCTGCAGTGATTTCTATGATACGAGTCGCAAGAGATGATGCGAATTCTTGATCGTGAGTTGAAAATAAAAGTGTACCGGGAAACTTCGTAAGGTTTCTATTAAGCGACGTTATGGACTCTAAGTCAAGGTGGTTGGTTGGGTTGTCGAGTAGCAAGACATTTGTTTTCTCTAGCATTATTTTTGATAGCATGCACCTGACTTTTTCTCCACCTGAAAGCACGTTAGCGTGTTTTAAGGTTTCCTCTCCGGAAAAAAGCATTTTACCAAGAAAACTACGAATAAAATTTTCTGACTGATCATTCGAGTATTGACGGAGCCAGTCAATTAAACTTATCTTTTTTTCCTCAAAGTAAGAAGACGAATCAACCGGTAAATAAGACTGTGATGTTGTGACTCCCCATCTGAAAGATCCTTGGTCTGTTTCAAATTTTTTCATTAAAATGTCAAAAAGAACTGACTGAGCAAGTTCATTCTCACTTAGAAACAGAACACGTTCTCCTTTTTGAATTTCAAAAGAAAGGTCATTCAGAATTGTTTCACCGTTGATTTGCTTGCTAAGGTTTGAAACTTCTAAAAGTATATCTCTTGATTCTCTTTCGGGTTCAAAGACAATATGTGGATATTTACGAGTTGACTGGGGAATGTCTTCAAGTGTTAGTTTTTCAAGTTGTTTTTTACGAGATGTGGCTTGTTTTGATTTTGCAGCATTTGCACTGAAACGTCGAATGAAAGATTCTAACTCTTTTGCTTTTTGTTCGTTCTTTTTATTTTCGTTGGCAAGAAGGTTTCGTGCTAAGGTACTTGATTCTTTCCAAAAGTCATAGTTACCGACAGAAACGTTAACTTTGCCGTAGTCTATATCTACCATATGAGTGCAGACTTTATTCAAAAAGTGTCTGTCATGGGAAACAACAATAACTGTATTGTCAAAATCTAATAGAAAATTTTCGAGCCATCTAATTGATTGAAAGTCGAGGTGGTTTGTAGGCTCGTCAAGTAAAAGTACATCAGGTTGTCCGAATAAAGCTTGAGCAAGAAGGACCTTTACTTTTTGGGAATCTTTTAATTCTCTTACTGTTTTGCTAAGTTCTTGCTCCCCTAGTCCCAGGCCATTTAGAAGTGTTGCTGCCTCAGCTTCAGCTTCCCAACCATTTAAGTTAGCAAATTCCATTTCAAGTTCGGCTGCTTTGATACCTTCTTCCTCACTCAGTTCTCCTTTACTGTAGAGTTCATCTTTAGCTTTTCGAACTTCCATTAGCCTGCGATGCCCCATAATAACAGTTTCAAGGACGTTTTCTTCGTTAAATTCAAAATGATCTTGCTTTAAAACAGAAAGATTTATTGAGTTATCAATATGAACTTCACCTTTAGAGGTTTGTAGTTCTCCTGATAAAATTTTTAAGAAAGTTGATTTTCCTGCACCATTTGCTCCGATAACTCCATAACAGTTTCCTGGCACAAACTTTATATTAACTTCCTCAAAAAGCTTGCGACTACCATAGTTTAGGCTTACGTCTTGAGTCACGATCATAATTTACAAACCTTTCTCGTATATTTATGAAATGATTTTAATGTTTCATCTTTAATAATTATGGATTCAATCTTATTTTTGAAACTTAAATTAACACAAAATAAAGTAAAAACAAAGCATTTTAAGTCAAAACACTGATTTTATTGGAAAAAATTTTTGTTGATCCTTTTTTTATTTTGACAAGCAATAAAAGGTATAAATTCTGGAGAATTATTTTTATAACACACTGTGAATCTGCCGGCTATTTTCTATATACTCTATAATAACAGCAGGCTTACTTAAGGAATGATCACCGAGCATTTTAATCTCCCCGAGCAAACCATTTATATTCTCAAGACCCCTTAAAACTTGTAAAATTTCTGCAGTGGTATGGCTTTTTGTTTTCTCTAGAGTCTCTATGGCAAGAACCATTGAATCGTAACTAATAACAGCTAAAGAGCTTGGTTGTCTGTTGATGTGGGAGGTAAATTTTTGTTTGAAAAGTATTTGATCTTTAGTCTGCTTTAATTGTGAAGAGTAGTATATTGGATAGTAATGATTTGTCATTTCCTTCTCAGCTAAAATATTTAAGTTTGGGTCGTGCCATGATGTTAGACCAAGTAGAGGAATGTTCTCTTTTTTATTTTTTAAGACACTCATTGTAAGGGCAACGAGTTTGAGAGAGTGAGTCGGCAAAAGAATAATATCAGGATTTGATTTTAATGTTGTTTCAAGGGCATTTATGAAGTTAGTGTCGTTTATTTCTTGAGGTAGAAATCCTTTGTGGACAACTCCAGGGCCTTGATTAGCTTTAACCGCTTGTTCGAAAGAATCAGCAATGTCATGAGCTGTAGGGTCTGTTGGGTCAAATAAAATTGCAGGTCTTGTTTTTTTTAAGTGTGACTTTGAAAGTTGAGCCAATAAATAGCCTTGCCATTTACTGGAAAAATTTGAGAAAAAAGTATGTGAATGGTCTTTTCCATATCCGGACTTTAAAGAAGCTGGGATAATCAGCGGGATTTTGAACTGTTCCGCTAATTCAGCTAGTTGAGATGAGTTAAGAGGTGAAGCTGAACCAATAATAATTGAAACCCTCTCTTTTTTGAGGGCATGGAAAGCATCTTCAGCTCCTTTTGGGGTCGAACGATCATCTTTGTATAGAATCTTTATTTTAGAAGCTAGTTTTATCTTCGACTTTTGATACTTTTCAAGAGCAACTTTTACACCTATCAAGAGATCTTTTCCATATTCGGCTTGTGGCCCCGTCAAAGGGGTGATCACTCCCACTTTTAGCACTCCAAGGTGCGCTGCAGGTACAGCAAAAAGCTTAGATTCAGCCACAAATTGTGCTATAAAAAGAAGAACCATAAGTATCTTTGTCTGAAAATGATAAGCTTTTAAGACTTTCTGTCCATTGCTCATAATTTGTATTTTAATCCTCACAATTAAAGTCGTAGATTATGTCGTAATGTTGTAAGTTAATGCTCAAGTGGTTTTCAAGCCTAAACTTTTCAAGACTATATATGAATTACAAATCGAGATAAACAAACAACTTAGAGGTCGAAGAAGATGAGTCTACAAGAGGCTGATTTAATAAAAGAATTGGCCGATAAAATTCTTTATCATCGTCAGCTTTATTATAGCGGCAAGCCGGTTCTTAGCGATCACGAGTTTGATGAATTGGAAAATAAGCTAAGAAAATTAGATCCTAAGCATCCCGTCCTTGCAATGGTTGGAACAAGCTCTCTGGCCGCTGATGATAAGATAAAGCACCGTTTCCCCATGTTGTCATTGGCTAAAACGTATGTTTTGGATGACTTACTAAAGTGGCAAGGGGATCGTGAATTACTTGGATCTGTAAAGTTAGACGGTAACAGTTTAAGCCTTGTTTACATAAATGGTAAGTTGACTGAAGCAAAAACGAGAGGAAATGGCTTTGAAGGAGAAAATGTTCAATCGAAGGTTTCTTGGATTGAAAGTTGTTTACCGAAACTGAACTGGAAAACTATTAAAAAATTCAATATAAACGACAGCTTCATTGAGGTTAGAGGGGAGCTGTGTTGCCATGAAAAAAAATTTGAAAGCCTATCTCAAAAAATGGAAACGTTGGGCTTAGAAAAGCCTAGTAATCCAAGAAATATTGTTGCAGGAATTCTCGGGCGCAAGCATCATGAAAACCTTTCGAAATATTTTGATTTTTTTGCATGTGATCTTCTTGGAGAGGATGGCTTTAGTCCTTTTGATAAAGAGGCAGATAAATTCAAATTTTTACTTGAGCTAGGTTTTTTAATACCTGAAGTCAGAAAAGTTCAAACAAAAGAGCAGGTGGAAAGCTATCTAAGTTTTGTTAAAAACTACATTGATTTCGAGCCATATGGAGCTGATGGGGCTGTTTTCTCTATAAATCGCGTTGAAGAGCACAGAAGAATGGGATCAACAAGCCATCATCCTCGCTTTAAAATGTCTTTCAAGTGGCAAGGAGAAACCGCTACAACAGAACTTCTGAGTATATCCTGGTCAACGTCAAGACTGGGAGTCGTTACTCCTGTTGCTGAAGTTAAGCCCGTTACACTTAGTGGAGCAACGATTTCAAATGTTACTCTTCATAATGTTTCTCGAGTGGTAGAGCATCAATTGAAAGTAGGTGATCAAATAGAGATAGTACGATCCGGCGAAGTAATCCCTAAATTTTTACGTGTTGTTCACGCAAAAAAAGGTCAATGCCTTGTACCTACACATTGTCCAAGTTGTCAGTTTAAATTGCTTGAAGATGGCGTTCGCTTGCTATGCTCTAATACAGCTTGCCCTGCTCAAGTTTTTCGGGGTGTCTTAAATTGGATTCAGGTCGTTGGAATTGAAGATCTCAGTGAAAAAAGGTTGCAGCTACTGTTTGATTTGGAAAAGGTTAATAAGATTGCTGACCTTTACTCTTTAAGTGTGAAAGACTTTCTTGATCTTCCCATGGTAAAAGACAAACTAGCCAAAAAACTGTATGCTACAATCCAAAGTAGTAAGTCAATACCTCTTGCTGTTTTTTTGAATGGCCTTGGAATACACGGGGCTGGTCAAAGCACTTGGAAAGAATTAGTTGACTTTTTTGGTGATTTGGAAACAATACTTGAAGCTGATAGCTCTGCTATTGCTGAGATTGATGGTTTCGCTGAAAAATCAGCACAACAAATCGTTTCAGGTTTAAAGCTAAGGTCTCGTGACATTAAGGATCTAATTAAAGCAGGTCTTGCTCCATATGTGGAACTTGCTGATAAAAAATTTGAAAATAATAATTTTAAAGATAAAACATTTGTTTTAACAGGTACTATGGAACGTCCTCGGCAAAGTATTGTTGATGATATTATCAAAGCAGGTGGAAAAGTCGTAAATGCCGTTTCTAGTAAAGTTGATGTGCTTATCATAGCCGATCCAAAGTCTAAATCCAGTAAAGCAAAGAAAGCTAGAGACTTAGGTATAAGCTTATGGTCGGAAAAAGTTTTTACTGAGAAACTAAAATTTTAATCTATTTCTATTTGAGCGTTAAGTGATTGATTTAATTGAAGCTGGTGATCCACCAGCAAAAAATGCAGGTGTTTTTGGTTTAAGTTCCCAGATTCAAGATAGTCGTATTGTTTTAATTCCTGTGAATTGGGATGCCACTGCTTCATACGGGTATGGGACATCTAAAGCTCCTCAAAAAATTCTTGAGGCTAGTCATCAATTAGATCTTTTTGATCCCTTCTACGGAGAACCTTATAAAATGGGGATCACAATGATAGATGAGTTAAAAGATATGGATCACCTGAATGAAAAAGCAAGACAGCTTGTCCAAGAAAGAAGAGAGCTTTTGCCTTCTTTTAACGATAAAATAAAAGAAAAGTGTTTAAAGGTGAATCAGCTCTCGGAAAGAGTCAATAGTTGGGTCGAAGAGACTTCACAGTATTATTTGGATCAAGGTAAGATTGTTGGTGTGGTTGGTGGAGATCACTCTTCTCCTTATGGCTTAATAAAGTCTTTATCTAAAAAGTATGATTCTTTTGCTGTACTGCACATAGATGCTCATTTTGATCTAAGAAAATCTTATGAGGGATTTGAATATTCACATGCTTCAATTATGTATAATGTCTTAACAAAAATACCACAGGTAAAAAAAATCTGTCAAATCGGTATTCGAGATTTTTCAAAAGGAGAGTACCGTTATAATGAAAATTTAAAGGAAAGAAGTAGGACTTTTTTTGATCGACAGTTGGCACGTAACAAGGTTCTTTGTAAACCTTTTTTCGAGACGATAAAAGAAATAATTCGTTTTCTTCCTGAGAGAATCTACGTATCTTTTGATGTTGATGGTCTTGATCCAAAGCTTTGCCCGTCAACTGGAACGCCTGTTCCAGGAGGTTTAGATTTTTCTGAAGTTCAAGTTTTATTTGAAGAGCTAAGCCTTTCTGGTAAAAAAATTATCGGATTTGACCTTTGCGAGGTCAACCCTAGAGAAAATATTGAATATGATCAAAATGTTGGAGCAAGGGTTTTATATAAGCTTTGCTCTTTATCTTTAGGACGTTAGTCTTTATGCTGTCATACCTTTCTCATATTTTTTAGCTCATTAAAGTCAGTAAACCTAGAGACTTTGAAAAAATCTTATCTTGCTTAAAGTTAGACTTTCTGTTAAACTTAACAAAAATCGATGATTATATTTTGAGTTTTTATGGAGAAAATCCTATCACATTTATTTCTTATACTTTTTTTGCTTTTGTCATGTGTACTTCATTATCTGGTTTTTATAGCTTTAAGCCATGACTCTAAGTTAAAAAATTCATTTTCTGAAAGGCATAAATCTTTTCTTAAAATCAGTATTGTTGAAAAGTCTAGTCAAGAAATAAAAAAAAATAGATCTAAAATTACAGAAAGTAACTCTTTTGAAAATAAAATATTGCACTCAAATACTTCAGCAATGACCTACCAGAAGCTTTTCAAGATAAATGACAAATTTCTTTTTCCAAAGAATAAAACATTTTCTTCTGAATTACCGAGGTCTCAAAATAAAAATTTTCATGGTCTTTCTTTAAGTTTAGAAGGTTTAAATTCTTTTATAGAAATTCCAGATGTCTTAGCCTCTATTTCCGGTGCAGGAGAAGCTATCTTATTTTTAGAAAAGTCAAATAGAGAAAGTTTTAAAATCAGATATTTAAAAGGAAATCCTGTACTAAGGGCAGTTCTATATGAAGCTATTCAATCAAAACAAGTAATTAAAAGAATTTTTGATTTATTTTCTATCTTAGAAACAGATAGTTTAATTATTCAATTTAAGCAGATAGATAAAAGTTTAAAGAAAATTTCTTTTAGTAAGAAAACGATTGTTAAGGGTAAGAAGATTATTATTGAATCAATAGGCGATAGCTCTTACCAACATCCGAAAGGTTTTATCCATGACCTTTTCTCTGATAAACACGAAAAGCATCTTATTGAAAAAGATAAAGTTTTTGCAAAAACTTTATTATCATCCAAAGCATACTCTAATGTAATACGACAAGAGATTTTATCCCTCCACTAATTTTTCGCAAAAATATCCGTTTTATCTTCTATGCAATTTTTATTTTATGGATTAAACTTATCTATAGGCTAACTCTCCTGGTTTATTTTTGAGTAGGGAAGATTCTTATGAGTATAATATACAAAATATTTTTAAGCGTTTTGTCTTTCCATTCATTTTTAATAGATGCACAACCAGCAGAAAAAACCATTGCCATACTAAACGAAATTGATCAGCTTTATCGATCGAACTCAAGCCACGCTAAAATTACCATGAAAATAGAAAATCCAAACTGGCAGCGTCAACTTAGTCTGAAAATTTGGACAAAAGGCAAAGATCGGACTTTGGCAAAAATCCTTTCTCCAAAGAAAGACAAAGGTATTGCTAGCTTGAGAATTAAAAAAGAAATGTGGAACTATTTTCCTAAGATAAAAAAACAAATCAAAATACCGCCGTCTATGATGATGGGAGCGTGGATGGGTTCTGATTTTAGTAATGATGATTTGGTAAAACAAACCTACTTGACTGATTCCTACGATGTTTCACTCAATCAGTCTAAAACTGAATACTTTTTTACATTAACACCTAAAAAAACAGCAGTTAGTGTTTGGACCAAAATTCTTATTAAAGTTCGGATTAAAGATAAAATTCCATCTATGTACGAGTATTTCAATGAAAAAAATGAAGTTGCACGTCGACTTACTTTTTCACAAATAAAAAATTATTCAGGTCGTAATATTCCAAGTCTCCTTGTGATGAGACCTCTTGATAAAAAAGGGCATAAAACAACAATTCAATATGATCACGTTGATTTTGATATCAAGTTAGCAGATGATTTTTTTAGTTTTCGTCAGTTAAAAAAATCTCCTTAGTTTAAAAAATTTATCTTATCATTAAGAGTTCTGATATGATTTTATCCATAGCTTTTCGGAATATTTTTCGACAAAAAAGAAGAAGCATTATTACTGTCTTAATTCTTGTTTCAGGTTATCTTGTTATGTGTTGGGCTATGTCTATGGCAGAAGGAAGTTACAATCATATTATTGATAAATTTACGCAAAACTTTACTGGTCACATACAAATTCATAAAGATGGATATCTTGACTCACCAAGTTTGTATAAGTCATTCGATAAAAAAAAATTTACTAAAAACTGGTTTGATAAAAAAAGAGCAGTTAAATCGTACTCTTTTCGGTTAATTTCATCTGCTTTGTTATATCACCAAGAGCGCTCTGTGCCTGCTAAAGTCGTGGGTGTTGAAGTAGAGGGTGAAATAAAGACAACATCACTTGACAAGAGGGTTAAGCGAGGAAAATATTGGCTCCCTGAGCATTCATCGATGAAACAGATCTTGATCGGGGACGGCGTTGCAAAATCCTTGAAAGCAGATCTCGGTGATAAAGTCGTCTTAATTTCTGGAGCTTATGACGGCTCCATTGCAAATGATATCTTTACCGTACGTGGAATTCTTCCTTCAGACGATGAGACCAGTCGTTTCGTTATTTATATGCCACTACCTGTTGCACAAAATTTTTATTACATGGAAGATCAAGTTCATCAAGTATCTGTTCATCTGTCAAGCTTTCATCAATCAGAGAAAGTGAAACGAGATATGCTCGAGAATTTTAGCGACAAAACCTTTTCATTTTCAACTTGGAAAGAGGTCAAGAAAGAGTTTTATATGGCTATGGAAGCAGATAAGAAAGGAAATCAAGTTACTTTTTTTATCATATCTTTTTTAGTCATGTTTAGTGTTCTCAATTCACTTTTTATGTCGGTGATGGAAAGAACAAGAGAGTACGGACTTATGAGAGCTCTTGGTGCAAGCGGTTCAAATATTGTTTTCTTGATTATTTGGGAAAACTTAATTTTATATCTTGTCGCTCTATTTTTTAGCCTTTTATTGGGTACCTTGAGTAACCTTTGGCTAGTTTACTACGGGATAAGCTTGTCGGTTCCTATTGATGTCGCTGGTATGAATTTTCAGTCTCTTTTTGGCGAAATATCTTTTTTTACAATGGGAGTTCCTGCCATCTTAATCCTTGTATCAGTGTCTTTAGCTCTTGTTTTTCCTATATTAAAAGCTTTGTCTGTTGAGCCCCAAGAGGCTATGAGGAGTTATTAGTGCTACTTATTTTTTCGATTGGTTTTAGAAATATACGTAGAAATATGCGTAGAAGCATATTGACCGTTTCGATTATTGCTTTTGGTCTAACATCTCTCATGTTTACAGATGCTTTTATGTCGGGCTTGAAAAAAAACATGTTAGCATCTCAAACTGATGTTTTCTCTGGCCATGGTCAAATTCATCACAAAAATTACAAAGAATCATTTGAGGTTGAAAATTATATAAATGATATTGATTCAATCATTAAAATACTTGAAAAATCTCCTTTGGTGGAAGCTTATACTCCGCGAGTATTTCTTCATGGAATGCTTTCATCTTCTTATGAATCAAAGCCAGTCCAGGTTTTTGGTTTAAGTTTTTCTAGTGAGATGAATGTTAGTAAAATTAAGAAATTCATAACAGAAGGAGAATATCCGAAAAATCAGGACGCAAAGGTTGCATTAGTTGGTGAAAAATTAGCAAAATCATTAAACATTGAAGTGGGACAAAAAATTGTTTTAACTGCAGCACAAGTTGGCAGTGGTGATTTGTACCAGGATATGTATAAAGTTACTGGAATTTTTGAATTTAAAAATAGAGTTTTTGATACCAGCACAATTTTTGTTCCCATAAGTGAAATACAAAAAAACTTTAATATTGTTGATGGTGCCCACCAAGTAGCGTTAAGATTTTATGATATAAAAAACTCGAATAAACCACTCGATGAGATTAGAAAAGGTGTCGAAAATTTTTCTTCTAAATATGAAGGGTGGGAGGAATTTTTGCCGATGCTAAAGTCAATATTTGATCTGAATGATAACAGTATCTTTATTACTTCAACAATACTTTTTATTTTCGTTTTCCTAAGTATAATGAATACATTATTAATGTCTATCTTTGAAAGAACTTATGAGTTTGGTGTGCTTAAGGCAATAGGGACAAAAGAAAAAGATATTTTTTTAATGGTGATGTCTGAATGTTTATCATTAGGTTTTTTTGGTGTTGTTTTTGGTTCGTTGCTTGGTGTGAGTTTAATCTATTTTTTTTCCCTTTATGGCTTTGATTATAGAGATCTTGAGTTTGGAGGATCGACAATCATTGAACCCATTTATACCCAGTTTTCTCTTAAGCAATTTACTCTTTTACCTCTTATAATTATTCTTATGAGCTTTGTTTCAGGTTTATATCCTGCAAGATTTGCTTCAAAGTTGAAGATATTAGATGCAATGAAAAAAACATTTTAGACAAAAGGTTTTATTGGTGGAAAATATATTAAGTATTAAAAACATTTCTAAAACTTACGATTTAGGCCAAAGCAAAATTAAAGCTCTTGATGATGTGTTCCTTGATATTAAAGAACAAGATTTTATAGCAACAGTTGGACCATCAGGGAGTGGTAAAACAACTCTTCTTAATATGGTCGGGGGACTCGACAAGCCTGATAAAGGTGAAATACTCGTGGCAGGGCGTAATATTTCAACTTTAAACAAGAAAGAGATTTCAAATTACAGAAGAGACAATGTTGGTTTTGTTTTTCAAGCTTATAATCTCATACCCGTCTTAACAGTCTATGAGAATGTTGAATATGTTCTTGTGCTTCAAAAAATTGCCTCTCAAGAACGGAAAAAAAAAGTAGAAGAGATTCTTGAAAAACTTAATATGGGGGGTATGAAAAGTAGAAATACTTACGAACTATCTGGAGGTCAACAGCAACGAGTTGCAATTGCTCGAGCTTTAGTTTCTAAACCAAAAATTGTACTTGCTGATGAACCAACTGCTAATTTAGACTCAAAAACTGGAGAGGAAATTATAAATCTTATGAAGAAGATTAATCAGGAAGAATGTACAACATTTTTATTTTCAACACATGACCCACTCATTATGAAATATGCAAAGCGTATTT
>PASJ01000056.1 GCA_002711925.1 Pseudobdellovibrionaceae bacterium | reverse complement strand
TTGAATAAGCCTTTCAGGAGAAACACAGGCAAGGACAAAATCATCGGTTTCCACATAACCAGCGTAGTTAACAGGATTGATATTTATCAGAGTTTGATAAACATCAGAAGGTACACCTTGAAAAGGAGTCTCAAAACGTTGTGATATGTTAGCTTGATAGGTTTCTCCTTTAGCTATGTAACTTTTTACATCATTAACAGCATCAATATACTGTTCTCTTGTGAAATTAGATTTAAATGAGCCCTGGTTTAGAGAAGAAAATGTTGGTCTTATTGGCTCATCTGTATATGAATTTTTTGAAAAATTCTTATACAAATTATTGAGATCGGAACTTCTTTCTTGTAAAAGGTCAAAGTCACTACCTGAACAAGAAGAAAATAAATTTCCAGAGGAATGGTCATAAATAAAAACTTTATCCACGAAATAAAAAAAATAATAAGGTATTTCTAAGCCTTGTTCATGGATTATTGGAGTTTTCTCAAATAGACTATGAGCTTCGTAACTTATAAATCCCATAGCACCACTAAGAAAAGGAAATTTACAATCAAAAATATGCTTTGGACTTTTCCAATTATTCAAGTAATTTTCTAGGATTTTCATTTCATACTTTGATGTAAATTTATTATAATCATTTAAATTTTCGTGTGTACACGAAACCTTATGAAAAGAATCAAAACCAATGAATGAAAAATGTTCATCTTTTGATTCACCCCTACTTTCTAAAATAATTTTTTCTTTGAAGGGTAGGCTCTTATATAATTGAAAAAAGTTATTGTTTAACTGACCTAAGTTTTTAATTATTGGGATTTGATTATAACCTTGATCAAGAAGTTCATTGAATTGATCTTTACCTATTTTATAAATGCTTGAATTTAATGTCATGTCTACTTTATCAATAAAATTTAATGTTTCTTAAAATAACAAAACCGATACATACCACGATCCTACTTGTTTTTCACTAGACAACCTTTGGCCGTTAAATAAATTATCATAAGTATGAGAAAACAGAGTGATTTTTAACTTTACGCCACAAGGTTAAATCTAGAAATTTTCTCGCTCAAATATTGAACAATAAAATAAAAAAAAATCTATAAATATCTGGATGTACTTGCTAAATACCTCTTTTTATTTATTTGATAAAATAAATTTCGGAAATTTTTTGTTTAATTTTCTCATAATATAATATAAGTACTTAACAATATTTCATATTTTTATAGTTTTTGACCTTTTGCACGAGGTTAGTATTTATATTCTAAGCAAATCATATAAGTTTCTTGATAATTTAAAGATCGAAGATTATATATATTTTGCTCTTATACTTCAGACTCTCGGCGTTTTTCTGCAGAGTATGACTTCCCACACAAAAATATTTTCTTTTCTTTTTTATACGACAAATCTAACAGATATTATCTCATTAGATATAGATAAATTTCTTGCTGTAGCAATTTTACTTCTAGTTGCTTTTGGTGTGTATAAAAAAAATATATTTAGTTTTTTTACCATTTTTTTATATATGCTTGCCTTGTCACTTATTTCCATGCTTTACGGCACAAATGAAAGCGCAAACATATCATTGTTGACGTCAAATATACGCTACATTGTACCATTGACAATATGTTTCGCTCTTATGCTAAAAGGAAGAATTGAAAAAAAAATTTTGATAAACATTCTTAAAATTTCTTTATCCATAGTCTTTTTCTCACATGGTTTAAAATGTATATTTCATAATCCCCAATTTTTAGACTATCTTCTTATCAGTTATCAACTCTTTGATCTTAATAGTCTTAATGAAGATGTTGCAAAATTAAATCTATATTTTATTGGGTATATTGATATCATATTTTCACTACTTATTTTTTATAAGAAGACTCTTATTATTGGACTAGCATACATGGCTATATGGGGGTTTCTCACAGCTTTTATGAGAAATTACTGGTTATTTAGCTATGATGGGGTTTCAAATTTTTTAATTCGCTCGTGTCATTGGATCATACCTCTGGCTTTTATTGTAAATATTAAAAAGAGAGAAGAAAATGCGAAAGTATTTTAAACATTATTTAATATATTATCTCTTATTATTTAATTCCTCTGAAGCTTTCTCTCAAATCAAATATATTCGTGTTCTGTGGAGTGTAAAACCAGAGAGTGAAGCAACTATTTCGTGGTTTACCAAAGAAAATAGTAAAAAAAATGAAGTGCTGATAAGCACTTCAAAAAAGAATATTTTGATTAAGAAAAATATTAGTACTATCAAAACAAATTATTCAAGAAAGTTATCAAACGGTAGTTTCTTTGTTCACCATGTGAATTTAGAGAACTTAAAACCAAATCAAAATTATTATTTCAAAATAAAATCATCTTCTTCAGTAAGTAAAATATATTATTTTAGAACCGCTCCTAAGGACAAACAAAAAGGTTTTTCTCTCTTATTTGGCGGTGATTCAAGATCGAATAGAGAGACAAGACAAGAAATGAATAGATTAGTAAAGAAAAAGTTTACCGAAAATAGTGATATTTTAGCCTTAGTACATGGTGGAGACTTCATTTATGATGGACGAAAATGGTCAGAATGGAAAATGTGGTTAGAAGATTATTCTAAAACCTATACCGATGATTTTAGAGTTCTTCCTCTTATGGTAACTAGAGGTAATCATGAAAAAGATAAAAAATTATTTAATGAAATATTTAACTGGCCTGGACGCGGAAATGTTTATTATACCACTGAAATTGGTAATTTTTCTCTATTAACATTAAATACAGAGATTTCTATTGCAGGAAATCAAAGAGAATGGTTACAAAATGAGCTCGAGAGGTTATCTGTTAGCCATAAATGGATCCTAACTAATTATCATAGACCTGCGTGGCCTGCAGTTAAGTCACCTGGACTAGCTTTACAACAATGGGTTCCATTATTTGAGAAATATAAAGTTAATTTAGTATTTGAATCAGATGGACATGTCTTAAAAAAAACGGTTCCAATTAAAGCCAATAAAATTAATTTAAAAGAAGGAATTATTTATTTGGGAGAGGGAGGACTGGGTGTAAAGCAAAGAATACCGACAAAAAAAGATGCTTGGTATCTTCAAAGCCCTGGATATGCCGAGTCTTTCCACCATCTTTATGTACTTTCTGTTTTAGCAGAAAAATTATCAGTGGATGTTATACTAAAAGATGGAAGTGTGTATGATAAATTTTTCATCTTTCCGAAGCAGCGAATATAAAAAAATTTTGTATTTTAAAAATCTACAATAATAACTTTTATTGTTTCTAGTTTCATAGTTTTTTTTTTCATGTATGTTCATCTAAAATAAGTTTAATCTTTGGAGCAAATATGAAAAAAAAATATACCCCATATTTTATTTGTTTTGTATTTTTAGTTAGTGGAATTCTAAATGCTGTAACAACGGAAACACACTCAAATGCTAGAAGCCTTTTTGAGAAAGAAAAGAAAAGTCTGAAGAACGTAGCATTAATTGGGACTTTTTTACCAGTTCCTATTTTGTCTACTATTTTTCAGGCACCTCACCTTTGGAGTGAGTATAATAAGTGTAAAAAAATATATAATTACTTAGTTTACTCACACATACACATAAATAGAAATGATTTTAGTAAAAATAAAAAAAATAAAGCAGATAAAAATTTACAATTACTATTAGAAAAAATTAAAGAAGAATCTCTGGCAGCAAGAAAAAATCCAACATCAATTTTTACGCCAAGCGAAGGTCAAAAAAAACTAGATGCGAGAATTGATACTATGACAATTTCAGACTTAGCTAATTTAATAAATAAAGCAGATAAAGTCATCCCAGATGTATTAGGAGACGCACGTTTTCATACAGCTAATTATGATTTATTTAATTTTAGGTACAGCTTTCGTTCTCAAGCTCTAATGGCAGATGAAGGAACAAGCTGTTTTGAGCATAGTATAAGCAAAGAAAGCGAGCTTTCATTTGGTGAAAGCTCACAATAGACATATTTTAAAAAAGCAAAGATCATGGTTATGGTAAGTTGTTAATGTTTTGCTTTTTTTCCAAAGAAAAGTGATGAAAAAAAAGCTTCTTATTTGTAAGTGATTTTTTTTGGTTATGGTAAGTTTTTTAGCCTGGGGACTAACTTACTTTCCTTTCATCCTCTGACCCCTTGTCGTTATAGCCTAAATTTACACTATCAAGACTGTCTAAAGTTTTTCTGCTCTTAGGAGCGGGGAAAACTAAACCTCTATAAAATAGGATGAAATCATAAAATAAATAGAAAACTATGACTAAATCTAAAACAAAAAATCCCATTCCAAACCTTTTTAGAATAAAAATTATTACATTCTTATCTTGCTAAGAGTTTATCGACCAAGATGACTTATTAATTTAGAAGCTCTCACAAAAAAATTTTAATATGTCCTGAGAATATATGCTATTCATGGGGAACAACCTTGTTTTTATCATGTATTTATGGTAAATTAAGTTACTATGTATGCTGAAAACCTAAAAGGACAGAGTTTAAGTGTCTTATCTTAAAGATTTTTTTATATATTTTTATTTTTTCTTGCTGATTTGTTCAATTGAGCGAATACTTCTTGAAAATCATTCTACAACAGCAGCTTTTCGTCGCATCAGCTCTGAAGAATCTTTGCCGCATAAGCTCAAAACGGAAGAAGAAAAAGACAATCATTCTAGTGATCTATGCTTTGATAATGCATCGCCTTTTTTGAAAAATACGGGCAAAGATGATTTTGGTATTTACCCCCTATCTATCGATACCAATCTTGCTGAAAAATTTTCAGTACTTTCTTTAAAAAATAAACGAAAATCACCTCCACAAAATGGATATTGTCTAAGGTCTGTTAAATACACACTTTATCAAGCTCTAAAAAAATCAAACTTTCCTGTACCTAAGATTTTTGATCTAAACAAACTACCGGTTGATCCGGGAAGATCTCCTCATAAATATACTCCAGGGCTTTCAGCAGAAAAATTTCGAAAATGGATTTCGGAAAACCCAATATCTGCATGTAAAAACTTAAGACTGGCTGATATCACAAAGAATGAAAGTTTCGAGTTGAAGCCCGGCTATATTTTATTATATGGGAAAGGATCTTGTGGATTTCATAAGCATCATGGTCATATAGAAGTTGTCTCTTCGGTTTCTCCAGAGATTATAGTGTGTTCTGATCACTGTCGAAAAATTGATAAGGTCTGTCAGTCTGCGACTATACTAGCACCTGTAAAGCACTGTAGTTTTATGTAAGCATCTATAATTAAATGATTTTCTAATAGATCCGTTTCACCCTGTAAATAATAAATCACGATAAAAATCTAAAAAAAAGATCTAACTAAGTTCTTATTTCATTTCTTCGAAACATATGTTCTTTTCTTTACAAGAATAAAAGAAAATATGAAGGAAAAAAAATGATTTACTGTAAATTAGCATACCTACCTTTATTTTTATTCCTAACTTCACATACATACGCCTCAGAAACTGTCTTATGGAGATTTGAAGGAGATAAAAATATAGAAATAAGATACGACGATGACCAATCCTGGTTTGTTTCATTTACAAACTTCGATGAAGAAATAGAAAAGCTAAAAAAAACCAGAAGACTTGAAAAAAATGTAAAAATTGAAGGAAAATTTATGCATGAAAATTTTTCCGGACCTTCCTACCGTACAGAATTATCAAAAGAGGCTCTCAATACTCTTAATGAAACAAAAAAGAAGAAGAATCTTTACTCTATATGGGATTATTTAAACTGTCAAAGAATTTACTTTAATATTATTGAAACAACAAAAGGGACTATGAAATTTAAAATAGATCAAGTCAGAGATTGTTCATCGATATGGGATGATTAATCATCAAATTTATAGCAATAACTTTTTAATAATTGAAGACTTCATATTCCGATATTCTTTTCTTTGTAGACTTTGATCTAAAGCCATTTTTTTAAAAGAAGCATAAATTTGTCTTTTATTTATATCTTTATTTAAAATATCGACTAATCTTATAAGGTTTAGACACTCAGGATCCATTTCTGGAAGAGCATGGATATGTATATAGTCTTTAGTTTGTGTGTCGTTATAAAATGTAAAAAAATGTCTACAGGGTTTGATTTTTTTATCTTGATTCACCTTTGAAAGATAATCTCCCTTATAGGTAAACCCCATATTTACAAGATTTTCTATCGTTTGTACTCTTAAATCTTTTCCTTTGTACGGCAAGAGAATGTCTATAATAGGTTTACACAAGAATCCATCGACAGCACTACTACCAATATGCTTGAAAGTCTCATTGGTTAACTTTGTCAAATATTCAAGAACTTCTTTGGATAGAACATCTAATTTAGATGGTTTTATAAAAGCAAGTTTTCCTCTTTCAAGGCCAATTTCTTGAGACTCCAGTATTTTTACTAAAAATTTTTTCACCACTTTAATCTTACCTAGAAGTATACTGAAAGAATCACATTGATTTGAGTATCGGATAAAACCGATTGAAGCTATTTATATATTCTATTTACTTATAAATAATGTGGGTGTAAACTACAAAAATTATAAAATTAAACACTATAAATAATCCTATCTTTAGCGGAAACTCAAATGTACGGAAAAAAAGTTGAAAAAATAAAAAAAGATAATCGTTGTTTTTCTTGTAAAAGATTGATTTTAAAGAATAAAAAAAACATCGAATCGATCGATAATTTTTGCTCTGATTTATGCAAAGAGATTTATCTTCAGCGAAAGAATTTTTCTTATGATTCCGATGCAAATATCAATTCTATTATCGCTATGGCATGGGCAGATGATGTACCTTTTGATGAAATAAATTATCAGTATGGTCTAACTGAAGGACAAGTCATAAAAATTATGAGAAAAAAACTAAAAATATCATCCTTTAAACTCTGGAGAAAAAGGGTAACAAGCCGAACCACAAAACACAGCCAATTAATGCGAAGTTAAATTTAAACTCAAAGAAAAAATAATGAATTTATTTCAAAGAGACTTCCAGTTCACAAAACAATTTTTTGATAAAGTCGAAGCAGATAAAATTTTTGTACACCTTAAAAAGTTGCCTTTTCAAGAGGAAAAAATAACGCTATTTGGTAAGGTTCACACCGTACCACGAAAAGTGCTTTGGGTAGCAGATCCTGGCGTAGAATATAAGTACTCAGGAAAAAACCACGCTCCCACTCCTTGGAATAAGATTTTAACTGACTTGCGCGACAAAGTTCAAGAAACAGCTAAAACTCAGTTCAACGGCTTACTATTAAACTACTATGCCGATGGTTGCGATTATATGGGCTGGCACAGTGACAATGAAAAAGAACTAGGATCAAAACCAATAATTTGCTCTCTTAGCTTTGGTGCTGAAAGACGATTTTTGATCAGAAGTAAGAAAGATCGATCAAAAGAAGAGTTACTACTTACGCATGGTAGTTTACTAACTATGAGGGGAAATTCTCAGCATGATTTCCAACACTGCTTACCTAAAATGAGAAAAGTTTATACAGAAAGAATTAATCTCACATTTAGAAAAATAATTTCTTTACAAGCTCTAACAAAGAATTGACTATTATTATATAAAAGAAAGAATTTATGCAAATACCAGATGGAACCTACCAAGACGCACTATCAAAATTAGAACAGTTTAAATGTTTAGCTGGTGATAAATACACGCGATCTAGAAATTATGACTTTGGACCGAGTCACCATCAAAATGTTTCAGGATTATCTCCTTATCTAGCCCGAAGAGTTTTATTACCTCATGAAGTTATTAAGACAGTAGAAGAAAAAAATGGAAAACAAAAGTGTGCTAAGTTTTGTCAAGAAATTTATTGGCAAACATATTGGAGAGGGTGGCTTGAAATGAGACCTCAAGTATGGAGTGACAGTCAAGATATAAAAGTAGACTCAAGTCAATCTTTGAAGAATGCAAAAAACGGAACCACGGGAATAGATGCTTTTGATTTTTGGGTAGAAGAACTAAAGTCTACTGGATATCTTCATAACCATGCAAGAATGTGGTTTGCCAGCATTTGGATTCATACGTTAGAATTAGACTGGAAAGTTGGAGCAGACTTTTTCTTTAATTTTTTATGTGACGCTGATTGTGCATCCAATACGCTAAGTTGGCGATGGGTTGCAGGTCTTCACACGAAAGGGAAATATTACTTAGCTGACGAAGAAAATATTAAAAAATATACTAAAGGTAGATTTGACCCAAAGGGACTTGCTAAAAATCCTCGTGAAATCGTAGATACCGCAAAATTAAATGAAAAAATAAACCCAAGTACCCTCAACACCTCCGATCCCTCTTGTGACTTATGGATTATTTTTCCCGATGATTACAGTGTACACAGAACCTTTGACTTACTTAATAAAAAGGTTATTATCATAAATCCTAATCTTGCTTTTCCATGGGAAAGTGGAGTTGTGACGCAATTTAATAATAATATTCTAAAAGATTTACTAGATAAAGTACCCCATGCAAAAATTTTGAACAACTTAAAAGATTTTTCCACTTATTGTGAAATAGGAAAAGTGAACTCTCTTTGTTATATCAAGCCATGCGTTGGTATTTATCATAATCTAAAAACTAATATTTTAAGTCATATTGACCCAAAAATAAAGATTTATGAGGTAAGAAGAAAATGGGATAATAAGTACTTTGTAGGGGCAAATAAAGGATTTTTCTCATTTAAAAAAAAATTTAATATCACGTAAAAAAATTTTTCAATACTTTTTATGAAGGAACGACTTTATTTTAAAAGTTTTTTACTACTTATATGTTCCTTTAGCTAGAACAGCTATAGGAAAAAAATCTTCATTTGCTACGTCATCAACAACGCTTCCTATAAAAAGTAAAACAGCATTAATTCTTTTACGGTTGTCTCCAGAACGTGCCGCAGGAAATGACTGTAATCCTCTTTCAACCTCGGTAATATCTCTTTTAAAAGTAAATGTTCTCGTACTAAATTTAGAAAACTTTTTATCTTTTATCATATATAACCCAAAAACACCTTCTTCTATTTGTTTAATGTTATAGTTAATTCCAAAACCACCATTTTCGGATGCAAGATCTTTTGAATAATATATCCTAAAACCACTTGCACCTTCTTTATATATTTTTGCTAATAAAGGAGGTACTATTTTATGTTCTACACCGAATTGTAACAAATTATCATCAACGTTCAATCTATATGAGTCAGGCGTTATACCAAAAGGGTTACCATCAGTATTAGTCATAAATTCAACTGTCATGCCACCTTGAGCATCGTGAAATTCTTCTGAACTGTCCTCTGCAGCAGCGTTTTCTTTTATTTCATAAGACTTTGTTGTTAAAAATTCATAAGCACTCATCGGATCAGGAAAAACAGAAAGTACCATATTTTCTTCAGATTCATCTGAATCACTTATTTTAAATCGAGCTATACCATTTTTACTCTCAATATAAGTTGATATCAACTTTTCATCGTCTTTTTCAAAATCCATGGTGACAGCAATTGTTATTTTTTTGCTAAGAGAGTTTTGTATCAGAAATTCTTTTGGATTGATTTCATGGTTACGTTCGACCATTGCCATAAAGAGCATAAGTAACTTAGTGCTTCTAAAATCAAAGCTATGATCTTCCAATGAAACCTCTTCATTTTTAAGAATAGTTTGAAGAGCACGATTAAATTCCTCTTTGTCATCACTTGTAACGTCAGGCATATCCTCAAGGATATCAAATGATTCTTCCACAAAAGTAGCCTCTGCTGCATCTAGATATTTATTCATTTCAATTTCAACTTCATTAGGAACTTCTTCTGCTGCACCTCCGAGCATACTACTTTTAAAGCTTTCTTCTTCTTTTTCTTTACCTTCATCATTTGATTTACATGAAATGAAAAGCACTAGTAACAAGTATAAAGATGGTTTCATTAACAGACTCCTTTTAGGTTAAGTTAGTTTCATTATATATTATAATGAAAAATAATTTAATTACTTTGGTGTAACTTATTTTAATCAAACCATAAATTAGAGTATATATCCAAAAAAAATGGTGTCTTATTTTGTTTGAAATATTGATTAAATTCTTAATCGGCAGGAAAAATGTATGTAGATATTAAAAAAAGGGAAAATTTACTTATATACAGGCATAGCTTTTTTAAACGATTCACGATCTTCTATATATTCGAAGCCTTCTGATCGTTGATCATTTGATTTTTCTTTTGATAAAAATAACGTCAAAGAACTCGATGTTTGATTGTTTAAGGCTTTTGTAAAAATATCTTTAATATCATCTTTCGATAACTTCTCTACGCTTTTTGCTATTTCTTCTTTGTAATTGAACATCCCGTCCATAATAACCGTTTCAAAGTAAAGGTTACCATGCATTTCTGCTATTGTTTTATCTTCTTCCCTTAATTCTTGTACAACACTACTTTTATAGGTATTAAACTCGAAATTTGATATTCCATCCAATCGACTTGAAGCTTTTTTGACCCATTCAACATACCTTCTTTGAATTTCAACAGGATCATAGGCGGATGATTGGATAAGAAAGATTAAGCCAAGACTCTTCTCGTAATACCTTAGGCCACTATGAACGATGTAACCTAATTGTTGCTGAGTTCTTAACTCATTATAGAAATCAGCACTTAACATAGCATGACCAATACGAATAGCAGCATTTAAGTCATAGGTTCTGTCTCCGAACTGAACATAGTTGGCCCAACAGTTATTTTTTGTTCCCTCTTTTTCATTCATCGAATAAGCAAAAGCTGTTCCTGGTGTTAACTGATAAACTTTTTCACTTGGTCTTTCGCTCTTTTTAAGTGGTATTGAATTCAATGTTTCCGCATAAGAATAAATTGCTTCTTTCACATCATCTTTAGATAAATTCCCATAGGCCAAGCCTTTTAAGAACACTTTAGAATAAAGATCTTTTGAAAAATCTTTTATCTCTTCTAAAGAAACCGTCGATATTAAATCAATATTATTCATGGGATCATAGTATTGTTTATAATGAATACTGTTGCCTGAAACTAAATCTCCCATTTCATAAAGAAGTTTACGATATGCTTTATCATAAGTCATGTTACGCAAATCTCTTTTAAAATCGTCTTTCAGAGTTAACAGATTATCTTCTGAAATCTCTAATTCTTGAAGTTTTGAAGCAAGATCTTTCATGAGCTTAGGTAAATGCTGAGAGTATCCATCAAAATCTATAACAACACCCTTTTCACTCATGTTCAATGAAAAATCCATACCTGCTAGTAAAACTTGATATCTCCACTCATTTAAGCTTTCTGATAAAACTTTCTGATAAAGAATAGAAAGAACTTTGCTTTTAGGAGAAGAGTTGATTAAAGGTGTCTCAACTTCTAAAGTTACTCTCCCTTTCGGTTGTTTAAAAATATTATCTTTTTTAAACCAAAACTTACCTAAGTCTGAATCAATTAAAGTGTAAGGCTCGTCACTTTTTTCATCTTCGACAAGAGTAAGATAGGAAGGTATATAGTCATTTTGTTTAGGAAGAAACATTGCCTCATTTTGTGGTACATTATTTAGATTCATTAAAACGTCTTGTTTTATTTTTTCTGAAGCATATTCAACATTATAATATTCTTCAACCTGATCAGTTTTAACGTTTTGACTTATAAGCAAAACACTCATGTTCTCTGGAGTTATTTTTGAAAGAAATCGGTTAAAATCTTCAACTCCATGCTTGTAAAATAACCCCCCTTGCTTTTCTATTTCTAAGGCTGGAAAATATTGCATACCCGAAGCATACCTGGAGGCTACACTTCCGCCCTCACTGTGCTCTTTATAGATAAAATCTAAATTAGAAAGAGCCCTTAGTTCTTTGTAAATATGCTGAGGATAACCTTCTTGCTTAAGCATAGAAACATAAGAAAAAAATGCAGATAGAACTTCATTTTTATTTTCAAGACCTTTATCAGTTAAACCAATCTTAAAATGGAAGTTTCCTACGTAAGAAGCATCTTCAAAACCTGCTGACAAGCTTGTTGCTAAGTTTTGTTTTTTTAAGTACGAAAGAAGAGACCCTTGACCTTCATGACCAATCAAGTGGGGAATAACCATTTCGGGCTTACTTTCCCAATAGGGGTAACTGCTTGGTGTTGGGAAAATAAGCTCTAAAACTCTTAAATCTTTCACTGGCTTCATGTACACAAGCCTCGGTAAAGCTTCTGCATCTAAAGTGTTAGGGTCATACTTTAATTTGTCTCTTTTATTATTATTAACGGTAGAAAATTTTTCTTTAACCCAAGCTTCCATTTGATCAAGAGAAGCTGGAGACAACAAAGAAAGCTTCATTTGATTTGCTGAATAATACTTTTTATAAAAACCAACAAGTACTTCGTTACTAACATTTTTTAATGTCTCTAAGTTACCTGTAGAAAATTTTTGTCTTGAATGTCCCTTCTTTGAAAGTATACCAAGTAGTCTGTTCTTTCTCCAGGCATCACTATTTAGATTTTTTTGATGCTCGGAGTGAACAGCATTTAACTCTCTTTCAACATATTCACTTAGAAAAAGAGGATCAATAAAAAAGTGAGAAAATCTATCAAGAGCACCTTCAAAAGCATCATTGTTTACTTCAAAATAATAATTTGTACTTTCTCGGGCCGTATACGCATTCGACATTCCACCATGAGCAGCAAGATATTCATTGTACTCACCGACTTTTGGATACTTCGAAGTTCCTAAAAAAAGCATATGCTCTAAAAAGTGAGCTAAACCAGGGTGTTCCCAAGGGTCCTCTAAACTACCGACAGCAACGTCTAATGCTGCTGACGACTTGTTATATTCAGGGCTAGACACAAGAAGAACTTCCATTTCATTTGCTAATTTTAAAACTCTAAATTGACGAGTTTCATTTCTACGCACAACTGTTTCAGGATTTTGATCCGCAAATGAATTTGACATTAAATTTTTCAAACTTCCCCCTAATTTATTCAATACAGCACAATTAAAAGTTAAAAAACAAAGTACCAGTAGTGAGACAAATTTTTTTAAAATGACCATTATCTCCCCTTCTTAAAATTCGGAAAAGCCCTGCTTTTATTTTAAAATAAATAAAACAAAGCCAACAAAGTTACTTCAAAAGTTAAAAACGGTAACTACTCGATAATGTTCTAAATAAAACAATATTATGATAATACACATTAAATGAATTTAAAGCAAGTTTAGCCATTAGAAATTTCAACTAACGAGAACGAAGAATTTTTACTCATCATGTTTACTCTACTTGACTAATATCCATAAGCTTCACTTTAACATTTATATACTTATTTGATCTCAGAATTTTTATCTCAACTGATGAACCAATTTTTCTATCCTCAAGCTCATTATATAAGTCATCATAATTATTTATTTTTTTACCTGAAACTTCTACAATAATGTCACCTAAGATAATATTTCTGTAACGATCAACTTTTGTTCCTTGAAGATTTGCTTTTTCAGCTTCAGAACCTGGAGAAACAGATCTAATTATAAAACCTTTTAACCCGAGCTGGCGATTAACAGAATCAGGAAAACCTTCAACGCCAAACCCCGGTTGCTTAACCTTGCCAAATTTGATCAACTGATTAACAACACGAGTAATAGTATTCGAAGGTACAGCAAAACCGACCCCAGAAGACCCGCCACTTTTTG
>PASJ01000055.1 GCA_002711925.1 Pseudobdellovibrionaceae bacterium | reverse complement strand
TCAGCTGGTATTCGAGTTCCTCCTTGTTGCTGAAGCATCCCCCATTGAGCCTTTGCCATGAGAATTAAGGTGCTGTCAAGATTGAGCGACCAAAACTGCTGATAGAGAAAGCGGTACTCTCTCAATCTGACGTTTCCACCAAAAGGCTCACCTGTTTGGGTTAATCCGATACTCGTTTTCAGACCGCCCGTGGGGAAGACGGGATGATTGACCGTGTTGTAAGTTAATGATGGAGAAACGGAGCGTTTGATGACATTGGTCTGATCCGAGTCATAAATCCGGTCCAGAGCACTGAACCTTGATGAAAGTCTCAAATCCCTGTAATAAACCGGGGTGCCTAGACTGAAACCATAAGTATTCTCTGTGGTCATGCCCAGGTTTAAGCCAGTGCTATCGGAAACCCGTCTCCGGGAGGTGAATACTGATGCAGATACCAGAGAATCAAATAACCTGGGTTCGATCAAAGTAATATCGAATTGCTGGGTTACATCTTTTTCTGCAAACTTAATGAATTCAGCTCTTTCTAAAAAAGTTAAAATATCGTCAATGGAAGAATTTGTATTGAAAAAAGAATTGTGTTTTAAACTTGGTTTAAGCTCTTTAAATGTTTGGTCAGTAGCTTTAATCTCACTTGTATGTTCTATAATTTGACGAAAATTCATGCTAAGGTGGAAAAAGAATTCCTCTTGCTCTTTACGTAAGAAAGGTTCTTTTGGTTTAAGATATTTTATTGCCCTTGGAATCGATTCTAGAGGGTCTTCCACTTTAACAATATCAATTTTTTTTGAGTTTTTTCTCTTATTTAAAAAATAATACAACCCAAAAACTAACATCAAAAAAATAATAGCGACAACAGGCCAAAACAAAGATAAGGTTCTTTCATAAACGGCAAGGCCATTCAAACCATGAGGCAAACTGTCTGTTTGACCAAGATTTGCCTGACCAAAAACATAAAGACACTGTAAGGCACAAAAACTTGTCAAAAGAAAAATAAAAGAAAAGATTTTTTTCACCTCAACCGCCTTTCTCTTTGTCTCATATAACGAACGAAAGGATTTATGACAGACTCACTTGTAGATAAAGAAAAAAAATCGATTTTATTCTTTAAAAAAAGTGTGTGAAGGTTTTCTTTTTCTTTTAATCTTTCTCTGGCGTAGGCTTGGCGAAATTTTTTATCGCTTGTATCGATAACAACATGCTCACCCGTTTCTGAATCAAGACACTCAATATAACCGCACGCTTGAATACTTTTCTCACGCTGATCGGAAATATCCACACAGATAACCTCATGCCTTTTATTAGCCATCTTTAAAGACTTCTCAAAATTATCAGCTTGAAAATCAGACAGCAAAAAGCACATCGATTTACGTCGGCAGACTTTGATAAAATAGTCCAAAGTGGAGGAAATTTTTGTCCCTCCCTGCCCCTGGGACTCATGAGTTAATACAGTTCTAATCAGTCTCCATATGTGGGCCCGCCCTTTTTGAGGAGGAATATACTGCTCCACATGATCTGAAAAAATAATTAAGCCAACTTTATCGTTATTCTTTGTCGCTAAAAAAGCAAGTATAGCTCCAAGCTCAGCTGCTAGTTCATTTTTAAAACGCCCCGTTGTACCAAAGCCAAGAGATGCGCTAACATCAATCATAAGCATCAATGTTAACTCTCGCTCTTCGCTATAGACTTTGACATATGGGTTATTCATACGAGCTGTAACATTCCAGTCAATTGCTCGCACGTCGTCTCCCTCTTGGTACTCCCTAACTTTATCAAACTCCATCCCTACACCTTTGAAGATGGAGGAATATTCGCCAGCCAGAGCATCAGTGACAACTCGTCCAGCCTTTAGCTGGATATACTGAATTTTTTTAAAAATTTCTTCTGATAACATAATTAAGGTACATCTACAGTTTCAAAAATTCTGTTAATAATCTCATCGCTACCTATATTCTCCGCTTCAGCTTCGAATGTTGGTTTAATCCGATGTCTTAAAATATCATGACCTATATCTTTAATGTCTTGAGGAATCACAAAAGTTCGACCTTCAAGTAAGGCATGCACTCGAGCCACAGCATCAAGTGCTAAAGAAGCTCTTGGAGAGGCTCCGTATTCAATGAGTTGTTTTAAGTCTTTCATTTTATTTGATTGTTGACGCGTAGCAAAAACAAGATCGACAATATATCGTCTGATTTTATCTGAAACATAAACTTTATCAACAAGAGAGCGCATCTTCAAAATGTGCTCTTTGTTTATAACCTGATCAAGCTTTATAGAGTCTTTAGCTAGGGCACGTTTGATGATTTCTTGTTCATCGTCTTTAGTGCCATAAGTAATTTTTAACTTAAATAGAAAACGATCAACTTGAGCCTCAGGCAGAGGGTACGTCCCCTCTTGTTCTATGGGGTTTTGTGTTGCCATAACCAAGAAAGGTTCGTCCAAATGGTAAGTTTGATCGCCTATAGTAATTTGTTTTTCTTCCATGGACTGTAACAGAGCTGATTGCACTTTTGCTGGAGCGCGATTGATTTCATCCGCTAGAATCAAATGAGCAAATATAGGGCCTTTCTTGACTTTAAACTCACCTTTGTGAGGATCATAAATTTGTGTACCGATGAGATCAGCAGGCAAAAGATCCGGGGTAAATTGAATTCTTTTAAAATCTAAGCAGGCAACTTCGGCCAGTGACTTGATCGCGGTTGTTTTCGCTAAACCAGGCATTCCTTCAAGTAAAACGTGCCCTCCGGCGACAATAGCAGCCAGAAGCCTTTGACCTAAAGAATCTTGCCCAACGATTCTTCTCGACACTTGGTTTAGAACTTCTTGCCAACGGCCTAACTCTTCTTTTAACACATTGTCTAACTGTTCAGACTCTTTATCAAAATTCATGACTCTATTTCCTTTGAAAGCACCTTTGCATTTTTTTTTTTTTATAGTAATGATTGTACAATTTTTGAAATGTTTTAAATCATAACATTTCTTATAAAATTTGCTTATTGTTGTAAAGATACCGCAAACCAAATGCTACAAGCAAGAGTTTCTGCCTAGTAAATTACGTGGCTGTTAAATTTGTAGCTCTTAACCGACCAAAGGACTTGATGCTTATTGTTGCAGCGGCAACGACACAAAAGTAATAAGTTTTCACTTTATAAAGGTTAAGGCCTGGAGGCGGATATCAGGTACTACCAAGATTCGTTAATAGAGGAGAAGAAATCATTGGATTCAAATAAGAACAAAAAGCTAATGAAAAAAATCAGCCTCAAAATGAGTGAAAAAAGAAAAAAAGTTTTTTCTTTGAACCTTTTAAAACTGAAAAAGATTTCAGAAAGTCCTTCTAATCCTCCAAGACTTTCTTCGGCCAAATAGCTCTCAAATCATTTATCTTATTTTGAAAATACTCAGTGAGTGTTCGAGCTCGCTTTTTTTGTTGGCGTACGCTGAAAATAAGAAGCGACTTTCTTTAACTCAGGAGCAATTATTAGATCTTTACTTTTCTTGTGTCTTTATTTTTAAGAATAGGACATGATGACTTTTCGTTTCACAAAATCTTTAAAAGAGAACTCTTAATAGTTTCTAGTTTTCTTTTAAAACAAAGGCTACGACTCACCACTATTTTTTTAGCTCATTGATAGTGGAAAAGGCGAGCAATTTTTTTTTATGAAAAGTGAAACTTAATACCTTTAAATCATATAAAGAATAGAACGAAAGACACAAAGGAGTTGTTAGTGGCTGCACAGATGATTATTGTTGAAGGACTTATCGGCATTGGAAAAAGCACTTTATCTGCCCAGTTGGCAGATAAACTTAATTACAAAATCATGAAAGAACCCGTTGATGACAACCCCTACCTGGAAAAATTTTACCGAGACCCAAAACGATACGCTTTAGAAATGCAGTTTTGGTTGATGAGCCGTCGTTTTCAAATGCATAAAGAAGCCATTGAATTTATCTGGCATAGTGGTTCTGGAGTTATTATGGACCGCTCCATATATGGCGATGCTATTTTCGCTCGAAAAAACTATCTCGATGGCAATATTGATAAATGTGGCTATGAAAATTATATGAACATGCGACAAGTTATGTTGCAAAACTTAATGGTGCCACACATAACAATCTACTTAGATGCTAATGCAAAGACGTGCCAAGACCGTATTCAGATGAGAGACAGAGGCTGCGAGCAAAGTATTCCAGAAGATTACTTAAATGGCTTATCCACGCTTTACAAAGAACTTCTTGTTGAATTAAAAGAACGCGGATCAAATGTTACCTCATTTGATTGGAGTCAGTTTAATAGTGCTGACTTTGTTCTAAAAACGTTGAGATCTAGAAGTCTGATTCCACAAGCTTTTGAAAAATATGAAGCCATACCAAACATGCTAGAAACTTCAGTACACTAAATATTTCCATTTTTAAATTTCCACCCTATCAAGCTAATTTAAGTTTGCTTAAAGTATGAATGTCAAAATAAAGTAAAAAAAGTAATCTTTTAGTCTTATAAGAAAGGGGAAAATTTTATGAGCGAGCACACAAAAATTTCAATCTTAGGTTGTGGTAATATTGGTCTATCAATTGCTAAAGGCCTTTTAGCATCTAAAACATTCTTACCTGAAAATATTCTTGCAACAAAACGTTCCTTATCTGATGTTGAGGAATTACAAAAATTAAAATTGACCATTTTACATGACAACCTTCTTGCTTGCCAGAAAAGCGATACTATTATTATCTGCGTCACTCCAAACCAACTACCTTCGCTACTAACAGATCTTAAAGAGATTGATTTTAGTAGTAAGACTTTAATCTCTGTGGTTTCAGGTGTTACATCAGCTTATTTTTACGAGAAACTGGGTCATGAGCTTCCTCTTGTCCGAGCAATGCCGAATACTGCAAGCGCTTTTCTTGAGTCGATGACTTGTCTTTCTGCAAGCTCTGATAAGTCATCTTCTTTGGAAAAAGCTCAAGCTTTGTTCAAGCAACTCGGGACAACACTTGTCATCGATGAATCTCAAATGGAATCATCAACCGCACTCGGAGCTTGCGGCATAGCTTTTTTCCTGCGTGCTATCAGAGCAGCAAGTCAAGGAGGAATCGAGATCGGATTTCACTCAAAAGAAGCACTTGAAATCGCAACTCAAACAGCAAAAGGAGCTGCAACATTATTGAAAAACCATCCAAACCACCCCGAAGCAGAAATTGATAGAGTCACAACTCCACAAGGAGCTACCATTGCAGGCCTCAACGAAATGGAGCATCAAGGGCTCAGCTCAGCCTTGATAAAAGGTATCATCACGTCTGCGAAAAAAATATCTGATATTTTCAAAGGGTGACGACCTCGACAAGATCTATTTCCTATTATTATCAATATATTAAGATCTTTTTGGCTAAAACAAAGGATTGTTTTTGCTTGTTTATGGATATTTTGCTATGTTAATTCAACTTTTGAAGACAAACTTGAAAAAAATAATTTTTAGATTTGAGAAAAACTAATTCATACAAGTATTACAGAAAAAAAGGTAAAACTGAATCATGCCAAAGTTAAAAATAAAAAGTGATAAAATTGATATGGAAGTCGCTGATGATTATCCTTTAATTAATCTAGCAGAAGAGCATGATACTTCCATCTTATTTGGTTGCAGAGATGGAGCTTGTGGTGCATGCATGATCAAAGTCATTGAAGGTAAAGACAATCTCAGCAAAATAGAAGATGATGAAAAGGACTTTCTTGAATCAATGGCTGGTGAAGAAGACGAGCGTCTAGCCTGCCAATGTAAAGTTAAAGGTGATGTTGTAATCGAACCTTCCGAGTAAAGATTCATTTTTATATTTTTTGTCTGTCTTTTTCTCACCTACCCTTGTAACAATGCCTAATGTGTTAATTCTTTAATTAATTGAAGAACTTAGGCAAAATAAATGAAGAAAAATCACCAACCTGTAAAAGAGCTTAGTGTATTGAGCGTTACGGTAGGCTTGTTTTTAGCTGTTATCATGACGGCTGCAAATGTATATATGGGCCTTTATGCTGGCATGACAATATCAGCATCCATACCTGCTGCTGTTGCTTCCGCTGCTTTTTTCCGGGGTGTTTTGCGACAAAAATCTTTGTATCAGAGTAACATCGTACAAACTATGGCTTCTGCCGGAGAGTCTCTTGCTGCAGGAATCATATTTACTGTTCCTGCTTTGGTGCTTATCGGTTCATGGCAAGACTTTCGTTTTTGGCCGACGACTTTGATTGCCATTTGTGGAGGGCTTTTAGGTGTCATCTTTATGATACCTTTGAGAAAAGTTCTTATTGTGAATAAAAGGAATGATCTAACCTACCCTGAAGGGGTCGCTTGTGCAAAGGTCCTTCAAGCCAGTAGCGAAAGTGACGCAAGCTCTGATGATGCTTCCAAAGGGATGGTTTCTATGCTTACGGGACTTTTCATCGGGTCTATCATAAAATTTTTATCGGGAGGTCTAAAATGGATTTCAGGCTCTGTGGAAAAGGCTTGGCTTTTCAAATCAAGGCCATTTTTCGTGGGGTTTGATGTTTCTCCAGCACTTTTAGGCGTAGGCTATATTGTTGGCTTAAATGTGTCGGCACTTGTGTTTTTAGGAGGTGTTATTGGGTGGTTTATCGCACTTCCTTTCTTTGAAGTAAAACCATTGGATGCGGACGTTTCAGCCTTAGATCATGCTTGGAACATTTGGACCAGCCAGATCCGCTATATTGGTGTTGGAGCTATGCTTGTAGGAGGATTTTTATCTGTCTTATCCGTGCGTCAAGGTATTATTGAAGGTTTTAAACAGTTAAAATCATCATTTTATAAAACAAAACAAACACAAACTCACTACGACAGACTAAAAGATGACATGAATACAAAACATATTTTTATTATATTTGTGCTTTGTTTTTTTATTATGTTGTGGCTTTACAACTCTATGCTCGGTAGTTTAAGCCTATCTTTTTTTACTGCAATTATCATGATACTTGCCAGCTTTCCTTTCGTTGCTGTTTCTAGCTATATTGTTGGCTTAGTCGGATCATCAAATAACCCTGTTTCAGGTATTACAATTGCTGTGTTGATTTCAACGGCTTTAATATTTTTACTCCTTGGGTTTGAAGGTCAACCAGCAATCCTTGCAACTCTTGGAATCGCTTCAGTTGTTTGCTGTGCTGCTTGTACTGCAGGTGATTGCTCTCAAGACTTAAAAACAGGGCAAATTATCGAAGCAACACCTCGTATGCAGCAATGGGCCCAATGTATTGGCATCCTTATTCCGGCAATAACCATAGCCCCTACTTTAAGTCTATTACACAATGCTTACGGTATTGGACAAGGACTCAAAGCGCCACAAGCGACTCTTTTCGCTAGTATTACCGAAGGCTTTTTTGGTAAAAAGGATCTACCATACTCCATGGTTCTTGTCGGTGTTGGAATTGCTTTTCTTATCCTTTTCTTTGATAAAATACTGGTACAAAAAGGCTCGAAGTTTAGATTGCACCTTATGCCTATTGCTGTCGGTGTCTACTTACCAATTAGCCTTGCTGTACCTTTATTTATTGGTGGTTTGGTTCGCTATCTTGTTGAAAAAAACCAAGATAAGAAACAAAGCTCGGACACGGGAACCTTGTTCAGTTCAGGTTTAATTGCCGGAGAAGCTGTTTCAGGTATTGTGATAGCCATACTTATTTCTCTCAATATATCTTTATCTTACCAAATTCAATTTCCCGCTTCAACGATACAAGTTATTTCGAGCGTTTTATTTCTTGTTCTCACTTGGATCTTATATAAATTTTCTCTTAACAAAGGAGACAGTAGGAAAAATGGATAAAAAAAAGAAAAAAACAAAACTCGACGAGATTTTATCCATTATAACCGATCTTTTTGATGTAAAAGATTTTATTGAACGCCTGAGGCCAAAACCCGTTAAAATACCTATAAAATCAGATGTTAAAGAAAAGAATAAATCAAGACAACCTCCTTAAAGCTATATCTAGCTTGATTTATAGGACAATTTGCTGTATGAGTTTTATACTTAAGCTTTCTTTCAAAATAAAAACGTCGAGGATTTCATCTTGAATAAGAGAAAATTTATTTTTTTTAATAACGCCATACTCATTCATTTTTTCATGGCATATTTCGTTACTCAGTTTTCATGGAGTCTTCTTGCTTCAAGCGAAAAAAAAAGACCGCTTGAAAAACTGTCAGAAAACCATGAAACAATTCATAGAAAGAAGAAACCTGGTCGCCCAAGTGTTTTGGATTGCATAAAAAAAATGACAAATGACCCTCAAACTGAAAAAGACGTATTTTTCACAAAAAATATTGAAAAAATTATTTTTACTGATCAACCGATGGGACTTGAAAAATATAAAAGAGCACAACAAATTCTAGAGCTTGTAAGAAAATTAGAGTTTACTGACCCTTCAAATATTGAGTACTACCATCTTTACTGCGAACTAGAGATCATAAAAAGTGACACGTACCTTAGACTCACAAAAGATGAAACCTTACTTGAACTTAGTATATTAAAAGAAAGCGCAGAAAACTTAAAAATAAAAAACACGAAAAAACATCAATCTAAATTTTTCACACAACTTGTTCGTAACATTGATGAGACAATAAAAGAATTCATAGATTTAGAAAGTTCTGTCTTTCGTGATAAGGCAACAACAATTGATCAAACCTCCGAACTTCATGTATCGCTTCTTAAAGAAACAGGGCCTGCTCACGAAGGTACGCGAGGTTACGAGGAACCTGAAAGGCTAGCTAAAATTACATTACCTCCCTTGTGGGGGCAGACACTTGTAGAAAATAGGCTTCTTTCTGATACGGTAGCACTAGGGTTAGAGGAAAAATATCTCAATCCTACGGGAGACGAGACACTGCAAAAAAGACTTGAAAAAGTCTTCAGTGGTAAAAAGAAAGAAGTTGGACAAGAATCATGGGTTGATCAAGGTACTTATCCTGCTATTATAAATTCAACATCGATTGTAGAACAAGAAGTTACACAGCTCCTTGGTGGACCAAGAAAAAGAGCTTTCGCTTTAATCCGACCTCCTGGGCATCATGCTTGTCAATGCTTTTGTCATGGCTTTTGCTTTTTTAACAATGTTAAAACAGCTACAGAAGTTGCTAAGAGAAACTTTCCTTCACCTTTGAATATTGTCATCATAGATATTGATCTACATGATGGCGATGGAACAATTAAATCCTTAGAAGAAGAGCTTTCTCAAAAAGATTCAAATTATCACATGTTAAATATATTCCACCCGCAAATGTTTCCTTACAATGGAAGAAAAGTCTTCAAAGACAATAAAGAGCTTGTAAATCTAATCAACATACCTCTTCCCAACGAAACAAAAAAAAACCATTACATATCAAACCTAGAAATTGGGCTTAATCAAATCAGAAAAAGACTTAACCCCCAATTAAAAACTCTAGTTTTAATATCTGCAGGTTTTGACACTAGCGAAGTGGATCGAATCACTCGTTTTGATAGACAAGGTTTTTCTCTCTTAGCAAAAGACTATCAAGAAATTTCAGAAAAAATTATTGAATATTTCCCTCAAGATAAAATCCTTTCTATTCTCGAAGGTGGGTATGATCCACAAACACTTAATCAATCTATCAATTTTTTCCTAGCAGGTTTAGAAACTAAAGTTTAATTGAAATTCAAAATAAAACTAGAGCTTCACTATTTTTTTTTTAAGTCACTTCAAATTTAAAAAAATTAAAACCAGAAAAGATTACCCAACTTTCAAACACACTGTCATTTAATTTATAAACCATGCCTATTTGGTGGAAAAATTATTTTATCCAATATATTTTACAATCAATGTGTGGGCAAATTCCACATAAAATCATCGTCTCTAACTCAATCCAAACAAGGAGACATTTATGTGTTACCTCAGCAAAATTATTTTCGTCGTTTTTTTTCTAAACTTAAACTATCATGCAAGCGCAAAAAACATTTCATCGAAACTTAAAAGCTTTACTTTTGCAAGTGATTTAGATCAATTTAAAAAAAGATCATTCTCAGAAAATTCAAAACATATTGAAGATCCGAAGACAAGTGAAGCAATATCAGAATTTTTAAGTCTAGACAAAAAATTGGTACAAAACAACGAAGAAAAAAACTTAGCTAGACTTCTCCTAACCGCATGTCTTATTTATTACCACCCTCTCGAAACTCTAGACGAGTCCAATAAAATGAGTTCAGAAGTTTATAATTTCACAAGAAAGATTCATACTCAATTAGAGAAATTTATAAAATCTATTTTAAAGGTAAAACTTACATCATTCGATTCAGGTGATGGTGTCAATTTTTATAAAAAATTAAACAAAATAGTTTTAAACTTAAAAGATTTTAGCGTAATTTTTAATAAATATCTCCTCAGCGATAAAAACAGTATACTAGATCGTTTAATAGAAGAGTATCTTGAAACAGATGAAAAGTACTTCAATTCTTGCAAAGAAGAGGAGCTTTTGGGTGAAGATTTCGCTCAATCTTTTTTAAACAGAATGAAAGTTCTTGAAGAAAAAGTTGTGAGATTTTCTGGTCAAACTGGATTAAAAAAACTCGAAGAAAAAAAACAAATCTTACACAAAAAAAGAGAACAAAAAGAACGAAAAGATATAACGGCCTTTGATATATACAGAAAAAAACTTATTAATAAAAACTATACTTTTTCTATTTTTACTGAGGAACAAAAAACTGAATTTATTATCAACACACTAAAATCTTCCGTTTCTAAAGATGGCTCTTACAAAGAACTTCTTATCTCAACACTAAAGACGATACGGTTTAAAATACTCAACATTAAACCCCTAAAAAAACATGCGATTAAAGATATTCAAGAAGTATTAAGTAATGAAAACATTGACAAAATAGCAGAAAAACCAGAAGGGAAAACTTTCTTGTCTCCCGTCAAATTTCTCGTAGAAAAGATATCAGAAATAAGACAAGACAGTCAAATAGTTCATGACATGAAAGCCTTAGTGGAAAAGAAAAAAGAGCTTCTCATAAACGATGCTCTTGAAGTCATAAGTCGTCACCTCGACGAGCTTTCTGAAAAACATTTAAATGCTTCATTAAAATCAATTAGTGACAACGATCTTATCAAATGGGAAGATTTTCAATTTGAACGAAAGTTCCAAATGTTTGAAACAACTCTATACAAAACAAATGAGTTTATCAAAGTCTTTTTAGGTGAGGATTCTCCGATTCCATTTGATCAAAATGATGTATTATCCGACAATGTGCCAAGTCAAATGATAACAAGATACGTCATAGATACCATTGACGATAAAGAATATTGTAGGGAAGAAAATGCTCCAGAGATATTTTACCCTTATAAAGAAGCTTTTTTAGAATATAGAAAAAGTGTCCATGACTGCCTAAAAAAAATAGAACTTTCCCATAAATTTATAAGATACTTTGAAGAAAAAAATAAAAAACTAAGTCAAAAAGATCTAGCACCAATTTTTAAAATAGATTTGAACGAAAAAGATCTAGCTGTTAAAGCCCTGTTGGATCATAAAAAACTTCTGTTGGAGGGTCAAAACAACCTCTCTCAAAAAGAGCTTATCGAAGAATCTTTTAAAAATTCTTTAAAAGATACTTTCTATAATGAAGGTAAAATATCATGTGAGAGAGCCTTAGTTTTGAAAAGTCTTGCCGTTGATTTTTTCAGTGATGAACAAGAGGAGCTTAAGATTAAGAGTAATGTTGAACAACTTGCTTTCAATCATATGAAAAATAAATTCCAAAAAGTAAAAAGACTCATCCATATCCTTTCTGAAGCTCACCGTAAACGCTTCAAAAATATGATTTCAGCACATGTTCTAGCCCAGCATTTTTTGCATGCTGAAAAAAACGAGCAACCTGAAACCATAGATTTTACTTGTTTTGACGAAGAAGACTTCTCTACACTGTCTTTCTTACATGAAAAAATCAACCGCCTAGCTTTCATTATTCATAGTTTGACTATTATGAAAAAAGCTGTGTCGAGTAAAGAAATTATGTGGAGTAACGACTTACTATCCGATGATAAAATTCAAGTTTTCATCGATGAAAGAAAACTCAAATCGGCTATTGATCCACAAAGCATGAGTTTTACTGGTCTCGAAGAAGAATTAATAGATTTACTTGAAGAGGTTCATAAAGACTACGGTTACAATGAAGCTGGAGCAGAAAAAGAAGAGAGAAATGATGAAAGGTTCAACCTCAAGAAAGTCAAAGGAATGATAAAAAAACCACGTTTTAAAAATAGAAGCTATATGCACATCAAACGCTATTTATTAAAAGCTATAAAGACACACGTGAAACAAGGATCGTACAGAGCACCAATATCTGGTGTGAGTGGCTTATTCAAAGACGAGATTTACAGTATTTTTAGAGAATATTCAGATCTTATGAGCTCTACAAAATTAAAACTTTTTGATTAAATAGCTTTTGCAATAAATTTTTTTTTATGATGAGCATACTCTTGTTTCCAAGTTGGAATTTTACGACAGATCCAACTCCCTAGAAGTTGATTTTGTTCTTTTTGGGTGAGGTGATACTTGGAAGGTTCAAGTTCTGCTTGACTTTTTAAGACAAAATGATGAATCAAAAGTGCAGCACAAACAGAAATATTCAAACTTTCGACAAAGCCGACCATGGGTAAAGTAAAATAAATATCAACGTATGATTCCCACTTGCTTGAGACACCTGCGTGTTCATTACCAAAAAGTAATGCTAAAGGCTCCTCAACACTTATCGTATCATAAGATTTAGCCTCAGGACGAGGAACTGCAGCACAAATCTTATAACCTTCCTCATGGACAGCTTTTGCACATGAAGCTATGGATTCGTGCCTATGAACACTCAACCATGATGCGCTCCCTTTTGCTACAGAACTTGGACGATAGTTGTGAGTTTCAGAAACCACGTGAATATTTTGAATACCAAAAGCTTCGGCTGATCTTAAAACAGCTGAAATGTTGTGTTCATTACAGACATCTTGAATAATCAAGCAAAGGTGATTCGTACGTTGGGAGGAAACTTGGGTCATTTTTTCTTTTCTTTCACACGTCAGCCGGGAAGAAAGAGTGAGCCAGATGTCCTCATAATCAATAGTTTTACTGATTTCATTATAGGTCTTTAACTTGGTCTTTGTTGTCATAAATAATTCATCCTTGAACACAAAAACTGTACTAAGAAAAAATAAACCATCAAACTTGTACAGCGAAATATATCAATACTTTAAGATTGAGCTGGTTGTGAAAACTCATCTTCAACTAACGACCCTTTTTTTATGCACTCTAAAGCAGATCCAACCAACTCACCTAGGTTTTCTTCGTCTTTTTTGAGCCTTGCCTGACTGAAAAGCACCCATTTTGAAAGTAACTTTAAGGCTAATTCCCAGTTGTCGATTCTTTCTTCGAGCATTTCTTTTTTGCTTAAAGCCACACGATAAAAATGTTGATAGTGTTTTAATCTTTTTGATAAACGATCAAGAAGCTTAGGGTCAGCAATTTTTACTTTTTTCTCCAGGTGCTCTATCATTTTGAGAAGACGTAAACGTTCTTTCTTATCGGTGGTAATTTTTGTGTTTAACTCTTTGATCTCACTTTGATGTTTGAGGTTGATAGCTTTTATTTTTTGTTCGATTTCTTCTTGTTCTTTTTGCAGCTGCAGTCTTAAATCTCTTTTTTGCTCGTCGATTTCTTTAAGCTGTTGCAGTAAAACCTCTGTTTGTTTTTCAAAGTGCTGATTGGAGCTTGTTAGAGCTCGAATGGAAGATTCCATTTCCAGCACTTTTGCTTCAAAGTCTTCTTTAAGCTCATCTGTAAACTCTGATAAAGAACGACGTTCAGTCTTCAGTCGCTCCACGCTAGAGCGAGACTGATCAAGGTCACTTTCAAGGTATTTAAGCTTTTTTATAGATCGTGCGTTTTCTGCAATATAGTTTTTTTCACTGCTTAAAGAAAATTGTAGCCTTTTATATGAATGAAGGTACTTTTGCCAAAAATAATAAGACAAAAATCCCATAAAAACAACTAATGAGGCTAAAATAATTAAAATCATTTGTTCCGACATAAAAACCTCCCGATCAAGGTACGATAAGGTTGATGATCCGATTTTTATTTTCTAGCCGAAAGGCTTAACAACAGACGGACCGCCAAAAATCTATAGACTTAAACTCTTCAAAAAACCATCAAAGCTATAAGTGTAAAAAAGAAGATATCCTCCACTTTCTAAAAGCTTGAAGCTTTTTACCGCCACAAGTAAAAAATTGAGATCCTGCCCTTCATTCAAGTATACACGAAGGAAGTGTTTGAATCTTCAACGAAATCTGTTTTACAAAAAATCTCTTAAAATACACCAATCGAAAGAGAAATGTGAAAACGTGTTCTTACGTTGTTCAAGCTATGAAAGTTTGCTCGTTTTTTTATTCGAGTGGATACGCCAAAAACTAAAACGGTTTACTCATCTCCGCTCAGCAGTGCGTTGTGATAAACATTTTGAACATCATCCTTATCTTCAAGAGCTTGTACCATCTTTTCTAAGCTTTGAATTTTATCTTCTTCGATGGCTGTGGTGTTTTTAGGCACCCTTGTTAACTCACAAAAATCAGGTTCAGAACAAAGCTCATCAAGTGCTTTTTTAACACTCATGAAATCTTCCGGTTGGCATTTCACTTCGTACTGCTCACCTTGCTCAGTAACATCTTCAGCGCCGTGTT
>PASJ01000054.1 GCA_002711925.1 Pseudobdellovibrionaceae bacterium | reverse complement strand
TGAAAAAACAGGTCCTTTATGGAAAACAAATTTATTCTCCTTTGGGTTGTATACTTCAAGGCCTATAATATCTGAAGGAAGTAAGTCAGATGTGCATTGTATTCTTTTCATATCTAACTGAAGGTATTTTGCTAGTATTTGAACAAAAGTTGTTTTTCCGATGCCTGGCATATCTTCAATTAAAATATTTCCACCTGACATTATACATGCGGAAACAATTTTAGAAATTTTTTTTTTATCACCAAGGAAGTCTTCAATTTTATCTTTAAAATTAATAAACTTGTTTATTTGGTCATTAGTATTATCGTTTTTTTTTATCATAGCTACTCGTTTCAAAATTGAATTTAATTAAATTATCATCTTAATATTTTATAAATAATAAAATAGTATAATTTATAATCAATTTTATTTTAATCTTTATCGTTTAGTGACGCTGATGATGCTGCATACCAGATAGCTAAACCGAAGGCAGTTTTGTTAACAAGGTCTGCAATATTGTATATTATATTTAGAGAATTAATATCAACACTAGGAATAAGGTAACCAAAAACATACCCTAAAGGATAAATAGACCATCCAACACTAACGATCCACTTCATCGCATGAAAAGCGAATTGCGAAGATGGATTTCCACTATTTTTATTTATTTTAGATGATTCTCCCACAAAAATATCATATACAATATAAAGCCATGAGACTAATCCTACTGAAAAAGCAAAAGTTTCGTTGATTGTTTTTGTCTCTCCTAAATAACCAAAAACTAACATTAAAGTTGATGATATTAAAAATTTCCAAAAAAGTGACGAACGAACTATTGTGACTGCAGAAAGTATCAAATAAAACTCAATGATTTGTAGTGGAACTGTTATTATCCAGTCCACATATCTCAAAACAATAGGTGTTTCTTTTGTTAAAATCCAAACTTCTCTCATGTAAAGATAATGCCAAAAAGCTATACCTGTTATAATAGAAGCTATTGTTAATGACGTCTTCCATTCTTTCTTTACATCCTGTCGCTCTAAAATAAAGAAAATTGTAGAGGCAAGCATTACAGCTGTTGCAAACCAAAAAGATATACCAACATAATCATCTACTTCTAAAACAGAATTCATATCATATTCCCTTTCTTGTAAGTTTTATACGTATAATAATATTAAATTAATAGCTTTTGATATTCAAGTTTTCTGTTTAATCTATTTTAATTTATTAGATAATTATTGTAAGATAATAAAATATGTTCCCTATTCATTGGAGAAAAATACTAGTTTAGTGTTTGTGTTGTTTTTTTTTTATATAATAGAAAAGAAAAATATATTGAGGTAATAAATTTAATGATATCTGGATTTATATTAAATGTAATTATTTTATTATTAGTCAAATTTTTCCTTATATCACGTTTGGTACGTAAGATAATGATTTAGAAGTTTGTAAACTGGACTTAGTTAAATGAAAATTTATAATATATCGTGTTATTAAAAGAATTGGGAGTATACAACAATAATAACCATAAAAATTATTACCAAATATTTTATCAAATAAATAGTCCTAATATATATCTTGCAAATATAATAAAAAAAATTAATTCTCATCAGGAGATAAAAGCAAAGAACATGAGTATCATTTCTTATTTCAATTATTTTGGGAGAAAGTATGAGAAAAATTTGTTTGTTTATCCTTAAAATACTTATTTTAAATCATCTTTTTATAGCTACGAAAATATTTTCTCAAGAAATAATTTTTGACAACTCAGGGCAAAATCATAGTTACTGGGGAGAAAATATAGAATCATCTTATCAAAATCATCAAGAACAGATTAGTATCTATAATTTTATTGATAGAGCGCAACACTCTATTTATGTGGAAATATATGAAATGTATGATGATACAATAAAAGATCTTTTAATAGAAAAAGCAAGACTTGGTCTTGATGTTAGAGTTCTCGTCGAGCCAAAACCGGTGAGTAATTCGTGTGATGGCTTGTCTAAAAAAACAAAAGACAACTTTAAATGTCAAAAAAGCTCAGATTTTATTAGGGCTTTAAAAGAAGCTTCAAGAAAAAATAAAAAGATAATGTTAAAAGATCCTGTCAGATATTTCAATAAAAGTTTGTGCAATGGGAACTGCTTTCAGCATGGAAAAATAATTATTAGTGATAATAAAGAAGTTTTAGTAAGTACAGGAAACTTTAGTGAAAATGGTTTGTGTTACGGTAAAAAAAGGCAGAGTGGAACTTGCCATAGAGATTTCTCTATTATTTCAAATAAAGTAGAAGCAGTTGAAACATTCAATTTAGTGTTTAACTTGGATTTTGAAAATTCAAAATATAATTTGTCATCAAAAGAAGAAATAGATTTTTTACGTGAATCAATGGGCGAAAAAATTAGTCAGCACTTGAGAGAAGGTGGCGTTGAAGAAAGTGTTATGGTTTCACCTTATAACTCAGATATTGTTTTAAAATTAATTGATGAAGCTCAAGATAAAATTCAAATGCAAGCTCAATATATAAAGCATCCAGAATGGCAAAAATCTATATTAAATGCTTTAGATAGAAATGTTGATGTGGAAGTTACGCTTCCCAGCTTATGTTATTTTAATAGAAACTCAAATGATATGGGGTGGATTAAATCAAAGGAATTTGAGTCAAGTGGATATTATACAAAGTGGCTTTTGCCAATAATAAATCATCCCAGCAAAAAGGGAAAAATTAGATTCTTTACAGCTTCTCTTCCTGACTACGGCAAAGGTGGTATGGGATATATTCACTCAAAAGTTATTCTTGTAGATGATAAAAAGGCATGGATTGGATCTACAAATGGATCAGTTACTTCAACAAATTTTAATAGAGAATTTGGTCTTGTTACAGAAGATAGTCATCAAATTCTATATCTGAAAAATATAATTGACGATGATTTCTCACATGCTTCTAGTATTTATCAGCATGTGCCTGAAATAAACGGGCCTCTTCCTGAAGGTTTTAAATTTCCAAGGGGTACATGCAAAATATCACAAAGTTCATCGAAAGTATCGTGGAGTAAAATGACTATACTTAAACGAAAAAGGCTTAGCGAATAAAAACTTAAAATATTGAAATAATTTCTAATACTTTTAAATTATAAAATATCTAGATTTATTTAAATATATTTTGTATGACATTTTTGTAAAATGATAATAATTTAAGGAAGTCATAATGGATAGTTTTATTTCGGAAAAGTTATATATTTTTAAACGACTTTCAATAATTTTTCTTTTTGGTCTAATGTTCTTCCTTGCTTCATTGGGTAAATGGCTAGATGGAGAGGCTCCTAAATGGTTTATTGATCAATTTTCTCACACAATACTTTCTTATATGCCACAAAATTTTCTTTACTTATCTTTAGCATTTTTCGAGTCTTTAGTTGCAATTCTTGCTTTTTCTAGCTTGCTATCTGGCGAATGGTATAAAGAAAAAACTCCATTATTGAAATTAACTCTTTTTGCTTCTTTAATTATTTTTCTTATGCTAGGTTTTGGCGCAAGATTATCTCATAAATATCAGGACTCTGCATTCCATTTTATGTATTTTTGTGGAACTCTCTTTGCTCTTTTTATAATCGAACATGAGGAAAAAAAACCTCGATCAAGTCGTATTCTTTCAGCCTAATTATTCTTCTATTCCATGTTTTCTAAATAAACCAAATAATTTAAGAGATTATCTTTTTTCAGGCTACTAGGTGATTGTTTGTGTTTGAAATGAGGTGATATAGCTGATAGAAGATTTATATTTAAGAATTACGATATATATATATTTTAAGGTTTTTATGAAATATTCACTTTCTATCTTTTTAGTTTTAATACATCTAAATTTTCAATTATCAGCATCGTCTTTAGAGACTAGAAACTATCTGTTTATTGGCCTGCCTTCCGCAGGAAAAACCAGTCTTGCCCACGAAGAATTTAATCGATCAGCCTCAACAAAGAACGCTTCTATTATTTCTTTTGATTATCATGCCAATTTATTCTTCTGGTTAAATGCATGGCAACAAATTACTTTAGATGAAAGCAATGAAAAATATCTTCAATATACTTCTCTAGATACTTGGGATAGTTTAAGAAATATTTCAGAAATTGACTGTAATATAAAGATGATAAAATTTTTTGAAGAATTGAATATATCTCCCCAAAATGCTACACTTCTACAAAAAAAATATTCTAGTATAGAAGCGACTTGGAGGCAGTTTAAATCCGAAATTGATAGATGCTTAATAAATGGAAAACAAATTTTTATAGATGTGCCTCTATATGACTATATAGTAGAAAAAATCATTAAAGACCTATCTGTCAAAGATTCTTCTACTTGGTTTATTGTTCATGTTTTTTGTGATTATAAATCATATAAGAATCGTATTGAGAAAAGAAATAGATCAGAAAAAGTCTCCAATCACAGAATAGGTCCTATGAATGAAATCACATTTAAAAAATACAGAATAAAGTGTCAAGATCTTTTTTCACAGATAGAAGATAGGTTAAAGTCTCGTGGAAAAGTTGAATTTATACAAAAATTTAATAACAATAAGTGAAAAGATAATTTAAAAATGAAAAGAATTTGTTGTGAAACTAATTAGCTCTAAATTTCTTTTCTTTTATTTTCTTTTCTTTTCTTTTATTTATTGTAGATGGGCTTCAAGGAACCACAAGTATTGATCCAAATCTCTTGATAACTCTGTGAATAAGTCGCTTGTTCCCATGTCGCCGTTATCTGATGTTTTTTCAATAGATTCTCTAACATATTTGCAAATTTTTGCCGTAGCAGATGAAAGAGATTCTAAGTGTTCTTTTCCTGAGTGTATATTATTAGGGTAGGCAGTTAATATTGTTTCTTTATTTATTTGCTGAACTGAACCAAAAGCATCACTTGAAAGAGCTGTTATTCTCTCTGCTGTCATATCTGTTAATTCATTAAGCTTTTCATATAACTTATCAAATAAATCGTGGAGAGCAATAAAATTCATACCCTTTACATTCCAGTGGGCTTGTTTTGCCTGAAGAGTTAGATCAAGCATTGATGAAAGAGTGACTTGAAGTAATTCGATAGATTTTTTTCTTGTCTCCTCCGGAAGATCAAGATTTGTCTTGTGAAGCATTATTTATAACCTCTCTTTCTTATTTGTTCGATTTTATTCTTTAGTAAGATTGTAATTTATTCACAATATATGGCAAGATTTTTTTTTTTGAGAAGGAAAGTTATAAATTCATATGGTAAGCATCCGAATTCTGAAAAATTATTTGTTAAGTAATTTTGATAGATGTTTTCTTAATATTTTTTTTATAAATTATCAAATTTTATTTTATTTATTAGCATGTTTACGCCCAATGATTTATCTTTAGGTTTGTATTCAATGATTTTAGTTTTTTTTATGATTTTAGGGAGATTTAAGTCATAAATAAAATTATACTTATCTTTACCTTTCTTTTTTCTAAAACCTGTTTTTCTGCAGGTTTAATTGTGAAAATTTCGTTTTTATTCTTATCGATTCATAATACAGATTCATTCTTTTTCAAGCACAGAAAGTTATCTAAAGGAAATTTTTTTTATAAAGAATCAACACCTAAAACAAAAGGAAAAAAAAGAAGATTTTCAAGGTCAGTCAAAAAAATTAAATTAGATAACCCTGATCAGAACTTACTATCTTTAAATTTAAGTCATGATCTACTTGAAAAAATTGACTTGTGCGGAAAGGCCTCATTGTATACATATAATGAATATGAAGTAGCTGATCCGGACTTACTGCTCTTTGCTAAAAGTGATTTTGACAGTCATCTTCAATGGAAATCTTTTTTTGATGTTAGAGACAAAGAAGTTATTGTTGCCTTTAGAGGTACAAAAACAATATATGATTTATATTTAGACTCTATCTTGTATCTTTATGGTGGCAGAGACTATCCTAAAATTTTACTAAATGAAAAATTATTGGGCACAATAATCAAAGATATTGATGAAGCTATCGATAAAGTTTGTGAGACTAATCATTATCCTATAGTTATAACGGGGCACTCTCTAGGTGGGCTCTATGCACAAATAGCATCAATGAAATATGGTATGTGCGGCATTACTTTTGCAGCACCTCCTGTTATGAATGGTTTGATAGATGCCTATAATTTTTCTGATAGAGATGAGCAAGAGTCAGAATTTCTTAACCTTCTTGTTGAAGGAGACTTTGTTCCGTATTTATCGTCGGATTTTGGAGATTATCATGGCCACATTCTAAATTTAGATCTTCCTCGAGAAGGAATTTTAAATTCACACTCTATAAGGTATATCCTCAAAGGATTAAAAAAAGGAGTGTCTATTATTGTTTCGACTAAAAAATCTTCGACTCCACCTGTTCGTGTTATTTTATCGAAATTTATCAATAGTATCTGTGAATTAACAAAAAAAATTGTTACACAATCAAAAGGTCAAATTCTACTGATAACAAGGATAAAAGAAGTAAGTAAATATGACGTTGAAAAAGAATCTGAAGTCTTAAATAGGAGTTAGATACTATCTATTTTTATATCTGTTCTTAAATATATGACTTTCCCATTAGATAAAACAACGATAATTTTTTTTTCATAAGTTGAAAAACTTGCTAGGGCAATAGATAAACCCTGATTGACTTTTCCTTCTTTACCTTCATCCTCATTTTTTTCGATAACTACGATTTTTTGTAAAAGTTTATATTTTTTTGCATCCCATATTTGAACACAGTTTTCTGATGCGGTTAAAAAGAAAGAATCATCATGAGAAAAAGAAATAATATTTATATCTTCATTTTTTTCATACTGCTTTCTTGGTATTGTACGTAAGATTTTTTTTAACGAACTATCACATACTTGTAAACACTCATTTTTTAGTAGAATAGCCTGTTGGAAATAAGAGCTTGGTGTTATTGTTAAAACTTGTTCACCTGTCGTCCAATATTCAATATGTATGGGGCGAACTATTTGGAGTGTTCGTTCATTTGTTGCATTAAACTGAAATAAATCTCCATTTTCAAATAGAATGAATATAAAGACACCTTCATGATGATCTTGAGAATAAAAACTTTTAATCTTATCGCAATAACATGGTATTTTTCCAATTTGTATGAGAAATTTAGTAGAAAAAAGATTCCACCTTCTTTCAAGACTATCCTTTATTCCGGAGAATCCACATGTTATAAGGTAACGCCCATCAGTTGAAATAATAATTTGCGAACTGTCTTCGTAAGATAGATTTCCTGATATACGTTTTTCTTCTGGGTTCAAAACTTGAGTAAATTTTTTTTTGCTTAAAACAAATTGTCCATATTCGGGCTCGTAGCCCCCTTTAATGATGTCGTGTCCCCAATTATTTAACACGAAATTATCAGCGACTTGCCATATGAGACTTTTTTGTTGGTCTATGAGCAATATCTCCAAGTGTTCATAGGTGCAGACCCTAGAGTAGAGAATGTTGAAAAGATAGACTTCGTTTTGCTCACAAATCTTTTGTAGTATTTGAGCTTTTATGTCATAAATAGAAAAAGATTTATCTGGAAGCATAACAATGAATCGAATGTTTTTTTGTAAGCTTTTTGTTTCGGGAAAAAACGTGTCACTAGAATAAATTTTTTGAGTTAAAAGAAAATTGATTATAGATAATAAAATTAATTTTTTCATTTTTTCAAACCTAGTTAATTTAAAAATTTTATCGTTATATATAAAAAATTATCAAAAAGAGATCAAATAAAATTTTATAACATCTTGTTTTTTTTTGATTATTTTTAGAATTGAAGGATATCTATCTTTCATCTTTGGTTAGCTGCGTCACTTCTTGCCATCAAAAAAAAAGTGCGATTTTTGTCACAAGTTTTCTGTTAAACCTCTAACCTCATGATATTAATTGATTAAAATTATGGCGTGACTAAAGTTAAAATCTAAAATAATAAGAATTTTGCCTTTTAACTTACAAAGTTATTTACTTTTTTCATCTATACCGATAGCTTGTAGAGTCGTTTTTTTTATTATCATAGTTTTTTGGCTAATAATCTAACTGAAAAGGATTCAAATGATTTTTGTCTTTTTTGCTCTATTTTGCTTTAATAACGTCGATTCATTTCTTCCTGTTGAACGCCAATTTCTACAACAAGGTATTATTTGTCAGGGTAGAAGATATACAGGGCAAGAACTACGGAAAAAAAATTTGGTTTTAGAAGCTAAAAGTAAGGAAAAGAAAAAGTTTGATCAACTTGATGAGTTTCTTGAATCTTCTTTTGATTTTTCTGAATTACAAGGTGTTAAATTTCTTTCTTTAGAAAACCTTAATATCGGATCTTCTGCAGAGACGTATGAAGAGTATTGGTTTGATCCTAGAATCCATACTTTTGGTAATACAGGTCCTCTAGGTGCTTTACATGCAAGTCTTGCACCGTTTGCTACGAAAGTCATCGATCAGTTCGCTTATGGTGGAAGAAACGTTCGAAAAGAAGTTATTGAAACATTCCCAGATGATGCTCTTATTTTTGATTTTGGTTGCGGAACAGGTACCTCAACTCCTAAAGGATCTGTTGGTATTGATACTTCGCCGGAGATGCTAGCAGCTGCTGAAGTTTATTACCCTGGTCGTCGTTACATCCTAGGAAACATAGAAAGTTTTGGTGAAGATAACTCATGTGATATCGTTCTTATTAGTTTTGTTTTTCATGAAATGCCATTTGCTGCAAGAAAAAAAGTTTTTGAAAATGCTTGTCGCGTAGCCAAAAAAAAGGTTGTCGTTGTAGACATCTCAAAAGACTATTGCCCAAGTGAAACAATGCTTATGGGTGAACCATATGTTCTTTGTCATCTTGAAAATACTGAAGAATATTTGACTCAGCAAGGTTGCATAGTTGAGTCTTTAGTTGAAGGACATGTAAATGCTTTTACTTATAATTTAAACAAGATCTGATAGAGATCTCAGTTTTGAGAGCAAAAATCTTTTACTAATTTAACAACATTTTAAACGCACCCAATCTTGCCGAAAATCCATTCGATACTCTTGATCTCTTAGTCCGTTTTGATCAATAGTAGCAAAAGAAATACCGTTAATAAGTGATCCTTCCGAACACATATAATATTTTTCATCCCCACCCCCTGGACTTTCTAGTTCATTTATTTTTCGTATAGGAGAGGTCTATGAATATCCTCATTATGAGGTGTGACTTTTTACAAACTAGTTTTATGAAACGACTTGCTGGTTCCGATTCTGAACTTCGGTTTCATAAGATCTTGGATCTTGACCTCATCCATAAGATCCGGTAAAGCATTTTCTCATTCAGCTAGAATGTTTGTGTAAACTTTCTTTTTTCAAAACGACTTGCATTTTATGTGAAACACCAGAAAATATACCTTCTTCTTCCACTAAAGTACATATAAATTATTTTAATTTTTTTTCTCAAGGTATTTTATCGCTGCTTGATGATAGTTGTTTTTATATGAATGAAAAGAAGTTCCCATGATAACAAAGAGCATAAAGACACTTAATGAACTTACAAGGAATCCTAAAAAAAGCCTTTTGTTGTATTTACTTTCTTTTTGTAAGTAAAGAAATACGTGATAAGATATAAAAAGAGCAATGACAGGAAAACATAATATAAGGTGCCAACTCAAAAAGCTTGTTGGTGATAAACCTGAACTTAAAACCATAGCAAGAAAGAGGCTGATATAGTATACGTAAAAGTAACTAAGCTCTCCTTTGATAACTTTATTTTTAACTTGATAGATAAAGTTTTTCTTTTTAACTTTCCTTAAAAATCTTAAGTTCCAAATAAAGCTAAAGTACATTGTGATTGCAGCCAGTATCCATTTTAAGATATGAAAAAACGTGCCAACAATAAACTGTAAAGCGTTCGATGGAATCCATGACAAATCAAAATTAACAAAAATAAATTTAGTAAAAAAACTTGATCCAAACCTTATCCAGTAAATAATTGCTTTTACAACAGGATAAATATAAAGAAAGTTTTTTCCGAATAAAAAGTTATTTGTTTTTACAAGGTCTTCTCTCAATGAATTTTTGTAAAAAATGAACCATGGAACAAGACTTAAAATAAATAAAGTACATGCTAAAATAAAAGCAGGCCAGTGGAACTTTATTTTTCGAAAATACAGTAGAAAAAGAGAAGTGAATCCGAGAATAACAACAGATAGATGAATCTGTACACCGAACCCTATCGAGCAAACATGTATAAGAGTTAGAGTAAAGTTTTTTTCCTGCATTTTCATCGCAGTCCAAAAGTGTAGGGATGAAAAAAAGAATAAATAAGCTGGATTATAAAGTGAACACTGCTCTAGACGCCAAGGGTTTAACCAAAAGAGTATTAAAACTAGAAAAAGTAGAAGCTTGTTATTTTTTCTTACGAATTTTCTTCCCACATCAAGTAACATAAGAAGAGACGTAAAGTGCATAAGAAGAATGATAAAATCGGCTGAATATGGAGAAAAGTATACTTTCATCGGCACTGCAGATATTAATGTTGTTAATGACCCAGGAAGGTAACCAACTTTGCTTGCTCGATTTCCGTAGTGAGTCCATTCATTCAAAAAAACAAGCTTATAAGCCTTCTCTAAAATTTGAATATTGTCGTAATGAAGTTTGTCTGTGTGAAACATCAAAAAAGATAGGATTATTCCCAAAGCAATGATGAAAAGAGCGTACGGGTCAGTCAAAAAGGAGCAGAGATTATTGGCATAGTTTTTTTCTTGGCGACACTTTTGCATAAAATACCTTTTCTTTAAAATTTGAAAGATATAGAAGTCTAAAGCTCTTCAAGTATAGAAGCTCTCGGTAAGCTTACCGTTGGTTATTTTCTTAAATCCTTTAAGATAGTGTATATGTTATAGATAACAATAATAAACAAAAGCCATCTTAGGAAATAAGCATCAAAAGCAGTTATAAAAGGAATAGCAATCAAAGTGCCGACTATACCAGCGAGAGATAAAACGCCCGCTTCTTTGAAATCAACTTTTTTTGATTTAGCGAATGTTGCTGCAGCAATTCCTTGCTGTATAGCTCCAGATGTTGTCATTACAGGCCAAGCTACGAGTGGATTTAGTCCTAGGACAAATAAAGCCATTTGGATAGGAGCGTACCCGCCTACTCCAATAGCTGGAAATATACCAACAATAAACATAAAAATAAAAGCTGCAAAAAGCTTTATTCCTTCCAAAGAGTAAGCATCTCCACCTATAGGTAAAAGTTGTAACTGATTTGAAAAAACAAGAACAGCCATGATCATATACGCAGCTACCATTGAAAGACGAATTTTGGTTTTATCAAAGCCAGCAACAATACGACTTCCCATAAGTGCTCCAAAACTAGTTCCTACAAGCAGTATTGAGAGTGTTGTAATATCTATTTTGACAAGTGTTAAAAACGCCAAGCATTGTATAATAGCGGGAATCACCCCATGTGCATTAAGTGTTCCAGGCAGGTGCTTTGGATTGATAATAGGCCAGAAGCGATTGAAGGCTACGATGATAACATAACTACCAATACCAAGTGTATCAGCCACATTTGCAACAAAACCGCTAATACATAGCTTTATTACGGATTTTTTTTCTAGCGGCTTTAGTTTTTGTCTAACTTTCATGAAGTTAGACATTATATGAAAGAGAGAGTAGACACCTAAAATTATGACTGAAAATTGAATAAAGATGTTGATCTCACGTGCATTAAAATCCATTGGGTTCCTACTTGTGGGTTGTTATTTTTTTTCAACTTAGCACGGAGAACTAAAAATTAGTTTAGATTCCTTGCACTATTTTCTAAAAAAATTTGGACGGCAAGTCAAGATAGATTCTTTTAATTTTTCTGCTATTATTAAAGCATTGCTCATTATTTTTTTTCTTGGAAATTTTTTCTATCGTGGAACTTACATCTTTTATAATGAAAGACATTTTTTAAATTCCTATTTATTTACCATATGTTACTGTGTTCTCCTGTTTTTCCGTTTAACAAAAATCTATTTTATTCTGTTACGGATAACTAATGTTGTGGCGATTTTATTTTTAATCTATTAGCTTCTTCATTTGAATTGAAAGTATCTTGGGGCTGAAACCAGATAAGTTCGTTGTAAGGTTGACAATTTTGTTTCTAGTTTTATTTCTACTTTTTCTTTTTCTTTTTCTTTTTCGCTCTTAACTTTACCACCAGAATTTTTTGGAAACTTGGACAATCCTACCTTAGGTTTGAAAAAAGTTAAAGAGATTTATCAAATCATGATGTCTGAAAGGAATTTTACTTTAAAGGTTTTACGCGGTAGTCATTCTCTTCAAAAAAACCAGTCAATAAGTGAGCAATCATCATCCGGAACTTTTTTTAAGACACCCTTAAATGTGGGTAGTTTCTTTAGTAAAGTATAAAGACTTTATTTGAGTTTCTAGAAAATTTTTAGTATCATAAGTTTATTGTCTATTGATACAGGCTTTTTAAAAATGGACCTATCTCTTCAAATTACAGACATTTCAAACGATACTTTTATTTGGGGGCCTTGGATAAATGGTTTTATAAAAGCTCCAAAGCTTCAAGTTTTATATCATGATCTTGAAAAAATTAATCAAGATCTTTTATCTGGCAACGGTGCTGATATTTGTAAAGTGTCGTTTCAAATTTTGCCCGAAATATCACATGAGTATGTACTACTGTCTGTAGGCAGTACCATTGTGGATGGTTTGACACCTAAAATAGTTAGCAAAAAAAAATTTTCTCAAGACGAAACTTGTAATAAATCATTAGCAATCCCTGGATTTAACACAACAGCATATCTTTTAACTACAAGTTTTCTTCCTTCTTTTGCCAATATTTCTTGTGTTGCTTTTGATAAGCTAAAGCAAAAAGTAAATAGTGGTGAGTTTGATGCTGCATTGTTAATTCACGAAAGTTCTTTATCTTTAAAAGATCAGAATCTTATTGAAGTTTTCAATCTTGGATCTATGTGGAAGGAAAAAACACAAAATCTTCCCATACCTTTAGGAGGTGTTGTTGTTCGACGATCTTTGGGTGAGAAAACGATTCACATTATAAAAAAAAATCTAGAGTTATCACTAAAATATGCAAGAGACAACTACGACCAATCGATAGATTATGTTTTATCAAAGAGTAAAGTTAAAGATATGCATTCTATTCAAAACGGAATAAGACATTGGGTCAACGATGAGACTATGAAAATTTCTCCAAAAGGTTATAAAAGTATAGCTTTTCTGGGTGACTTATATAAAAAAAAACTAACAAATCATTTTGAAAACTAGTAGTTTTTCTGACCTTTGCTTTTTGTTTCGATATTTTAAAAACGGTGCCTACTTGGATAGAGAATCTTAGTTTTTATATATTATTTTTAATAGTTCAAAAAATAAATCCAAAAGCTACCTAACGTCAAATATATGAAAGTATTGACAAGTGTTATAATAGCACCGAACTTATAAACTTCAGATGTTTTTATATAGTCACTAGCTATAAAGATAATATTTGCACTGGAAGCTTGAGGTGTTAAAGCTGAGAAAAAATTCGTTGCAAATAAAAGCATGTAGCAGAACATTATGGAGGGTATTCCAAGGTCAATACCAACCTGTAGGAAAATACCAAATAAAGCAAGAAGGTGAGCGCTTTGACTGACAAACAGATAGTGAGCTAAAATATAACTTATAATCAAAATGATGTAAGCAAATAGCCAGTTAAAATCTTTTAAAGATGAAGCAATAATATTTCCAATATATTTCATAAAGCCAAGCTCACTAAGTTGAGCACTCAGTGTATATAAAACAGCGAACCAGATAAGAATAACAAGGGCATTACCCTCATTTTTAATATCTTTCACTTCAATGACTTTGAAAAGCATCAAAGCTCCAAGGCCAAGAAAGGAAACGGCTGTTTTATCGACAAAAAAGACTTCTGAAAGGCTCCACGAGAGCACCATTAAAAAAAAAGTTAGGGCTACAACTTTTTCTTGCGTGGAAGTTGGACCCATTTCTTGAAGTTTCTTTTTTGCGATAAGAGGGGCCTGTGGACTCTTTTCTATTTGAGGTTTTAGCATTTTTTTTAGTAGCCAAGGTAAGATAGCAAGAGCCACTGAAGAAGGGACTAAGGCATTAAGAAACCAGGTTGAAAAAGTGATTTGGATACCGAAATTTTTAGCTAAACCAGCACCAACGATATTTGTAACCATTCCAGTTAACCATAAAGCAGATGATATAGAAAGTCCAGCAAGAGAGTTCATCATCAGGTATTTACCGATCCTGTTTTCTGTTCCATCTTTCGGAGAGGACTTATTGGTAAGGGCTAGGCCTTCGATGATAGGGTATAAAACTCCAGATCTAGCTGTGTTGCTTGGAAATGCTGGTCCGATTAGGCAATCTGTAATTATAGCTGAGTAGGCTAGTCCTAGGGTTGATTGACCAATTTTTGAAACAATATGACAGGCTATTCTATTTCCTAAGCCTGATTTTACAACAGCTTTGGCGATTATAAAAGCTACTACGATGAGAAGAATGGTATCTTTTGAAAAACCTGAGTATGCAACATTTGGAGCTAGTGTTTTTGTTAAAATTGTAAAAGATAATGATAGGATAGATACTGTGAACACATTTAAAAATTTAAAAACAGTCGTGCTGATGGTCGTTATAAAAATAGCAAATAGATGCCAAGCTTCCAAGGTTAAGCCATTTGGTGGCGGAGAAAACCATAAGAAAAGAAAAAATCCGAGAAGCAAAAATTTTGGTAATATCTTTTTATTAATGGTTTTTTTTGGCATGTTAACCTTGTGTCATATGATTTTTCTTTTGCAAATAAAACTTCTCTTGTTTCTATCTCAAAGAAATAAACAAAACAAGTTTTTCATTTTAAAGTTAACACCTGATTACTACTGTACAACAAGGTAAAATTAAATTTTATGAGACATTTTATAAAAAATATTTTTATTCAACTAGTTGTAAATATTTGATTTTTATCTTTTAGAATAAGGAGGTTGTCTAAGCTTCTTGTTTTATTATTCAAAAAATTATATGATGTTTCGAAACCTTAAAAATCCAAACAATATTAATAATGAGGTCACTTTATGAAAATTTTGTTTAATATTATTCTTTTGATGATGTCTTTTGAATCATATGGAGCTGCACTTCATTCAGATGTAGAGAAAGGTTTTCAAGTAGCAGAAGAAGAAGACCCAGAACTACAAGGTCAGCCAGCTGGAGCATTCCCAGAACTAGAAGGTCAGCCAGCTGGAACATTTCGTTCCCTGGCAAACGCTGAGATATCTTTTAGTGGTGCAACACCTGCAAATACGCCTAGAGGTGTCGAGGACAGTTCAGCTGTTTTTAGTCCTCCACCAGGCGATAGTTCAGTAGATCCACTCAGACTCCAAGCAGAAAATATACTTATAAATAGTGAATACACTGTTAATCGTGAACTTGGCTCTGGTGGGTTCTCTAAAGTTTTCATGATATCTAAAGAAAATGGATCTCAGAAACTTGCTTTAAAAGTTTATAAAGCAAAGAAGGACAGTTCGAGAAAGGCCAAAAGAGTTTTATCTAATGCGCTCAAAGGAGATCTTTTACCATTACTATTTAAAAAAGAGGGTCATCCAGGCATAGCTTGTGTAGATTCTTATTATGCTCGTAAGCCAGGTGATAGTAAGACAAATTTTTTTAAAGATTTTACACAAGGAGAGTTTGAAGTCTGTGCTGTGGCTATGCCATGCTTTAATGATGCACTTGAGTTTTATGACGTTATTGTGGGGCGTGAAGGTCCTTTTACTCTTGATGAAGTACTTAATTTTTGGGGCCAAATAGCTGATGCACTTCACTTTCTTCATGAAAAAAATATCATGCACAGAGACTTAAAACCTGAAAATATGTTGTATGAAGTAAACACAGGTTTTCTGAAACTTATTGATTTTGGTTTTGCTAGAGTTTTGCCTGAAGGAGGAAGAGCAACAACCCAATGCGGAACAGCTCATTATGTTGCTCCTGAAGTTCTTTGGGGACGTGATTATGGTGTTGCTGCAGAAATTTGGTCTTTTGGAGTTATTGCATTTGTTGTAATGATGCGTGCTTATCCTTTTAATGGGGAAACTCCTGAAAATGTTATAGAAAGCTTAAAAAGATTTTGTCATAGTAGGGAATCAATTTCAGAGTTTATTAGCTTTAAAAGAACGAAAATGCCTGACTTCTCTAGAATTTTTGACCGCTGGCTAAATGTAGATGAAAGAAGACGACCTAGTGCAAGCGAACTACTTGAGTGGGTCAATTTGTGCAAAGATCAATATCGTGAAGAAGAAAGAGCAAGGCGAGCTTCTTCTGGCTGTTCTAGCTGTTAATTAAGTAAGGTCAAAGATATGCTTTTAAGAATTCTGTGGGTAAGTTTATTGACCCTGACCACAATAAATATTTGCGGTCAACCTAAAAAAAGATCTCGGAATAACACTGCGAAAAAGGCGCTAGAGGCTTGTGTTTCAAAGTCTAAAGATCAAAACCGCCGAGATATTCGTAGAAGAGAGCCAGTTCTCTGCCGTATTCGAAATGAGATAAGTAAGACTAAAAGGGGTGCTCAAAGACCGATGAGTGTTTCGATTCTGGCCCAAGTGATAGGGGAGCGTTCTAGCTATGTACAGACACAAATAAGAAAAAATGGCCCTCTTCATGAGGAGTGGCATAAAGCCTTTGAAGAAAAAAGGTTTTCACAAAAAAATGGTCGGCCAGCTTTTTCACAGCCAAAAAAAATGATCACAGAGCAACCTTTAAGTCACTCTGATTCTTCGAGTAGCTTAGTCTCTGTCGATTTCCCGTTTGGTTTAGATAATTCTGAATATGCCAACTTAGAATTACAGTTAGGATCTGATTTGCTTGAGGCTGTAACTCCTCTTTCTCCACTCTCTACAGAAGATTTTGAAGAAAGTTTTCTTAGCGATCCTGATAGATATTTTAGTTTTGATTTTGATTTCAAAAAGATAGCTGAGCCCTTGAACGAATAGAGTTTTATTATGAAAAAATATTTTTTAATTTTTTTGTTGATGATTAGTTTCAAAGTTTTTTCAAGTACTGAACAAATTGACTTACCGGATAATCCAGGTTGTGCTTGCTCAGAGCTATTTAACAAAACATCGGACGGTGAAAATATTTTGGGCGCTGAGGGTCTAGTACTTTCTATAAATCAGCAGCCAATAAGTCAAGAATCACAATGTGAAAGATCAATAACCAGTAGTAGGGAGCATGGATTTAAACAGTCTGATTTATGTCTTGTCTGTTGTTTTTCAGAGGTTACAGCTTCTCGCTTAGCTATATCTTTCTTCTGTCCTTGTCATGTTAACACATTGTCTTGGATCGGTCTTTGCTTTGGTGGAAGTTTATGGGGGTGCTGTTCTTCTCATGCTGTTTTCAATAAAGATAAACTTTTAAATGCTCTTTATAAAGGTAATTGAGGAAATCTCCATGATGAAAAAAATTATTTGTATTTTATTTTATTTCTTTTGTAGTTTTAATCTACACGCTTCTGCTAGTTCCTCTGAACCCTATACTTTGACTAAAAAAATTACTAATAAAACTCTAGGGCTTCAAAGCTTTATAGAAGAAATTTATTGTATTGAAGGTCTCCTTAGAAATGATGACCAGGATGATTTTTGTATAATAATCAGAACACACGAACAACTAATTCGTCAAAATTTGAGAGAAGAAAGCCAAAAGCTCAACGAGAACGAAAGAAAGGAAAACGGTTACTTTTTCTATCTTTATAATACTACAAAAAACTGCTTTGTACCCCTTGAAATCAGATCTGAAATAGGGTCTGAAAATGTAGAAAAATTTTTAACCAGAAAAGAAAATAATAAAGATACTATGAATATGGCAAATAGGAGACTATCCATTCCAATTTTGTCCGGTGGTTACCAGATATTAAACCACGAAAGTTGGGTAAATGACTACACGATAGCATTGTCTAAGAATGTCGTTGTTTCAGCGTGCTCGCAAACGATTTACGTTTGGGAAAGTGCTTAGTATATTTTTTTAACATCACCTACTCTTTTCTCAACCCCTTTCTTATAGACTAGATATTTTATCAAAAATTTTGAATTCTTCTTGCTGTAATTTTAAAAATTTTTTAAGATTATGATATAAATTCATCAGACTCATGATTTGGTCTCAAGCTTTTATTACAAGAATTTACACAGGTAATGTATGACAAAATTACGCTTTGTTCTTTGTTTATTTATTTTTACCTCATTTGATAATGGTATAAT
>PASJ01000053.1 GCA_002711925.1 Pseudobdellovibrionaceae bacterium | reverse complement strand
TAGAGCAAAAAATTTCCGCAAGCCCAGCTCCCAGTTTAGTTTATTCCGAGCTGAATCTTATCAAAAAAACTTGCAGAGATTTTTTTGATGAAGGGCTAGAGATGATACTGTGTGATCACTATAATACTTATCTACAACTTCGATCCTTTTTCTCGGAGAATCTCCCTGAAGCCTTTAAGCTGCTAAAATTTTATGATCAGCAAACCCCAATTTTCGACATATTTGGGGTTGAAATAGATATTGGCAGAGCGATTGGTAAAAGAATTGACCTTCCTTCAGGAGGTTACCTTATTATTGAACAAACCGAAGCTTTAACAAGCTTTGATGTCAACACGGGAAAGTTTGTAGGAAAAGCCAACGCTCAACAAACCATACTCACGACAAACCTTGAAGCAACAGTAAAAGTTGTCGAGCAACTTAAAATTCGTAATTTAGGCGGGATAATTGTTATCGACTTTATCGATATGGAAGATTTGAAAGATCAAGAAAAAGTCTATAATGTCTTTCTCTCAGAGCTTGAAAAGGACAAGGCTCTAACAAATGTTTTGAAAATCAGTGAACTCGGCCTTGTGCAGATGACACGCAAAAGAACCTCCGAATCTCTAGGGCGAAAACTCCTCGAATCTTGTCCACACTGCGAAGGCCGAGGCGAAGTGAAAAGTATTCAAACAGAGGTCAATGAGCTTTTAAGAGAAATTATAAGGACATCCCTCCAAACTGGCTCTAAAAAGATCCGAATTCGCGTTCGCAATGACATCAAAGATTGGCTTTTTCTTAATGGAGCTAAGGCCTTGAAGCAAATTAGTGATGATTACTCAATCGAGATTGATTTTATACCCAGCCCACTCACAATTGACCTTATCAGAAAACAAGCATTTGAAGTTGAGTACTTATCGTCAAAAGAACCCAGAACAAACTGGGAAAAACCTTGACATTAAAAGAAATCTGAGAGAATATGGCTCGTCCTTTATAACATATTACTGTTGATTGATTATTGAATCTAAGGACTTAAGTCTGTTATAAGAAATTTTTAAAATAAGATAATAACTTTGGCCTTACCCAGTTATTTATCAAGTCTTTGTTTTTATTAGTATTTACAAGAAGGAAACGTTAGAATGTATGCAGTTGTGAAAATTGGCGGTCATCAATACAAAGTTCAAGAAGGTGACAAGCTAAAAGTTGATAGAATGGCAGGAGAGTCTGGAGATAAAGTAACGTTCAGTGACGTCTTACTATTATCCGATGCAGGGCAAACTTCTTTCGGAGAATCTCTTGAAAATGCTAACGTTGAAGCAGAAATAACAGAGCAAAAAAGGCATGATAAGGTCATCGTTTTTAAGTACAAAAGAAGAAAAAACTATAAGAAAACATCGGGGCAAAAACAGCCTTATACAACAGTAGAAATAAAGAAAATTCACAAATAAGATTTAAAAACTACGCAAACTAAAAGAAAGTTTAGAAAATGGCACACAAGAAAGCTGGTGGAAGTACCAAGAACGGACGAGATTCTAACGCCCAGAGACGTGGGATGAAAGTTTTCGGCGGGCAACAAATCAAAGCTGGCGGAATCATAGTAAGACAAGTCGGCAGCACTTTACACGCAGGTGACAACGTAGGAAGGGGTAAAGACTTTACTCTATACGCAAAAGTTGCTGGCGTGGTTGGTTTTAAACATGTTGCAAAGAAAAAACGACAAGTTTTTGTGGCTGCGAATTAATTTAGCTCTTAACTTTATAAGACAAACCTTCGGTCCTAGCTTATTATTTTTTTGCACCTCACAGCGAACCTTTCAATTGCCGTCAAACTAAAGCAACTTCTCAAAAAAAAATCGGGGCAGCTGATTTTAAATAAAGGAAATATGAGTAAAAGATGAAATTCATTGACCATACTAAAATTATTGTTAGTTCTGGAAATGGCGGGGACGGTATGATGAGTTTTCATCGAGCCCGGAACAAGCCGAAACTGGGACCAGATGGAGGAAACGGCGGCAATGGTGGTAGTGTATATTTTACAGCAGACTCGCACGGAAACACCTTAGGAGCTTTGCGCTACAAAAAACAATATAAAGCTGAACACGGAAGAAAAGGTGGATCACAAAATAAAACAGGTGCGTGTGGGAAAAACCTAGAAATTCAAGTTCCACTTGGCACTGTTCTTTTTGAGGAAGAAACCCGCCAAGTTCTTGGCGAAATACTAAATAAAAATGATAAACTACTTGTGGCTAAAGGAGGAAAGCGTGGGTACGGCAACTTATCTTATGTTACTCCAACAAGACAGGCTCCTTACCACTCTACTCAAGGCCAAAAAGGCACAACGCTCAGTATAGGTTGTGAACTGAAGTTACTAGCCGATGTAGGGCTTGTTGGTCTGCCAAATGCGGGAAAATCTAGCTTTTTAAGTACTGTCAGTAGTGCTAGACCTAAAGTTGCAGCTTACCCCTTTACAACACTCAGCCCTAAGCTTGGTGTTGTTGATTACTGTTCCCCAGCAGAAAGATGTAGTTCTTTTGTCATTGCAGACATCCCTGGAATTATAAATGGTGCTTCTCATGGTAAAGGGCTAGGTCACCAATTTCTAAAACATATTGAACGCAATAAAATTTTACTTTTAATGATCGATATTTTTAATGACGAGCTGTCGCCTCTAGCAACAGTTGATTTATTAGTCCAAGAAATGAGTAATTTTAATGCAACAATGATTAAGAAGAAGATGTTTGTTGTTTTAAATAAAATAGACCTTTTACCCGAAAACAGCGAAGAGCTCGAAAGTGTAAAGAAAAGCTTACATAAATGTAAATACCCTGTTCACCTTATTTCCACACAAAGTAAGCAAGGAATTCAAAAGCTTTTAGGAGAAATAAGATCTGCGCTACTTGAAATAGACAGCAGTGAAACAGCAACACCTTGAGGAATCAAAAAGATGGAAAAAGAAGATTTATTAAATAAAATTAAAGATCTAGCAGAAGATAAGAAAGCATATCGACCAGTAATTGTTGACTTAAAAGGTATGTCAGATATCTGTAGTCACCAAATTATATGCTCAGGCGGAACAGAAAAACACACAATTGCCATAGCAAAAAATATTCAAATACAAATTAAAAATGAATTTGGTATCATCCCTGAAAATGTTGAAGGTCTAACAACTGGTGAATGGATACTTCTCGATTATGGTTCAACCATAGTTCATATTTTTCTTGATAGTTTGAGAAAATATTACGCACTTGAAGATCTGTGGGGAAAAGTCAACGTAAATGAGCGTTCTGCAGTTTAATCTAGTCATGAAGTCTATGTTTAAAATAACTCTTTTATTTTAAAAAAATTTTATTTATATTTCATTATATTATTGCAAAATTTTAATAAAAGGGATGTTTCATGTCAGCACGAAATTTTCTATGTTTTCTTTGTATCCTTTTTAATTTAGATTTAACAGCCTCACCTCAAAGACAAAGTCTTTTCAAAACAAACCACCATGAACATATCAGATATGACACTGAATCAAATGATTGGAGATACCCTCTAGGCGCCTTTGTTGGTACTTTATATGGCTTTGGTCTTGGACACGTGATTCAACGTAGATGGCTCAAAGATGGTTGGATTTTTACTGTTATTCCTGTTGCGTCTATCTATGGAGCAGCTCAATACGGAAATCGAGAAAAAACACAAATTGGTATATCAATCGCAGCAATATTTGGCAGTAAAATTTTGGAAATTATAGATCTTTGGAGTTATAATAAGCAGCTTTCAAATCGTAGCAAAAACAGTAACATTGATATCCAATTATCTATTATTCCACTTCCAGAATCAAAGCTTTCAAGCTTGATTGGGCTCAAATTTAATCTTTAAAAGTCAGTTTAAATCTGCTCCTTAGTTATTAGAGGTGATGTTTTTTTGAGAAAAGGAAGACTCGACAAATCGGTTTCCACAGCTTCAACTTCTTCCACCGAAATAATACTCATATAAGGAATATGTAACTTCCTAACATCCTTATAGCGTTTTCTAGCATCATCTTCTGTAGGTAATATGACATGCTTTTTTTGATCGATAAAAACAAAGTCTTCTAAAACAATACAGCCCATAATTTCACTTGAACTTACATGTTGAACGGTAACTTCAGAAGGATTTTTTTCACCTTTATTTTGAAATTTTACACGATAGTGTATTTCATTTTTAGAACTATTAACCATATGAAATTTAAAACCTCACCTTAAACACTCACCTAAAAAAAGCAAAAAAAATTTTTGCTAAGTAAAATATATTGTACTTCCTGAACGATAGAGTAGTTAAGTAAAACGACTCAGCATACTAATTTTATTTATATTCAACACTTTATTCAAGTACTTCATAAAATCCCTATAAATTTGTTACATTAAGATGGCAATTTGACTCATAAATTTTATTCATAAACCTATCTGAAAAACCGCACTTAAATAATAATTTTAGAAATTGATTTAAAAAAAACTGCTTTAAAACACCTCTAGTATTGAAACGTATTGAAGATGTTAATGACTGACTTTTAATTAGTATCGGATCAGAAAAAGTAGCAAGTTTTTCGGAAATTATTGTATCCTCGAATATTTCAACATCTTTAATTGGAAACACTTTTTTTGCTAAATCGAGACTTATAAAAATACAATGATCTAAATAAACTATTTTTTTCCTCCTGACTCGAACCTCATTCGAATACCAAGAAACAAATCTCAGAAATTTATGAGGATGATCATGCTTTAAAGTAAACCCTCCCCAACAATAGCTTGCATTAAAATCTAGTTGTGAACGACAAATATCTAAGGCACTTTTATTAAGAATAGATCTTGGGTGATGCAAAAGAGTAAACTGCCCTCTTGCAACAGAGACCCCAATATTTAAACGGGCAGCACGACTTTTTTCATGAGTTTGAATAACTCGATATGGATACTTTCCGAGTAAACATTTTGTCCCATCAGAACTTGAAGAGTCTACAATAATAATTTCAACTTCTTTTGATGGGTATGAAAGAAAATTATCTAATGTTTGTTTGAAATAGTGATTATTCATTTCGTTATATGTAGGTATTATAATAGAAAAAAACAAATTAATAACCTTTAATAAAAGTATTAATGATGTTTTTCCATTAGTAGAGTCCATAAGAAAAGTCAAACAGAACAAGATTTAATCTGCTCAGCAAGATTAACCTTTTTTAGATCGGAAAAAAATAGCCATGCGGCTATATTGAGAATAAAGCTCTTGCTTTCTTCCACTTGTTTCTTCAGCAAGAGTTTGCCAAAGAATGCTGGCTTGAGAAAACCTACCTCGCCACATAGCATCATATGCGTACATTTTATACCATTCCTCAATAAATTCTACGTCAAAGCTTGAATCAATTTTATTTTTCCAGCAAGAGGTGCAAGGTATTTTTTGCTGATCATTGAAGCTTTTGCGCGTTTCTAAATATTTAGTAATCCATGGATAATTTCTTTTTTGGGGAGGGATTCCCCTGAGACCAGCTAAGTATTTTCTCCATTCTCTTGCGTTACTTTCTCTTAATAGATTTTCAACATATGTCCTAGCTAAAATTTGTCTTTTAAGACTAGGCCCTATATTATGTTTCTTAGAGAATTCAACTAAAGCACTGAGCAAACTAACACTTTTTGTTTTCTTACCAATAAGACGATATAAATCAGATAAAATTAATCGACTTTGTACATCTTCTATACTTTCTATTGTCAGTGATCTGTATTTACTAAGCTCTTGAATCCAAGTCTCAATATTTTTTTTGTTAATATCACGCGTCTTCATCGAGTGCTTCACTTTAAGAAAAGATCTGTCTGACTCTCTTTGTAAATTATTGCTTTTTAGAGAGTACAACCATTCAGAATAATCTCGATCAACAAGCCATCCTAAAGGCTGTCTTAATTTTAAAAAATTTAAGTCTGAAGACTTATAAGATAAATCTTTTCTTGAGTGTGGACATCTTTGCTCAAATAAGCTTGGGTGCCGAAATAGTTTTTCTAAAAGTAAAGATTGATTTGATTTAGTATACTCAATATCAATTGACTTTTTCCAATCTAGTATAATGCTTGAAAGAGGCTTTGTTAACACACTATTTGCTTGCTGCCCTCTATATATAGTCAAGACTGATTCAATCCCATACCAATCAATTAAATAAGAAATTAAAGATCCAGCGAGAGCATATGCTCTTGAGCTAGACTCTTTCCAAAAAAATGGGGAAAATATATTTTCTATTGACTCAATTCTATTCAATTTAAGAATAGAAGCAGCACTAACATGGAGGCTAGCCGGAGAATCATCAGGAGCCAGAGCAACAGCTAGACCTTCAGTAAACGCTATATTAGGATGAAAACCTAGACCGTAAAAAGCATCATCTGAAGTTAAAGCATGAACCAACTCATGTCTTAAATTTCTATTGGGCCATTGACTTTGAACCATATGTATACTAGGAGTATAGACATCTGTAACATCTACACCGTAAGAACCAAACAGAAGTTTTCTTTCCTCTGGGGATGAATATAAATAAATATTGATAAAAGGGTCACCTAAAGTGTTTAGTCTTTTTTGTAAATCTTCAATATGAAAACTAGCTTCACGAATAAAATAATCTAAATTTACTTTTTCTACTTTTTCTTTATTATAAAAAATATTAAAATTTTTTGATGAATAAGAACTTGACAGTTGGCTTTTTAAATATTTATGACTATGTCCGACTGAAGAATAGCTTAAAGAATAAGAAAATATAGTAAGAAAAAAAAATAAAAGAAAAAAACTAATTTTCTTATAGTTATTAACGAAAAAAAATAAGGCTAATGCAAAAAATAGATGAGATATCCTTTCATACACGAGACCATTATCTAAAAGAATAAGTGAATCATAAACAGGACCATGAAAAAACCCAAAAAAAAGACTAAGTATCTTCTTCTGCGGATAAAACCAGACTTTACTTATTAAATAAAAAATATAGCTTAAAACTAAAAAAAATATGATAAAAATTATTTTAGCTTTACTACCACTTTGACTGAGAAAATGAATTAGTGCTAAAAAAAACGTTACACAAAAAATAGAAGTCAAAAAGTTAGTAAAAACCATCCAAAACAAAAAACCATTAAAACTACACGGACACTGACCAGAATAAAAAGCCAATAAACCTGGAAAAAAAATAACAAAAAAAATAATAAAAATATAGATTATACTGTGTTTTAGGCTTTTGTGACTGTAGAATTTTTGTAGTATTCTTTTATTTAGTCCAAAAACTAGAAGACAAAAAACTAGATACAAGGAGAAAGAGACAAGGAGGCTATACTCATATTCAAAATTATACGAAACACTGAAAACCAGAGGAAGCAATGCAGCAATTAAAGCAGCAGAAAAGATAAGAAAGTATAATTGAAAGTATTGCGTATATTTAATTAAGCTTATGTTGATATTGTTAAGGTACTTCATTTATTTTATTTCTACCACTTCAAAGATGACTGACCTTTATCGTTTGCTATAACTAATTTCACAGTTTTTCCTTTTTTTACATAATCTAGAATCATTTCCTTATCTTTTTTTTCAAATAAAACAAAATATTCTTTTGACCAATTATTTATATATGGAAAAAATCGACTCCATAATTTTTCTTTTCTCAAATATTGTACTTTACTCATTTCAACTTTTTTTTGACCTAACATAACATATATTGTCCAAATATCTGGATCAAATTTCTTAAAAAGAGAATTAGGCTCAAAAAGAGACATAAAAAATAGATTATTGTCCTTAACCATTGATTCACCAAAAGAAGTACCCATAGAGTCTTGTCTAAGCTTAATGGATTCAAGGACTTTGTCTGACAATAAAGTCGCATTGATTATAAAAATAGTTTTAAAGTTCAAAAAAAGTTCCGCTTTTCTCGATGCTGGCTCAAGTACTTGAAAAAAATCAGAGTCATCTTCAGGCTCTAAAAAAACTTTGTTTTCAACAAAATCATGCGTGCACCCAAGGAATAATATAAAAAATAATAACTTTTTGATCATCTTTATCTCCTTCATGAGGTTACTTTATTACGCCCGGAGCCTTTTGAAATATACAATTTTTTATCAGCATCTTGAATCAAGTCGTTAGTTGTCTCCATAGACTTGATATAACAAGAAACCCCTAAAGAAATAGTCTGTTTCAAATCAAATGTCTTCTCTACATCATTTTCTTTATAATTTAAGGTGTGAACAAATCCTTCACACACCTTCCGTATACTTTCAGCAAGCTCTACAGCTTTTTGAATATCAAAATCTGGAAGAATAATCATAAACTCTTCCCCTCCAACGCGACCCAATATGTCATTTTTACGAATAATTTTTTTGATATTACTTGCACTTTCAAGTAATACTTGATCCCCTGCAGCGTGACCATATGTATCATTAACGGTTTTAAAATGATCTAAATCATAGTAAATTAAGCAAAGCTTTTTATTGCTTCTTTTTGCAAGCAAAAATTGAGTTTCTAGAGCCTCAAGTGTATATTGCTTGTTATAAGTCTGTGTTCCAGAGTCAATAGTTGCCATCTTATAGACTTTGTCTTGAATATAACCATCTATATTTTCTTGAGAGAAGAATTTAAAAAGAACAACCCCTATACGAATCATATCTTGATCTTTAAGAGCAATTTTCTTTTTAATTTTGATGTTATTTATAAATGTTCCGTTTATACTTTCTAAATCTTCAACAGATACCGTATCAGTACCTACGTAAATTTTTGCATGCTTTCTTGATACACTAAGATCAGAAATAGTTATAAAACATGCCGGATCTCTACCAATTAGATTTTCTTTCTTAACTAGACTGTAACGCTTACCAGCGCCGCCACCAGTATACTGCACAAGACAAGCAACCATGTGTTCTTTGTTTTGCTTTGGTGTCAATTTTTTAAGCTTTGTTTCACTTGCAATAACTGTTTTATCTTTATCCTCTTTGTCCATTTTATCCTTTCGAGTAAAAGCTTTCAGTAAGTTTAAAAAGCAAAAAGCAAAAAGCAAAAAAGAAGATGTACTGATATTAAAAAAATTTGTCAGGAAAAGAGGCTTAGAGTTTTTTTCATTTCCAAACTATGAAAAAAACCCCCCAGAAGACATGAAAGATTTCATTCTATCTGATCGCATTACGACAAGATGAAATGCACAGGTTCTGATCATTCACTCTATGACCTCTATGACCTAAGTAAATCTTAGTGCATTATTTTAACGATATCAAGATTTAACCAGAAATACTAGAAGCATCTCTTCTAAAAAAGAATTGGAACAGTATGTGAAGTTTTTAAATGACTTATATGTTGAAAAATGGTGGGTCCACCTGGACTTGAACCAGGGACCTTGGAGTTATGAGCACCCTGCTCTAACCAACTGAGCTATGGACCCGCAAAATAAAAATCAACAAAAACGCCAAGTGAATGATCAGCGATGACGCTATAAATGATTACACCCTCAATATAAAAATTGCAAGGAAAATTCTAAAAGAGGAGAAAGTTATGACTCAATAAAAGCTCTTAACTTTTTGCTTCGGGAAGGATGGCGTAACTTCCTTAGTGCTTTTGCTTCAATTTGACGGATTCTTTCTCTTGTAACATCAAAACTTTGCCCGACCTCTTCTAAAGTGTGGTCACTTCCTTCACCTATGCCAAATCTCATTCTTAAAACTTTTTCCTCTCTTGGTGTCAAGGTTGCTAGAGCTTTTTGTGTTTGTTCTCCAAGTGAACCAGAGACAACATTTTCTGAAGGAGAAAATGTTGAGCGATCCTCTAAGAAGTCTCCAATGTGATTATCTTCCTCCTCCCCAATAGGGGTTTCAAGAGAAATAGGCTCTACCGCAATTTTTAAAACCTTTCTGACTTTTTCAAGCGATAAATCCATACGTGATGCAATTTCTTCGGGAGTTGGCTCTCTGCCCATTTCTTGAACTAAGCTACGGCTTGTTCTTATGAGTTTATTTATGGTTTCTATCATATGAACGGGGATACGAATCGTTCGAGCTTGGTCTGCGATAGCCCTCGTTATAGCTTGTCTGATCCACCAAGTCGCATATGTTGAGAACTTGTAGCCGCGGCGGTACTCGAACTTATCGACAGCCTTCATCAAACCGATATTACCCTCTTGAATAAGGTCTAGAAATTGCAGTCCGCGATTCGTATATTTTTTAGCAATTGAAACAACCAACCTTAAGTTCGCTTCAACCAACTCACGTTTAGCAACCTCTGCTTCGTTTTGCATCCCACTAAGACTACGATAAATCTCATCAAGTAGTTTAGGCTGTAAACCTGTTTCCATCTCAGATCGATGGACTGTTTCCCTAGCTGCTTGAAAGTTACGTACAACTCTCATCCACTCTCTTTCTGTAGCTCGTCCATAAGGTGCGCTAGGATTTTTACTGAGGTATGCTTCGAGATCTTCGACACTTGTGTCCATTCTTCGAGCATAGTATTTTTTATCTAGATTTGCTTCTCTGTTTGCTTGAGCATGCTTAGCAAGAAGCTCAATAGTATAACCCATGAGCTTTCTATTTATATTTAAGTCCTTTAAAGCACGGAACATCTCTTGTCGTAATGCAGCGATTTTTTCCTTAGCCTTCAAAGAAGTTGCAGACCTTTTCTTAGCAATTAAAGCCTGATACTCTACATATGTTTCGATGAAATTAGCTGTTAACTTTCTCACTTTCTCTTCATGAACTTCTTCATTATTAGAAGCTTCATCGTCATCAAAGCCTTTAATCCAACTTTTTAAACGCAGCTCTCCTGTCAGAAAACGATTGGCTGTCCGATAAATCGTATCTAAACCTATGGGGAGAGCTATCAATGATTCTAGAATGCGATTTTCCGCTGCTTCAATTTTTTTAGCAATAACAACTTCACCCTCACGAGACAATAAAGCTACGCTACCCATTTTACGCAAATAAATGCGAACGGGATCATTAGATCGTCCAAGTGATGACTCTAGAGCTTTTTTCTTTTGCGCGTCTAATTTCTTTTCAGATTCAGCTGCATCTGCAGAGGCTGTATCTGGTTCATCTTCAGTATCATCATCACTGGAAGGATCTTCTAAAATAAGAGACTCATCCTCCTCACTCTCACCTTCACCCTTATCGAGAGGGGAAGAAGAGACCTCAGAAGACTCTACGACCTGATTTGAATCATCAACACCCGAATCATTTGAGCCTTCAGCAACACCTAAATCGAGATCATGATCTTCACTGAGATCTGCCTTATCGTCATTTAGAATAATACAATCATCTTGTTGATGAATGCTATCTATAATATCAATTTGCTTTTCGGCTAAAACTGAAAGCAAGTCTTCAATAATCTCAAAACCATTGGAATAGTTTTTTACGTTATCTGAAATTTCTTTGTATGTGATACTGTCTTTTTGAGAAGCTGCCTTATGCTCAAGCTTTACGACGAGATCATCAAACTCACTTTTTGTCAGAAATTTCTCATTTTTTACTTTTGAGCCTTTTACTTGCTGCTTTGATAATTTAGAGCTTGGCTTAGATTTTTTCTCATCTACGCTACCTTTATTTAGAGAGTCATCATTCCCATAGCTTGACGAAGTAACGCTTGAAACGTCTTCATTTGTATTGTCATCACCTAGAAAGGATTCTATCGATGGAAATTTTGAGTCTTTCTTCTTCATAAGTTATGTCTCTTTTCAATAAAAGGTTAACTAGATAAACATTATTTTAAATATATGGCATATAATCAAAATGCTTTTATGTTTTAAGCCCCACTAAAGATTTTCTAAGTCTATTTCATCAAGTTCTTTAGTCAAATTTGTTACTTCATTTGCTACTTTTTTCCACAAGAACATATCTTCTTCCGACTCAAACCGAGAAGTTACAACCTGGCTCTTCAGGTCTTTTATACATTTGGTAACTATATCCTTCCGAAGTGCTTGCACACCCCTATGAATTTGCTGACTTCTAGAGCTACAAAGAAAGGCTTTCCTTTGCGCAAGAAGATCTTGTAAAAAATCATGGAATATTAGATTATTACCAGACCCTAGCTCAAGCAAATCGTTTTTCCCTGGGCTTTCATTATTTTCTAGCTGTGTTAAGAGTTTTTCAATGAGTTCATCCCATCCAGCCGCACTAGTATAACACTTTCTTATACGTGTCGGCAACTGTGTTCCTCTAATATCTTCGGGTTGAGCAAAAAATAGATGACCAATCAGATCATAAATTGCAGGAGATGGGTCTTCGAGAGCTGACTTTTTAATATCTTCTTGGAAGAAAGAAGACTTCTGCAAAGAAGAAACTTTTGAAGAAGCAATCAATAGATGTTCAGAAACACCTGTATATGTTGAAATTTTTTTTAGTAAATAAGATTTAACGATTGGATCTTCTACTTGTCGAAGCCAAGGGATAAACTCCTCATTTATTATTTTAGGGGCATGTTCTTCCCCTAGAGACTTCAAACGAGAGCTGATCGTAAAATCTAACAAACCGACTGCTTGCTTCAGTATTTTATCAAAACTCTCTTTACCTTTCTCTCTTATATACGTATCCGGGTCAGAACCTTCTGGTAATAAAACCACTTTAAAAGATAAACGAGTAAACTGAAGAGCATGTTCTAAAAGCTTGAAGTTAGCTGACCGTCCAGCAACATCTCCATCAAAAACTAAATAAACAAAAGAAGTTAATCCCTCTACACTCTTTATGTGCTGCAAAGTTAAACTAGTACCTTGACAAGCCACAGCCTCTTCAAAACCTCCAGCCCAAAGGCTCAAAGCATCCATGTACCCTTCTACAATAATTGCTCGTCCTTTAGCTTTTATGGTATCTCGCGCCTTATCTAAACCAAATAATACTTTTTTCTTATCATACCGACTATTTTTGTATTTTGGAGTCTCACCCTTAATTGCTCGCCCACCGAAAGCTAACAAATCGCCGCGAGATCCTCGAATTGGAATTAAAACTCTTGATTGAAAAAAGTCGACGCCTCTTCCGCGAAAAAAATTTCCTAAGGAACACTCAGCTATCTGATCTGCAGTATACCCAGATTTTAGAAGGTACTGACAAAGACTATCTTTTGCTCTTGGAGCCCAGCCAAAACCAAATTCATCAATTTGTTTTTTAGAGAAGCCCCTATTTTGAAGGTATTCTAAGGCTTCTTTACCCTCGGTAGATTTCAAACTTTGCACGAAAAATTTATTAGCAATATTATATATTTGCGAAACAAGAAGCTTTTTTTTCCATGAGGATTGATCTTCACCCTTTGGGTTTAATGCTCCAGTATCAAGCCCAAGTCTTTCTGCCAATATTTTTAAAACTTCGATAAAACCATAGCCTCGATGTTCCCTCAAAAAAGTAATAACATCTCCATGAACTCCGCAACCAAAACAATGATAGTGATCAGAGAAAACAACAAAACTTGGGGTGTTTTCATCGTGAAATGGACAACAACCAACAAGTCTACCTGACATTTTTTTTAAAGAAACATATTCACCAATAACTGTTTCTATAGAAACCTTTTGTAAAATATGCTTTTTTATACTTTCTACGGAATCCATGACTTATCTTTTCTAAAAAATTTATAATTGATAGGTTACTCGTTAGAGTCAGATATAAAACACATCAATTATACACAAATAAAGAGGACAATTATGCCATCCTTTGATATTGTTTGCGAAATTGACCTACAAGAGGTTGATAACGCAGTTAACCAGGCCATTAAGGAAATCTCTAGTCGATTCGACTTCCGCGGGTCAAAATCAAAGCTTAGCTTTGAACGCTCGAGTAAAAATATTCAAATCCTTGCAGAAGATGAGTTTAAGCTCAGATCAATCCACCAAATACTTGAAACCAAATTTGCCAAAAGACAACTAGACTGTCGACTTTTAAAATATCAAGAAAAACAAATTTCAAACCAAAATATGCTAAAACAGAATGTTGAGCTTAGATCTGGACTAGAAAAAGATGAAGCAAAGCAAATAACGGCGACAATAAAAAATCTAAAAATAAAAGTTCAAGCTCAAATTCAAGATCAACAAGTGCGGGTAAGCGGGAAAAAAATCGATGATCTACAAGCTGTCATACAATCGTTAAAAGAAAATGATTTGGGTTTACCTTTACAATATATAAACATGCGAGGATAAAATAATGGGTTTTAAATGTGGCATAGTTGGCCTACCAAACGTTGGTAAATCTACTATCTTTAACGCTTTAACTGAAGCAAAAGCGGCAAGCGAAAATTATCCTTTTTGCACGATAGATCCAAATGTTGGAACTGTTGCTGTTCCCGATACTCGACTAAATGAAATTAATAAAGTCATTCAGTCACAGAAGGTCATCCCAACAACAATGAACTTTGTAGATATCGCTGGATTAGTCAAAGGAGCGTCAAGGGGTGAAGGGCTGGGTAATAAATTTCTTGGACATATCAGAAGTACAGATGCTATCGCACATGTGGTTAGGTGTTTTGATTCGTCGGATATTACTCATGTCGAAGGAAATGTTGATCCCATAAGAGATATTGATATTATAGAAACAGAATTAATTCTTGCTGATAATGAAACAGTCGAGTCCAACCTGAAGCGTTACAGCAAGCTATCTAAAACTGGTAATAAACACATTCCCGAAATTATTACTATGTTAGAGAACCTAAACAAACACCTACAAGACTTAAAACCCGTTCGATCATTTACTTATGACAAATTAAAAGACTCCAAAGAACTATACATAGCTTTTAGAGACCTACATTTGATAACAAGAAAACCCACGTTATATGTTTGCAATATTCATGAAGACGATTTGCAGAACCCTGAGAAAAATATATATGTACAAAAAGTTTTGAATCATGCAAAAAATGAAAACTCTCAAATCATAACTTTATCTGGTAAAATCGAAGAAGAGCTTGTTGGTTTATCTATCTCAGAAAGACAAGAGATGCTTGAAGCTCTTGGTCTTCAAGAACCTGGATTAAATTATCTAATCAAGAAAGGCTATGAACTTCTTGGCCTACAAACTTATTTTACAGCAGGAGTCAAAGAAGTTCGTGCATGGACCATTGTTAAAGGAGCAAAAGCTCCTGAAGCTGCTGGAGTCATTCACTCAGATTTTGAACGGGGTTTTATCTGTGCCGAGACCTTTCACTATAAAGATCTTGTTGAAGCAAAAAGTCCAACAAAACTAAAAGAACTTGGTCTTATTCGAATAGAAGGAAAAGACTATACGGTAAAAGATGGTGATGTTATTGAATTTAGATTTAACGTTTAACCTCCAATTATATTTTTAAAATTTTACAATAAAATCAACACCAAGAGAGACCCATGAAATCTAAAATTTGCCTAACTGGTATTAAGCCGACCGGAACACCTCATCTAGGAAATTATATAGGGTCAATAAAACCTGCTTTAAGTTTAGCCAAAAAGGAAAATCACCAATCTTTTTATTTTATTGCAGACTACCATGCTTTAATAAATAATCACGATAAATCCATGCTTGAAGAACAAATTTATGAAGTTGCTGCTTCATGGTTGGCTCTTGGGCTTGATTCGGAAAAAACAACACTTTACCAGCAAAGTGATATTCCTGAAATCTTGGAGTTAAATTGGATTTTAAGCTGTTTTGCAGGAAAAGGGCTATTGAATCGAGCACACGCATATAAAGCCGCAACAGATAAAAATAAGCAAAGTCATAAAGATTGTGATTCAGGCGTTTCGATGGGACTATTTTGCTACCCAGTTCTTATGGCTGCAGATATACTTTTTATTTCATCTGATATTGTTCCCGTTGGAGCTGACCAAGTTCAACACATAGAAATCGCTAGAGACATTGCCCAGACATTTAACCACACGTACGGAGAAACCCTAAGCATACCTGAATCTTTTGTACAAAAAGAGGCAGCCCTTGTTCCAGGTCTAGACGGAAGAAAAATGTCCAAGTCTTACAACAATCATATTCCTTTATTTTTGCCTGAAAAAAAATTAAGAAAACTAATTATGAAAATTCCAACAGACAGCACACCACCTGAAACTCCCAAAGATCCAGAACAATCAAACGTATTTAAATTATATCAAACATTAGCAAACCCAAACCAGCTCAATGAACAAAGAGAAAAATATCAAAATGGTATTTCATGGGGAGAAGCCAAACAAGAACTTTATGAGCTTATCAACAAAGACTTAGCCCCAGCTCGAGAACGTTATGCAGATCTAATGAACAACAAAAAAATAATTAGAGAAATTCTTCGAGAAGGCGCTGAAAGAGTAAGACCTAAAGCTCAAAACTTACTGCAAGAAGTGAAAGAAAGAATTGGCCTAAAACTTAAATAAGAGGTTAAAATTTTATCTATAACCTAAAAGATCTCTTGGATTTTTTTTTACACCAAAAGAAATATATTCAAAATGAAGATGTGGACCTGTAGACTTTCCGGTACTACCGACATTTGCAATGACTTGACCTTGACGAACTTTTTGACCTTTTCTTACCTTTATATCTGAACAATGAGCATAAAGTGATTTATAGTTTTGATGCTTTAAGATAACTGTTTTACCATACCCTTTCAAAGATCCTGCAAAAACTACAACTCCCTTTGAAACTGCAAAAATAGAACTACCCAGTGCAGCTGATATATCGATCCCTTCATGTAATTTGCCACCTCTCGGACCAAACTCAGAAGACACTTTATAGCTCCTAACAGGCCAAACACTTCTTTGAGATCCAAAGAAGAATCTTCTGGTCTTAACCTTTTCCGGCAAACCTCGGGATATGCATGAAGGTAGTATTATAAAAAAAGTAAAAAAAGATAAAATTCTAATCATAGTTTGAAGTAGTCAAAGATCTTTGAATCAAAATTTGTATCAAAAACATCAAGATCTAATGGTGAAATGGTTACATAACCTTGCTGCACTAGTTTTAAGTCTGTGCCTTCCTCGCAATTTTGTTTTTTCAGAGAAGGTGCAAGTTTGTATGACTTTACCCCTTCTATATTTATAATCTCTTCATAACTGTGACGATATGAATTCATATTTGCTAAAACTGCTTCTTGATAGCCTTTGAGATCTTTAACTGATTGTAAAAGTGGTATATTTATATTTAAAACAGTTTGGAATTGTAACTTATTTGCTATAACTTGCGAAAGACACTTGTGGACAACTAAAGCAGCAAGCTTCCAAGAACATTTTCCTGACAACATACAACTTGAAAAGGCTAGAGAAGGACACTCATGACGTAAGCCCTCCATTGCTGCTCCGATTGTTCCAGAATAGAGCACATCAGGACCAATGTTTGCACCATGATTTATACCAGACAGAACGAAATCAGGCTTTCTCGGTAAAATTTTTGAAATACCCAACTTTACACAGTCAACAGGAGTTCCATCAATACTGAACCATTTTATATTTTCCTCTGACTCAAGTTCAGTAATTGTTAGTGAACGACCTATAGTTAATGAATGACTTTTAGCCGACTGTTCATTTTCTGGTGCGACAACATAGACTGAAGCAAACTTACTTGCTTCTTTCGCTAAAACTTTGATACCCTGTGATCGAACACCATCATCATTACTAATCAATATAAACTTATCTGAGATCATAACAATTTCTTTAGATGTCTAGTGCACTAAATTCCCAAGGATAGGATACGGTAACAGGCGCACCCCCTCTTGGCTCTGGAAACTTCCAACGTCTGATAGAACCCATTACACAATCTTGTAAAGATTTATCAGCTATCGAAGTTTCACTAACACTGGTTGAACCAACTCGACCATTTACACCCACAACGAATTTTATTTTAATTCGCCCACTTGAATTAGGAGACCTTTGCAAGAGTCTTTCATAGCAATGCTTAATTTGATTCTGATTGAGGCGAACAACGTGGAGAATCTCCTCTTGCGAAAGACCTCCTGCTATAACAGGATCCCCAGCTCTCAAATCAACATCAGCTGAACTTTTCTTTCCTTTAAAAGTTGCATCAAGATCACCATCTGCAATTCCATCAGCATCACCAAATTGTTCCGCTGCATTTTTTGATCCCGTTAAACCAAGAGCTTTTCCATTTGTTGAAATGCCACCAAGACCAAAAGTCTTTTTTGCTGAACCTGAGCCACCACCTGCACCACCAGAAGTATCTTTAAACTTTGTAGCAATGGCACCAACACCTGTTTTCGAACTGACTTTTCCCACTCCAAGACCAAGTTTAGAAAGATTAATTCCTGAAGATTTAACATTTTCTACATTTTTAGCACCTGCAGTATCTGTTTTTTGATTACCTTTCCTTTTATTACCTTGCTCACCACTTCCCGCTTGCTTTTTTGGCTTTGCTTTTTTAGGAGGCTGCTTTTGAGTTTTTGCCTTGGTTAAGCTCTCATTTGCTCTACTAGGTTTTTTCTTTTCTTTTTTTGGCTTTGGTTTAGGACTCTCTTTAGCTTTTACGGGTTTAACTGGCTTAGGTTTAGGCTTTGGTTTTTCCTTTGGTTTGTCTTTTTTTAATTTTTTTACTTCTTGCTTTGACTCCTCAATTTTTTTTGGAAGCTCAACAACATTCCACAATTCATCATCTACCTCATGTCGTTCAAGTGGTTCCGTAAAGAAAAAGCTTACGCTTAAAACCAAATAAAGACTTAATAAAACCGCATTTAAACCTAAAAAAAATGGATCTTCAGGACCAGGGCGCGGAAGTTTCAATTCAGGCAAGCCCATGAAAATCATAAAAAATCTTGAGTTACCATGTCTAACATGAGCAATTTCTCGACGTTCTAGCTCGTAAGTACCAGGTCCTGCTGATTCCCAGCCTCCTTTTCTTTTGAGACGAGCCGTCATTCCTTCTTTTAAATGTAGTGTAAAACCTGTTTCTTGGGCTTCAGCTAAAGTAAAGCTCTCTCCAACCTTTGCTCCAGAGGAAAGAAAATGAGAAAGCTGAGGGTCACCTACAGTTACAGTTTCGTAGCCTTTTAAAGATGGGTGAAAATGTTCTATATCAAGAATTCTTTCATCCCAATAGTTTATAACTTCTAATGTACCACCAGATGAGGATGCATCTCTGGGAGTAAAAAGAAGATCTTCTCTTCTACGTGTTTCAGATGCCTTCTTTAAAATATTGCCTATTTCTTCTTCTTTTGATTTTTTTTCTTCTTGATCAACAGTTAAATCAACTTTGCTTAGCTCAGACGAATCTGCCTCAGAACATGTGATCTTGGCATCAGCAATTTCTATTATGTCTCCATAATTTATTGTAACTTCAGAGGTTACAGATTTTCCGTTTACAATCATTTGGCCATTATCACTAATATTTGAAATAATCCAGTTTTCCTGGTCTATTTCAATAATAGCATGGAGTGGATCTATGCCCTCAAGGTTAATGATAATGTCATTTAGATGTGAAGAGCCTATTTTAATAGAAGCTACTTCAACAAAGTAAACACTGTCCTTTTTGCCAGTTAGGCTTAGCGTTAGCTTTAGGGACATAAAGATTCCCTTATAAAAGGTTGAATAAAATAATACTATAACTCCTCAAGGAGTTTATATGCTTTATCATCCCAATAAGTAGCTGCTTCACTATCTTTTACTGCAGCAGTAAGAAGCTCTCGAGCTTTTTCAATATTTAGACCCACTCTAAGATAAACAACACCACAATTAAAAAGAAGCATCTTACTAGAATTATCCGCAAGGAGAGTATCACATTGCTTAATCGCTTCTTTTCCTCTCGACAACATTTGATTTAAAGTAATCTTATTTAAAGTTACGAAATAATCTACATCAAGATTCTTTAACAACTCATCTGCTTCTTTTAGAAATCCATATTTAACGTATGCAGAACTAATATTGAGAAGACTTGGTAAAAAATTTGGATCAAGCTTTAAAGCTTCATTCCAATAAGAAACCGCTTCAGGAACCATGCTTTGATCTAATAAAAATATACCCTTTAAGTTAAGAGCTATAGCTTTGTATCTATTGTTCTCAGAATTTAGAATATTTTGTAAATAAAATAAAGCTATTTTATAATTTTTAGTTTGAAAGGCAGCTAAACATAGGTCAAGCATCACTGGTAAACTCAATTTGCTATTTATATCTTTTGAAACTTCAAATTGGGCAAGATCCTTTGCCTTTTTCATAACAAGATCAAAAGATGATCCTGCAAGATAATTCAAAGTTATTTGTAAAGAAAGACTCTCAGGAGATTCTCCATCTACGTATACACTAGGTATAACATTTTTAAAAAAATCTGGATCTCTTATTTTTTTTGTAAAAGTTTGATTATTATAGCTATATAGATAGGGTTTTAACTTAATTTTTTCTTCTTTAACAATAGTTTCCTCAATTGTTACTTCATCGATTTTTTCAACTTCTTGGACTTCTTTTGTGGAAGCACAAGAAAACAAGAATAAAATAGAAATTAACTTTAGCATGATTCACCTGCCTTTATTCTAAGGAAGAACACTCCAAAATTCAGTTGAGCCTTCGATAGACGTAATGTCTGATATTTCTATCCAATGTTCGTATTTTACGAGATCATCATTTTCTAATTCTTGGGAATTGTAAAGATCTACTGTTACCTGATCATAAACATTATAATCTTTTGCATTCTTATATCCTGTTTTATAATAATCAATGGATTTTTTTATAATTTCAGTAGCAGTTCCTTCTAACTGTTTGACTACATCATCTTTTTTTGCACCATCTATTTCAGGAGGGTTTGAAAGCTGAAAAGAAAAAGCATCATATACTTTTCCTAAACGATAAAAAACTTTTGCTCCCGTATATGGATCTTGTAAAGACAAAACCTCTTTGTACGCATTTTCTAAATTAACTAACTGACCAAAAATATATTGAATCGAACTTTGAAGCTTATCAACAGTCACACCCTCTAGTTTTAAGCGAAGTATATCTTCATATAGACCTTCATATTTGTCTAAAGCAATATCAGCAACATACCTTAAAGCAGAACCTGAAAGCTGTTTATTTGTTAGATTTCTTTCAATAAAAGCCTTAGCTCTCAGCCTGTATGACTCTGATATTTTTGGTGAATTATAAATTAAGGTGTTAAATGAAAAAACTTCTGATACGCTAAACTTGAAGTTTGGTAGCAAATATTCATAAATTATATTTGCCATATTATCAAAATCACCTGCCATTCTCGCAGCTTCGAATGCCTGCTCAATATAGACTTTACCCACTTCTGGGTATGTCTTTGCAAATCTGAAACAGTAGTCTAACGCATCACTTTCCTCTAACAAAATTTTCAGTTCACACGTTCTTTGAAATAAAGCTGGAATTGTTTCATCTTGAGGGTACATCTTCATGTAGCTTATGTAATAAGGTAAAGCTTTATCAAAATTAAGTAGTTTATCATTTAAGGTTCCAAGTCTTTTTAAGATTAGTTTATTCTGTGAAAAGTTTGGAAAGGTTTTCATTATAATTTCATCTATTCTTAAAACATTATTTATACTTTTAGCTTTTAAATAACCGGAAGAAGCATTGTACCAAAGCTTAGATATTTCTATATCATTTGGATTATTTCTTGCAAAATCCTCATAAGCTTTCGCTTGACTTTTGGGATCCTCTATTTTTTCAATATCCTCTAAAGCATACTGACGTAATAAATTTCTTAATTTTACACCAATTTTTCCTTCAGAGTATTCGACGATTGCTAATATCTTTTTTACTATGATAATTTGTTGTTTTCTATTGTCTTGATAAAGAGCAACAAGGTTATCAATTGCTGATTGCCCCTCTTTAGTACCTTTATATTTCGAACCAACAAGCCATAAAAATATTTTTGATTTTTCTTTATTAGAAGATCTATAATATATCTCACTTATATATAAATCACAATTTTTTTGTTTTTCTCTATCTTGAGGATAAAATTTTAAATATAACTTACAAGCTTTTATGAATTTTTCAGAAGAGTCTTCTAGCTCTCTTGAATCTTCGTTAAAGTCAGGTGTTAGTGTTTGCAAAACCTTATATTCGGGAGAAAAGTATTTACTATAAGCATCAAGCATATTTAGACTAGATCTCTTGTGTATTTCTTCCTTAATTTTTTTATCTTCATCGTATATGTTGGCTTTTTCAGGTCCGGACATAGTTATCTTCTCATAATATCCCCCTGAAGACTTGAAGTTGTTTAAAAGGTATTCTATATCTCCAAGATACTCTAACACTTCATGTCTATTATAATACTTAGGATTCAAATCTAATGCTAGGTTATAACCTATTTTAGCTTCTTCATATAAGGGTTTGGCATTTACCTTGGTTTTTTGAGCTACTTGATGAATCTTTTTGGGATAATAAATTAACAACTTTTCCCTATCATCCATTGACTCTTTAATGATCTTCTTACTTTTGTCTTGAGCCCAATTGCTACCTGGTTTATATTTTCTATAAAAGTTCTTAAGTCTCTTCCAAACTATTTCATACTCTTTTTGCTCAAATCTAATGGCTAGTATTTCTTTTTCAGATTTGAATGCTCTTTCAGTTAGGGGACTAAGTGATATTAATTTTGTATATGTTTCTATAGATTTTTTTAAATTACCTTGCTCATAGTAAGTTTGACCGAGAAAAAATAGCATTTTTGACAACTGCTCATCTGTACCATATTTGCTATAGAATTCTATCGCATCATCATCTTCATTAAGCTCGGCATATGCAAAAACTAAATCCTTTAAAGATTCATCTTTCAGTGACTTTGTCTTGTCGCTAAGTGAACCATAAATCACAGACTTCTTCCAAAATTTCTGTGCTTTTTTGTATTTTACTAGGTTATACATAGACCAGCCTATTTTATATAAAGACCAACCATATCGACTTGATTCTTTGAAATTTAAAACTTTTTGAAAGTTTAAAGCAGCTTTCGTAAAATCATTATTATTGAAATAATATTCACCTAAAGAAAAATGTGCGTCTCCTG